>DDNW01000170.1:35244-36448 GCA_002341345.1 Erythrobacter sp. UBA2510
ACCGCCCGATCCGCCCGCTCTTCCCCGAAGGGTTCTACAACGAGATCAACGTGATCTGCCAGGTCATGTCCTATGATGGCGAGACCGAGGCCGACATTGTCGCGATGATCGCCGCCTCTGCCGCGCTGACCATTTCGGGCGTGCCGTTCATGGGCCCGATCGCCGCCGCGCGCGTCGGCTTCATCGAGGGCGAATATGTCCTCAACCCGAAGCAGGACACCGCGCTGGAAGAAGGGCGCCTCGACCTCGTCGTCGCCGCCACCGACCAGGCCGTGATGATGGTCGAATCCGAAGCCAAGGAACTGACCGAGGAAGAAATGCTCGGCGCGGTCATGTTCGCGCATGAGGAAACCCGCAAGGTCATCGGCGCGATCATCAAGCTGGCTGAACAGGCTGCCAAGGATCCGTGGGAAATCAACGCTTCGGACGACAAGGCCGAGATGAAATCGGCCATTAAGGCCATGATCGGCGATGACATTGCCGCTGCCTACAAGCTGACCGACAAGTCGGCCCGCTCGGACGCGCTCAATGCGGCCCGCGACAAGGTCAAGGCGCATTACGGCTCCGAAGAGTTCGACGGCCAGACCCGCATGACCGCGATCAAGCTGGTCAAGAAGATCGAAGCCGACATCGTGCGTACCGCCATCCTCAAGGACGGCCAGCGCATCGACGGGCGCAAGCTCGACCAGGTTCGTCCGATCGAATCCTCGGTCGGTTTCCTGCCCCGCGCGCATGGTTCGGCGCTGTTCACCCGTGGCGAGACGCAGGCGATCTGCACCACCACGCTGGGCACCAAGGAAAGCGAGCAGATGATCGACGGGCTGGAAGGCCTGACCTATTCGAACTTCATGCTCCACTACAACTTTCCGCCCTATTCGGTCGGCGAAGTGGGCCGCTTTGGCGCGCCGGGCCGTCGCGAGATTGGCCATGGCAAGCTGGCGTGGCGCGCGCTGCACCCGGTTCTGCCGAGCCGCGAAGACTTCCCGTACACGATCCGCATCCTGTCCGACATCACCGAGAGCAACGGCTCATCGTCGATGGCGACGATCTGCGGCGGCTGCCTGTCGATGATGGACGCGGGGGTTCCGATCGAGCGCCCTGTTTCGGGCATTGCCATGGGCCTGATCCTGGAAGGCGAGGAATTTGCCGTCCTGTCCGATATCCTTGGGGATGAAGATCACCTGGGCGACATGGACTTCAAGGT
>DDNW01000170.1:36587-36798 GCA_002341345.1 Erythrobacter sp. UBA2510
GGCGACATGGACTTCAAGGTCGCCGGCACCGAGCGCGGCATCACCACGATGCAGATGGACATCAAGGTCGCCGGCATCACGCAGGAAATCATGGGCAAGGCGCTGGAGCAGGCGAAGGCCGGCCGTGCGCACATCCTGGGCGAAATGCAGAAGGCGCTGGGCTCTGCCCGCACCGAGCTGTCGGCCCATGCCCCGCGTATCGAAACCATGC
>DDNW01000131.1 GCA_002341345.1 Erythrobacter sp. UBA2510
CTTCGACAAGCTCAGCACGAACGGCAGGGGAAGCCACTCTGAGGGAGGTCGCCCTCGCCGAAATCGCCAACACCCGCTTCGTACCCGAAAAAGGCCGCAACCGCATCGGCTCCATGGTCGAGGGGCGGCCCGACTGGGTTTTGTCGCGCCAGCGCGCCTGGGGCGTGCCGATCACGCTGTTCGTCAATCGCGAGAGCGGCGAATATCTGGTCGACCCCGCCGTCAACGCGCGCATCGTCGAGGCGATCAAGGCCGAAGGCGTCGATGCCTGGGACGCGGACAATGCAGCGCAATTGCTGGGCCCCGAATACAACGAGCAAGATTTCGAGATGATCATGGACATCTTGGACGTCTGGTTCGATTCGGGCTCGACCCATGCCTTCGTGCTCGAAAGCGGGCGCTGGCCTGATTTGCAGTCTCCGGCGGACCTGTATCTGGAAGGGTCAGACCAGCATCGCGGCTGGTTCCAGTCCTCGCTGCTCGAAAGCTGCGCCACGCGCGGGCGCGCTCCGTACAAGGGTGTGCTGACCCACGGCTTCACCATGGCCGCCGACGGGCGCAAGATGTCCAAGTCGCTGGGCAATACGGTCGATCCGCTCAAGGTGATGGAGGAATACGGCGCCGACATCATCCGGCTATGGGCGCTCAGCGTCGACTATACCGAGGACCACCGGATCGGCCCGGAAATCCTGAAGGGCGTCGCGGACCAGTATCGCAAGCTGCGCAATACTTTCCGCTATTTGCTCGGCGCACTCGACGGGTTCGACGAAGCTGAGCGCCTGCCGGTTGCCGAGATGCCCGAGCTGGAACGTTACGTGCTCTCGTTGCTCGGCGATGTCGACCAGAAGCTGCAGCGCGCCGCGCACGATTACGACTTTCCCGCCTATACTCGCGCGCTGGTGGATTTCTGCAACGAGGATTTGTCGGCCTTCTACTTCGATATCCGCAAGGACTCGCTCTATTGCGACGCTTCGGATGACGTGAAACGTCGTGCCTGCCGCACCGTCATGGACATGCTGTTCCATGCGCTGGTGCGCTATGCCGCTCCGGTGCTGGTCTTCACCGCCGAGGAAGTGTGGCAGACCCGCTATCCCGGCGCGGACAGCGTGCACCTGCAGGAATGGCCCAAGATCCGGCTGGCCGACGAGTATCGCGTCGACATGGCGAAATGGCAGGCGCTGCGCGAATTGCGCGAGGACGTGACCGAAGCGATCGGGCCGCTGCGCCGAGAGAAAGTCGTACGCTCGAGCCTCGAAGCCGCCGTCACTGTCCCCGGCGCTGCCGTCCCCGAGGGCCTTGGCGACACCGACCTCGCCGAATTGTTCATCACCGGTTCGGTGACACGCGGCGAAGCCCTAGCTGTGGCCAAGAACGACGACCACAAATGCGGACGCTGCTGGCGGCTGCTGCCCGAGGTCGAGGAAGACGGCGCATTGTGCGGACGCTGCGAAAGCGTCGTTGCCGAACTGGACGAAAACGCCTGATGGCCAAGCTATTCACCCGCAACCGGATCATCGGGCTCGTGCTCGCGATTGCGATCTTCATTGCCGACCAGTGGGTGAAGCAATTCGTCGTCAATGTGCTGGGCCTCCGGAACATCGGCGATCACTACCCGCTGCTGCCGTTCTTCGATTTCACCCGGACCAACAATTACGGCGTGTCGCTGGGCATGTTCGAGGCGACCAGCATGGAAATGCGCTGGGGCCTCGTCGCTTTCACCGCGCTGATCGCGCTGGTGGTGCTGGTTTGGATGATGCGCGAGCGGCGGCTGTGGGACGTGCTGGGCCTCGGCATGATCCTGGGCGGGGCGCTGGGCAATATCCGCGACCGCTTCCTGTTCGGCTATGTCATCGACTATGCCGATCTGCATATCGGCGAGTTCCGGCCTTTCCTGATCTTCAACGTCGCCGATGCGGCGATCACCATCGGGGTCGTGATAATCCTTGCCCGCGCCTTGTTCATCGGCGAGAAACCGGCCAATGAGCACAGCGACGTTTCACCAGACGCAAATGCTCCAGCGGGAGCGGAGACGAAACCAGATGCGTAAAATCAGCCCGATCATGTCCCGTATCGCCCTCGTTGCCGGGGCCAGCGCCATGCTGAGCGCGTGTGGCGGCGGCCTGATCGCCGGGCGCGACCGCCCGGACGAATTCGCCGTACAGCGTCAGGCACCGCTGGTGATTCCGCCCGATTTCGACCTCGCGCCTCCTTCGCCAGGTGCCCCGCGCCCTGCCGAGGGTACTGCCGCCGAACAGGCGCTGGAGACACTTTTCCCGCGTCCTGCACGCAGCCCCGCCGAAACCAGCGCATTGCAGCAGGCGGGCGAGCCGCTCGTCGCAATCCGTTCGATCGTGGGCGATGCCGAGACCAATACGGTCGACAAGGGCACCACCACCCGCGCGATCATCGCCGCGCCCGAGGGTGACGGTCAGGCTGCGCGAAGCGTGATCCCTTCGTAATTTGTGGTTACGCTCGCCCATCCGGGCGAGCATCCACGGTGCTAATCCCTCCGTCCTGTCGGACTGCGGGGCACCTGCGGGCGGCCATTCGGCCTTTGGCTGCCGCGACCAGGAACCGGGATGATCTGACAGTTTGGCGCTGTATCGGGCCGTAGGCCCGCAAGCGCGAACGCGCGCCCGCAGCCGCCCCGCAGGGAGCGAAGCGACCGAAGGGATTCAGGCGAGGATAGCCAAGCGAGCGGATGCGAGCGCCGGCGCTTGAGGCCAAACAAAAAGCGGGATCAGTCCGCGCTCACCCTACTCACCAGCAATTTATCGATCTTGCGGCCATCCATATCGACGACCTCGAAGCGCCAGCCTTGCTCCTCGAAGGTCTCGCCCTCGACCGGTAGCGCCTTTAGCACCCACAGGACATAACCCGCGGCGGTCGCGAATTCGCGCTGTTCGGGCAGATCGATCTCCAGTTTTTCGGCGAGCACGTCGGCGGGCAGCGAGCCCGAGACAAGCAGCGAACCGTCGGCGCGCTCGACCACCAGCGGCTCGTCGCCTTCATCCTGATGGCTGGCGAAATCGCCCGCAATCGCCGCGAGCAGGTCAGCCGTGGTCACGATTCCGTCGAGGTGGCCGTATTCGTCATGCACCATCGCCATGCCGGTGCCCGAGCGTTGCAGCACGCGCAGCGCATCGAGCGCGTCGAGCTGGTCCGGCAGCACCTCGCTCTTGCGCAGCAGCTCCGTAATGACCACGGCCTCGCCCGCAAGCAGCTTTGCCAGCACTTCGCGGACCTTGACCACGCCCAGGACCTTGTCTGGCGATCCCTCTGCGACGGGCAGCAGCGAATGCGGCGAGGTGGCAATACGCTCGCGGATCTCGGCCTCGTCCGCCCCGGCATCGAGCCAGTCGATCTCGGTACGCGGGGTCATCAACTCGCGCACCCGGCGTTCGGCCAGCCGGACGACGCCCGAAAGAATCTCGCGCTCACGCTCCTGAATAGCGCCCGAATGCGTGGCGTCGGCGAAGATCATCTGCAATTCTTCGGCACTCAGCCCATGTTCGCCGCGATGGCGCACACCGATCAGCCGCATGATCAGGCTGGACGAGGAATCGAGCAGCCACACGAAGGGCGCGGCGATCTTCGCCAGCCATGACATCGGCAGCGCCATGATGAGCGCAATGGGCTCTGCCGCGCGCAGGGCCAGCTGTTTGGGTACCAGCTCCCCGACGACGAGGCTGAAATAGGTGGTCGCGCCGATCATCAGCACGAAGCCGATATTGCCGGCGGTGTCGGGGTCGACGCCGAGCGTAGCGATACGCTCGCCTACCGGTTCACCCAAAGTGGCCCCTGACACAGCGCCCGCGATGATACCGATCAGCGTTATGCCGATCTGCACGGTAGAGAGGAACTTGCCCGGTTCCGCCGCCAGTCTTAGCGCCACTGCAGCCGCCTTGCTGCCATTGTCGGCGGCCATGCGAAGCCGGGCCGTTCGCGCCGAGACGATCGCCAGCTCGGACATGGCAAACACGCCATTGAGCACAATCAATGCCAGCAGGGCGAACAGGTAGGACCAGGGAAAGGGAGACATCGGAGAGCCCGCGCTAGCAGAATTGGTCAAGGGCGCGAAGCCTTTGTCGCTACCAGGCAATGATCATTGTTCAGGAACCACTAATGGGCCTTGCGGGTTAACTGCACACATCTGGCGGCTGATCTATGCGCGCCAATGCCTGTTTTTGAGGAAGAGGGAAATACCATGAACAAGTCCCGGATTGTCCTGTCGAGCATTGCAGCGGCCTCGCTGCTGAGCGTCAGCGCCTGTGTCACCGATCCGAATACCGGCGAGCAGAAGGTTTCGCGCACCGCCATCGGCGGTGTTGGCGGCGCCGGGCTCGGCTATTTGCTGGGTGGCCTGATCGGCGGCAAGACCGCCCGGATCGTTGGTGCAGGCATCGGCGCGGCAGCTGGCGGTTATGTCGGATACCGCATGGACGAGCAGATCAAAGAACTGGAAGAGGCAACCGCAGGCAGCGGTGTCGACGTCAGTCAAACGCCCAATGGCGACGGCATTCTCGTCAACCTGCCTGACGTCACCTTCGCGGTGAATTCCTCGACGATCAGCCCGAATATGCGCCAGACGCTCGACGGCGTGGCGCAAAGCATGGTCAATTATCCCAATAGCCTGATCGACGTGATGGGCCACACCGATTCGACCGGCAGCGACGCGTATAATCTGAACCTGTCGCGCCAGCGCGCCGAATCGGTCACCAATTACCTCGTTTCGCGCGGCGTTGCCCGCGCCAGGATCGAGAGCATTGGCTATGGCGAGCAATATCCGGTCGCCGACAATTCGACCGAGGCAGGCCGCGCGCAGAACCGCCGCGTGGAAATCCGTATCACCCCGGTAACGCAATCTGACGTCAATCAGGCCTATTAATCCGGCCTGATTTTGGCGATACCCGGTTGAGGGGCGGTCCTGACGGGCCGCCCCTTTTCGTTCTGGCTCGGGCGGCAATCGCAATCCTATCCCCCACGCATTAAATCCCGGATATGGTTAACGAGTTTTTCATGCCCTACCCCTAGTCCCGCCGTGTAATCCTGAGGGGACTTTTGCATGACCGTTGCCGATAGCGCATCGACCTTCACGTCGGGCATGGACGAAAATACCGACCACCAGCCTGAGGAGCGTGGCGTCGCACTGCGGCTCGTCATGTCGGCGGCATTGATGCTGTTCGTCGAACTGGCGCTGATACGCTGGCTCGGCTCGAACGTCATCCACCTGTCCTACTTTTCGAATTTCGTGCTGCTGGGTTCTTTCCTCGGCATTGGCGCCGGCTTCCTGATCAGTCGCAAGTCCTGGTCGGTCTGGCCGTTCTCGCTTCCGCTGCTGACCGTCACGACGATGCTGGTCATTGCCTTCCCGGTCTCGATCCAGCGCGAGGGCGACGACATCATCTATTTCACCTCGCTGGCGATGAGCGGTCCTCCGGCATGGCTGGTGCTGCCCGGCATCTTCTGCCTGGTCGCGATCATTCTGGCGGGCCCGGCCGAGCTGGTCGGGCGCTGTTTTGCCAAGCTTCCCGCGCTCTCAGCCTATCGCTATGACCTGATCGGCTCTGTTGCAAAAATCGTG
>DDNW01000042.1:0-149 GCA_002341345.1 Erythrobacter sp. UBA2510
GCATCCTCGGTGCTGTTCCCTCCGTCCTAACGGACTGCGGGGCACCAGCGGGCGGCCAGTCGGCCTTGCGGCGCGCTATCGGCGCGCGCCGAACCAGCGTTTACCTCTCAGCACATTACCTGCTCTTGGTCGCGGCAGCCAAAGCGCGA
>DDNW01000042.1:404-8151 GCA_002341345.1 Erythrobacter sp. UBA2510
AGCCAAGCGAGCGGATGCGAGCGTCGGCGCTTGAGGCCCAAACAAGCTAGGCGATCATCGCCGTGAACTGCGTCTCGCACGTCACCTTGCCGTCCACGCTGGCCTTGCCCTCGAACTTGCAAACGCGGGCGCGCTGCTGAGTGAAGGCAACCTCCAGCTCCAGCAGGCAGCCAGGCTCCACGGGCGCCCGGAACTTCGCGCCCTCGATGGCCATGAAATAGACCAGCTTGCCGGTACCCGCGAGGTCGAGCGATTCGACGCCGAGGATGCCGGCGGCCTGCGCCAGCGCCTCGATCTGGAGGACGCCGGGCATGATCGGGCGACCGGGGAAGTGCCCCTGGAAGAAACCCTCGTTGAAGGTCACGGCCTTGACCGCGTGGATACGCTCGCCCTTGACCAGCTCGCGGACCCGGTCGACCAGCAGCATCGGATAGCGATGCGGCAGCGCCTCGAGAATGCGCGGGATATCGAACCCCGCGCTCTCGGTTCCGGTTTCCTCAGCCATCGAAGCCCCCATCGTCGATTGGCGCTTAGCGGCCCGAGGTCGCGGCAGGCGCGGCAGCGGCCTGCGCTGCAGCGGCTTCCTGCTGCTCACGCAGCTCGCGCGGCAACCAGCCGGTCGGCGGGACGAGCTGGGCGGACGGCAGCAGCGAGTTGAGCTGGGCCAGCACCGCTTCATTCAGATTGTGCGCATTGTCGGCATAGAGCACCGTGTCCGGGCTCAGGATCAGGGTGACGCCCTGCGCCTTCGCGGCATTTTCCACCGCCGTGCCGATCTTGTCGTTGATCTGCTCCTCGACATAGGCCTGGCTGAGCGCGACCGGCGCAAGGATCTGGTTGAGCTCGTTCTGGCCCTGCTGCTGGATCTGCTGGATCTGCTGTGCCTGCTGCTGGAGCGAGGTCTGGTTCGGATTGGCAGCTGCGCGGGCAGTATTGAACGCGGTCACCAGCGGATCGAGCTGGGCCTGCAGCGCCTGACGACGCGTCTCGGCCTGCTGCAATTGCGCGGCATAAGTGGTCTGACGCTGGGTCTGAGCGGTCTTGTAGGCGCTCGAATTGACGACGATGGCGGGCAGGTTGACCACCGCGACCTTCTGCGCCTGCGCCGCAGCGGGTGCGATAGCACCGGCGCCAGCGAGGGTGGCCAGGGCCAGTGTGGGAACGAAAGCGGCGGCCAGCGCCGACTTTAGGGCATGCTTAAACATCAGAATTGGGTTCCTACGTTGAAGGAGAAGGTTTTCGTTTCGTCACCGCGCTCTTTTAGCAGCGCATGGGCGAAATCGATCCTGAACGGGCCAAAGGGTGAATTCCAGTTGACCCCGATGCCGATCGAAAGACGCGGCTTGGGGGTATTACCGACGAATTCCTCGACAAACGGCTGGATGTTCCGGCCGAGCGCCGTGTTCTCGGTAGTGCCGTCCGCCGCGAGCGGCGACGTCGTAGTGACGCTGGACGTCGTGCCATCGCTGTTGGTGACGGTTTCGATGTACAAGGCATTGCCATCCCCGTCACGACTGGGGATGAAAATACCGTCAGGATAGGGGCTTTCGTTCAACTGTGGCGTGTTGACGTTGAATACCGCACCGACATCGACGAAGATCGACGGACGCAGGCCCAGCTCGCGCGCGCCAGTTCCCAGCGGAATCTCCAGCTCGGCACGCGCCATGTAATAGGCATTGCCGCCCAGCGCGTCGGTCGAGTTGTTCTTGTCATCGAGGTCGCGCAGGATATCGTTGCCGTCCTCGTCGGTGGTGTAAAAGCGCCGGACTACGCGCGGGCCGACGCCGCGAATATCGAACCCTCGCATCTGCGATTCGCCGAGGAAGAAGCGGTCGGTCAGCAGCACGTCGTCGCCGCCCCAGCTCTTGATATAGCCACCTTCGGCCGAGATCGAACCGATGAACCCGCCGCCCAGCGGCCAGTATTTGGCCGCATTGATCCGGCCGCGCACATATTTCGTGTCGCCGCCCAGCCCGGCGATGTCCAGGCCGAGTGTCGCTGTCATGCCGCGCGTCGGGCGCAGGCGACTGTCGAGCGAGTTGCGGGTGACCGAAAGGCCGAGGATCGACTTCACGCGGTCGCCGATCGCCTCGCACAGATAGCGGCCCGCCAGCAGCGGGTTGCACGAGCTGCTGCCGTCTTCATCGACCGTGAAATAGGTATTCTGGTCGAGGGTGATTTCCTCATAGGCGAGCGAGTAACGCGCTACCGCAGTGATATATTCGGTGAGCGGAATACCGGTCCTGAGCGCGATTCCGGTGGTGGCCGATTCGTAGGTCGCGCTGTCGCGGTTGTAATAACCGTTATTGTAGTCCTGCCGGTAGAGATCGATCCCCGCCGCGATGTTCTTGTCGAACAGATAAGGCTCGGTGAAGCCGATCGAGCCGGAGCGCGAATAGCTCGACCAGTTGACCGAGGCCGAGGCCGTCTGCCCGCGCCCGCGGAAGTTGTTCTGCCGGATCGAGGCGCTGAAGATGAAGCTTTCGAGGCTCGAATAGCCCGCCGACAGCGACAGTTCGCCGGTCGGCTCTTCCTGCACATTGGCCTGCAGGATGATCCGGTCGGGGGTCGAACCCTCGACCTGGTCGATCTCGAAGTTCTCCTGGAAGTAGCCGAGCGAGTTGATGCGCGCGGTCGAGCGCTTGACCGCAAGCGAGTTGAACGCGTCGCCTTCGGCAATACGGAACTCGCGGCGCACGACCTTGTCGAGCGTGATCGTGTTGCCGTTGATCTCCACCGCCTCGACATAAACGCGCGGCGCGTCCTGGATGGTGAAGGTCACGTCCATCGTGCGCGCCTCGCGGTCGGGCACGAAGCGCGGGCGGACCTGCGCGAAGGCATAGCCGTAGGTGCCCGCGGTCGCAGTCAGCCGCTCGATCGTGTCATCGACCAGCTCGGCATTGTACCAGTCGCCGGAATCGATCCCGAGGTTCTGCGTCAGGCGGTCGCTGTCGAAGTCGCGCAGCTGGCTGACCACCTCGACATTGCCGAACTTGTAGCGCTCGCCCTCTTCGACGACATAGGTGATGATGAAGTCACGCTTGTCCGGCGTCAGCTCGGCCACGGCAGAAACGACGCGGAAATCGGCATAGCCTTCGGTCAGGTAGAACTGGCGCAGCTTCTGCTGGTCGAATGCCAGCCGGTCCGGATCGTAGCTGGTGTTAGAGCTGAGGAAGCGGAAGAAGCCGGTTTCCTTGGTCACCATCTCGCCGCGCAGATCGCCATCCGAAAAGGCTTCATTGCCGATGATGTTGATCTGGCGGACCTTGGATTTGGGCCCCTCGGAAATCTCGAAGATCACATCGACGCGATTCTGGTCGAGCATGACCATCTGCGGTTCGACCGTCGCGGCAAAGCGGCCCTGCCGCTTGTACAGCTCGATGATGCGCGCCACGTCGGCACGGACCTTGGAGCGGGTGAAGATCTGGCGCGGGCCGAGGTTGATCTCGGGCAGGATCTTGTCGTCCTTCAGGCGCTTGTTGCCCTCCAGCACGATCCGGTTGATGACCGGGTTTTCCGCCACCGTGATGACCACATTGCCATTGTTGTTGGCGATGGTGAAATCGGCAAACAGCTCGGTCGCGGACAGATCGACCAGCACCTGGTCGGCGGCGGCGGCGGTATAGACCTGGCCGGGCCGCATCTTGATGTAGCTGAGGATCGTCTCGGGCTCGAGCCGCTGCGCCCCGGCAACCGCGATCGAGCGGATGACGTCGCCCTGCTCTGCCGGAGCGGTCGGGGTTTCGGGTGCCGTCCCGGTCGCAACGTCCTGCGCCATGGCGATGCCGGGAAGCCCCGCCAGCATGGTGCAGCCCAGCAACGCGGGGGCATATCGGAAAAGTGCCTTGCAGGCGGGCCTAGAACTCATGAACGGTCCATTCTCAAGGGCGAAACGCCGGTCCCCTCTGACCGATCGCTGCCACGCCGCACGGGCGGCAATCGGTCGAATTAGTGAAGGCGCCCCTTGCCCGATGCAGGCGGGGCGATCAAGCGATGAGGCAGGCTTTGCTGTGGGTCGCGTCCTTTTATCGCCTAGCTGCCGAAGATCGGCAACGAGGCTATATCGATGATCGTGACGAACAGCATCAGTGCAAGCACGAAGGCTACGCCGGTGCGGTACGCCCATTCCTGAGAGCGGGCACTGGCGGGCTTACGACGGACCGCCTCGGCCGCGTAAAACGCCAGATGCCCCCCGTCGAGGGCAGGGATTGGCAGCAGGTTAATGAATGCCAAATTAATTGAAATCAGCGCCACGAACTCGATGAAGGGAAGCGGACCGAGCGACAATTGCTCGCCCGAATATTTGGCAATCTTGATCGGGCCGCCCAGTTCGGTGACAGAACGTTCGCCCGTGATGATCTGGCCGATGCCGGTCACCATCATGCGCATGATCCCGAAGCTCTGGACGAAGCCCTCGCCCACGGCGGAAAGCGGTCCGATCGGCTCGAAGACGATGCTTTCCGACCCGACGCCGATGCGCCCGATCCGCGATTCGTTGCCGAAGCGATCGACCAGTTCGAGGTCGGCAATCGTCATCGGCAAGCTGGCGGTCTCGCCCTCGCGCTCATAGGTAACGCTGACCGTGCGCCCCGGATAGGGCAGGATGGCGCGGCGCAGCGCATCGAAATCCTCGATCTCCGTGCCATCAACCGCAGTGATGCGGTCGCCGATCATCAGTCCGGCTTCTTGCGCGGGCGACTGCTCGGCAAACCCCTCGATCACAGCAGGTGTAAAAGGCTTGCCGTAAGCCATGAAGAATGCAGCAAAAATCGCCACGGCAATGAACAGGTTGGTGAGCGGCCCGGCAGCCACGATCAGCGATTTCTGCCACAGGGGCCTGGTCTGAAACGCGCCGTCCAGCTCCTCCGCCGACAGGTTCGGATCGGGCTGGCTAGCCGGGCTCATATCGCCCTTGAACTGGACATAGCCCCCCAGCGGGATCGCCGAAATGCGCCAGCACGTGCCGCGCTTGTCGGTCCGACCGACCAGTTCCTTGCCGAAGCCGACCGAGAAGACCTCCGCCTTCACCCCGAACCATCGCCCGACGAGATAGTGGCCGAATTCGTGCAACGTGACGAGCGGGCCGAGCACCAGCAGGAAACCGGCGATCATCATCCACAGGGGGACGGACTGGATGGCTTCAGGCACTTACAAGCAACTCCCGCGTTTGTCGGCGCGCCGCTTCGTCCACACCCAGCACCTCGTCGAGCGAGGCGGGCGCAGGCGGCAGCGCGCTTTCCAGCATTCTAGCCACTATTGCCGAAATCTGGGTGAATTTTATCTGACCGTCCAGAAATGCGGCAACCGCGATCTCGTTCGCGGCATTGAGCACGGCAGGTGCCGCCCCGCCCGCCTCAGCCGCCTCGCGCGCGAGCCGGGTCGCCGGAAAACGTTGTTCGTCAGTGGCCTGGAACGACAAATTGCCAATGCTTGCGAGGTCGAGCGGAGCACAAGGGGTATCCATCCGCGCAGGCCAGGCCAGCGTCGAGGCGATGGGTACGCGCATATCGGACGGGCCGAGCTGCGCCAGCGTCGAGCCGTCGCGGTACTCGACCATCGAGTGAATTATGCTCTGTGGGTGGACGATGATTCTGAGCCGGTCGAGGCCCACGGGGAACAGGTGATGCGCCTCGATGAACTCCAGCCCCTTGTTCATCATCGTGGCCGAATCGACGCTGATCTTGGCGCCCATGTCCCAATTGGGATGGGCGACGGCCTGTTTCGGGGTGGCGGCTTCCAGCTGGTCCTGCGACCACTCGCGGAACGGACCGCCGCTGGCGGTGAGCGTGATCCAGCGCACATCCTCGATTTTGCCGCCCTGCAAACACTGGAAGATCGCATTATGCTCGGAATCGACCGGCAACAGCGTGGCGCCGGTTCGCACGACGGCGGCGGTCATGACGTCACCGGCGGAGACCAGCGCCTCCTTGTTGGCAAGCGCGACGGTCTTGCCCTGCTCGATGGCGGCCATGGTCGGCGCAAGGCCCGCACAGCCGACGATGGCGGCGATGGTGATGTCGACGGGGCGGGAGGCGACCTCGACCAGCGCGGCGGCCCCTCCGGCGGTTTCGATGGCAGTCCCCGACAGCCCTTCGCGCAGGGCAGGAAGCGCGTCCTCATGGGCAACGACGGCGATCTCGGCATCGAATTCGCGCGCGAGCTTCGCCAGCTGCTCGGCATTGCCATTGGCAGTCAGCGCGACCACGCGCCATTTTCCCCGCTCTCGCCGGATCAGGTCGAGCGCCGATGCGCCGATCGAGCCGGTGGCGCCGAGAATGGAGATTGTGCGGGTCATGCTATCTGGCTCACCAGGCCGAATATACCCAGCACGAAGCTAACCGCCAGCAGCCCGTCCACCCTATCGAAGAACCCGCCATGGCCGGGGATGAGGTTGGAGGAATCCTTCACGCCTGCCCTGCGTTTCATCCAGCTTTCAAAGAAGTCGCCCGATTGCGCGATGACTGCCAGAACTGCGCCGACCGCAAGCAGGGCGAGAACCAGTTCCGGGCCATCGAAGACCACGATGTAGGTATCGCGTGAGGAGACGGGCCAGATTGGCATCCCCGTCGCCCACATATGGGCCGAAAACACCGACGCAAGCAGCACCAGTGCCGCCCCGACCACGCCTCCCCCCAGCCCCGCCCAGGTCTTGGACGGGCTGATGCGCGGCGCGATCTTGGGTCCGCCAATGGCGCGTCCGGCGAAATAAGCGCCGACATCGACGCCGATCACCCCGCCCAAGATCATCAAAACCCCGGATGCACCCGCCCCGTCGGCAGTCCTGACAAAGGCAAGCGTTCCGGCGGCCACGCCGATATAGACCAGCCCGCCCAGCATCCACGCGGCGCGGGCCATGGCTCCGGGCGCGAAGGCCCGGACCAGCCGCTGCCATTCCCACAGCACGCCGAGCGCCACAGCCGCGACGAAGAGCATCCACACCGCCCCGCCCAGCCACAATGCCGTGCCCGCGATTGCCAGCATCACCACCGCGCTCGCGGCGCGCTTGGGCAGGTCGGAACCGCGGACGAACAACGGTACGGTCGAATAGCGCCCGGCATAACGCTTCAGCCGGTCGCGCTTGCGCTCCGCCTCAGCCGGGGTTTCCTCAACGTCCGCCATAGCGCCTCTCCCGGCTGGCAAATTCCTCGATCGCCGCGCGCAGATGCTCCTCGCCGAAATCGGGCCACAGCACATCGGTGAAGATCATCTCGGCATAGGCCGATTGCCACAGCAGGAAGTTCGACAGGCGTACCTCGCCGCTGGTACGGATCAGCAGGTCGAGCGGCGGCAGATCGGACGTGTAGAGGTGCTTCTCGATCGCCTCGGTGCTGATCGGGCCCTCTTCTGCCGCTTTCTGTGCCGCGCGCGCGATTTCCTGTTGCGAACCGTAATTGAGCGCCACCGCCAGCGTGCGCGTGCCGCCCTTGGTGCGCTCCAGGGCATCTTCCAGACGAGTGACAATATCGGGCTCGAAAGCACTGTAATCGCCAATGATTTTGAGACGAATGCCCTTGGCGACCATGTCCGCCAGATTGGCTTCGATAAAGCGGCGCATCAGCCCCATCAGGTCGGATATTTCCTCCGCGTCGCGCTTCCAGTTCTCGGATGAGAAGGCGTAGATCGTCAGGCACTCGACGCCGAGCACTTCGCAAGCCTCGACCGTGCGGCGCAGTGCGTCGCCGCCCGCCTTGTGGCCCAGTGCGCGCGGCAGGTGGCGGCGCCTGGCCCAGCGCCCGTTGCCGTCCAT
>DDNW01000042.1:8280-8744 GCA_002341345.1 Erythrobacter sp. UBA2510
GTTGCCGTCCATGATGATGGCAATATGGCGAGGAGCGCTGGTAGTCATAGTGAAATATCCGTTCGCCTCGAGCATGGTCGAGAGGCGTTGGCGCGGCGTGTCTCGACTGCGCTCGACACGAACGGGCCAGGGTGGCCCTGCCCGCTCACTGCGTCAGGATTTCCTGGACCTTCTTCTCGACCGCCGCATCGGTATCGGCGACGTATTTGTCGGTCAGCTTCTGCACCTCGTCCTCGAGCCGCTTGAGATCGTCTTCCGAGATCTCCTTCTTCTTCTCGTCTTCCTTCAACGCGTCGTTGCCGTCGCGGCGGACGTTGCGGATCGCGATCTTGGCCTTTTCGCCATATTCATTGGCCAGCTTGGCGAGGTCCTTGCGCCGTTCCTCGTTGAGGTCGGGCAGCGGCAGGCGCAGCGTCTGTCCGTCGGTCATCGGGTTGAGGCCGAGGTTCGATTTGGCGATCCCC
>DDNW01000031.1:0-8283 GCA_002341345.1 Erythrobacter sp. UBA2510
AGCTTCATGCGGAACACGTTGGGCGCCTGCCGCGATACGTCGGTCGCGCCCATGAAGATCGTGCAGGGCAGGCCGAAGCGCGCGCAGACCGTGGCGGTCGCGACGCCATGCTGGCCCGCGCCCGTCTCGGCAATGATGCGGGTCTTGCCCATGCGCATGGCCAGCAGGATCTGGCCGATGCAATTGTTGATCTTGTGCGCGCCGGTGTGATTGAGCTCGTCGCGCTTGAACCAGATCTGCGCGCCACCCAGCTCTTCGGTCAGACGCGGCGCGAAATAGAGCGGGCTGGGCCGCCCGACATAATGTTCGAGCAGGTCCTCGAACTCTTCGGTGAACTTCGGGTCCGCCTTGGCCGCGCGATAATGCTTTTCCAGATCGAGGATCAGCGGCATCAGCGTCTCGGCGACATATCGGCCGCCGAACTGGCCGAAATGCCCGTTTTCGTCGGGCTGGTTCTTGAAAGTGTTGGGTTTCGCTTCGGTCATAGATGTGCCTCGCGCGCCGCTTGGCAGAAGGCCCGTATCTTGTCGACATCCTTCGTGCCCGGCGCGCTTTCCACACCCGAGGACGTATCGACCAGCGGAGCGCCCGTCAGCCGGATCGCCTCGCCCACGTTGTCAGGAGTCAGTCCGCCAGCAAGGCCCCACGGTGCCTTGTGCTCGAAGCCAGCCAGCAGCGACCAGTCGAGCGCTAGGCCCTGTCCGCCGGGCAGCTTGCCCGCCGGTGCATCGTAAAGGATGCGATCAACCGCGCCGGCAAAGCGCTGCGCGCGTTCCAGAGTACCGGCATCTTTGACGCCGACAGCCTTCCATATCTCGAACGGCGTATGGGTTTTCAACGCCGCACACCATTCGGGCGTTTCGCGGCCATGGAACTGAACGATATCGGGCTGCACGGCAGCGAGCGCGCGGGCGGTCGGCTCTGCCTCCTGATTGACCAGCAGCAGCACCGTCTTCATCGGGTCGGGCACGCGCTCGCTCAGGGAGCGGGCGAGTTCGAGCGAGACATGGCGCGGGGAGGGCTCGTAATGGACGAAGCCGACATGGCTCGCACCCGCGGCAATCGCCGCATCGAGCGCCTCGGGGGTCGAGATCCCGCAAATCTTGATCAGCTGTTCTGGCATTTCGCGTGACGCCGAGTTGCCTCAAAGCGTCCCCTCGATCTCGCGCGCGGCCGTCAGCGGGTCATGCGCTCGGCTGATCGGCCGACCGATCACCAGCACGCTGGCCCCGTCGTCGCGCGCCTGCCGGGGGGTGACGACGCGTTTCTGGTCGCCGGTTGCCTTGCCGCCGGGGCGCAGGCCGGGAACCACCAGGAAGCCGTCCTTCCACTGCTTGTGGACGCTCGCCACCTCCTGCCCCGAGCAGACGATCCCGTCGAGTCCGGCGGTCTGCGCGCTTTCGGCCAGCCGCATTACATGGTCGTGCGAGGTGCCTTCCACGCCCATGCGCTTCAGATCGCGTTCGTCGAGGCTGGTGAGCATGGTGACGCCCACGACCTTGCAATTCTCAGCCGCCGCCGCCTTGGCATCCTCCATCATCGCGCGCCCGCCACTGGCATGGACGGTGACGATGGCCGGTTCGAGCACGTGCAGCGCCTGCATGGCACCGGCCACCGTATTGGGGATGTCGTGCAGCTTAAGGTCGAGGAAGATCGGCAGCCCCAGATGCGCGATCTCATGAACGCCGTGAGCGCCGTGCGCGCAGAAGAACTCAAGGCCGAGCTTAACGCCCCCGATATGGCTCTTCACCTTCGCGGCGAGTGCGGTGGCTGCGTCCAGTTGGGGCAGGTCGAGGGCGAGGAATACCGGATTGCTCATAGGGTAGGCTTGTCTGTGTCCTCGGTGGTGGCGGGGGAGAGCGCGGCGCTTTCGGTCCGGTCCGGCTCGTAACCCGTTCGCGCCGCGGTCGGCGTCTCGGCGGCGGTGCGCGCGGCGACTTCCAGGCTGGCGATCTTGCGCCGCATCTTCCACTTGCTTGCGCGATGGTACAGCCACATCGGCACGAAACCGATCGCGAAGGAGAACAGCACGATGGCGGGGATCTTGGTGTCGACCAGCAAGCCTTCCCAGATCCGGACCGTGACGGTCGGCTGCCAGTTGGCCCAGGCGAAGATCGCCAGCGCCACGAGCAGCAGCACCCATAGGATGGTCCGCAGGATTTGCATGTCTCTCCTCCTGTGTCTTTCGCGACGATGCTAGGGACTTAGCCGCGTCAAGGGAAGGGCTGCGATCAGTTGCCAAACACCCGGTCGAAGATCGTGTCGACTTCCTTGAAGTGATAGTCGAGGTCGAACAGCGCTTCCAGTTGGGCATCGGACAGTGCAGCGGTAACCTCGGCATCTTCCTTGAGCAGCGAGAGCAGCGATTGCTTGCCGTCCGCTTCCCACACCTTCATCGCGTTGCGCTGGACGAGGCGATAGGCGTTGTCGCGGGTGATGCCCGCCTGCGTCAGCGCCAGCAGCACGCGCTGCGAATGGATCAGGCCGCCCATCCGGTCGAGGTTGGCCTGCATCCGCTCCGGGTACACGAGCAGCTTGTCGACCACACCGGTCAGCCGTGCCAGCGCGAAGTCGAGGGTGATCGTGGCGTCGGGGCCGATGAAGCGCTCGACGGAGGAGTGCGAGATGTCGCGCTCGTGCCACAGCGCCACGTTTTCAAGCGCGGGCAGGGCATAGGCGCGGATCATGCGCGCCTGGCCGGTAAGGTTCTCGGTCAGGATCGGGTTGCGCTTGTGCGGCATCGCGCTCGACCCCTTCTGGCCGGGCGAGAAATATTCCTCCGCCTCCAGCACCTCGGTGCGCTGGAGGTGGCGGATTTCGACCGCCAGCCGTTCGATCGAGCCGGCGATCACCGCGAGCGTCGCGAAATACATCGCGTGCCGGTCGCGCGGGATGACCTGCGTGGACACCGTCTCGGGCGCGAGGCCGAGCTGTTCGGCGACATATTCTTCCACGACCGGCGAGATATTGGCGAAGGTGCCGACCGCGCCAGACACGGCGCAGGTGGCGATCTCGGCGCGGGCCGCAACCAGCCGCGCCTTGCAGCGGGCAAATTCGGCATGGGCTTGGGCGAGCTTGAGGCCGAACGTCGTCGGCTCGGCATGGATGCCATGGCTGCGGCCAATGGTGGGCGTGTATTTGTGCTCCTTCGCGCGGCGTTCGAGCGCGGCGAGCAAGGCGTCGAGGTCGTCCAGCAGCAGGTCACTGGCGCGGGCCAGCTGTACCGACAGCGTCGTATCGAGCACGTCGGAACTGGTCATGCCCTGATGCATGAAGCGCGCCTCTGGTCCGACCTGTTCGGCAACCCAGTCGAGGAAGGCGATCACGTCATGCTTGAGCACCGCTTCCTTCGCGTCGATCGCGGCGACGTCGATGCCCGGCTCGGTCTTCCACCAGTCCCACAGCGCCTTGGCCGCGCTTTCGGGCACTACGCCCAGCTCGGCCAGCTTCTGCGTCGCGTGCGCCTCGATCTCGAACCAGATGCTGTATTTGCTCTCCGGTTCCCAGATCGCGGTCATCGCGGGGCGGGCATAGCGGGGGACCATGGGTGGTGTTCTCCGTCTTCGGGTGGTTGGAATTGAGTGGTGCGCGGCTAGGGCGCGGCTGAGTGAATGGCAAGGGGCGGGGCGGGACTATCCCGGATAGCAAGCCTGCTTGCGTTTCATAAGCACGTGTTTAGGTTTGCCTGTCATGAGGTCCGGATGAGACCGCATGGGGCCAATTCATGAAGTCATATTATGCACTTGCATTGCTCACCTCCTGCGCGATCTGCGCGCCTGCCTGGGCCGGGGAAGCGGTGGTGTACGAACCCGCGCCCGGCTGGGTTGAAAAGGTCGATCTCACCGATCTGCCCGAGGTCACCGAGACCAATATTCTCGTTTACGATCAGCAATACCGGATCGAGGGTGGCCAGCTCTGGCAATATCTCGATACAGCCTACCGGCTGGCCAGCGCACAGGAACTGACGCAAGCCGGGACGATTGTTGCGAACTGGCTGCCTGACAAGGGCGACCTCATCATCCACGAAATCGCGATTATTCGGGGTGATGAGACGATCGACGTACTGGCGCAAGGCGAGCGGTTGGAAATCCTGCGCCGCGAAGCCGAGCTGGAACAGCGCAGCGTCAACGGCGCGCTGACCGCAACGCTGGCGGTGCCGGGCTTGAAGCTGAACGACGTGCTGCGGGTCCGCTACTCTGTCACCAGTTCCGATCAGGTGCTGGGCGACGAGGTTCAGCACCAGACGCTGCTCTACCGCGAAGACGCCTTCCGTACCGGCTTTGGCCGCATCCGGGCCTCGTGGAAGACTGATGAGCCCGTGCAGTATCTGGCCGGTCCCGCCGTCGTGCTTAATCCGCCAGTAGAGCAGGACGGCTATTATTCAATCGAACTGACGCTACCGCTGGAAGAAGCGGAGGAAATGCCGGCCGACGCGCCGCCGCGCTATCTGCGTCCAGCAATTCTGCAAATCGGCACTTTCAGCGGGTGGGAAGAGGTTTCCGCCGTCATGGCCCCCTATTACGAGGTGGCGGGAAGTGTCGATCCCGCTGGTGAACTGGCCGCAACGGTGGCCGAAATCCGCCGCACCCACGAGGGCGATCTTGCACGCGCGGTGGCCGCGCTCGAAGTGGTGCAGGAGGATATCGGCTATCTCGCCAATGGCCTCGATGGCGGGAACTACAAGCCGCAGCGGCCGGAGGAGACATGGAACCTGCGCTATGGCGATTGCAAGGCCAAGACCGTGCTGCTGCTGGCCATGCTGAACGCAATGGGGATAGAGGCCGAGGCGGCGCTGGTGTCATCCTCGATGGGCGATTCGCTCCCTGAAATGCTGCCAATGGCCGGCGCTTTCGACCATGTCATCGTCAAGGCCACGATCGACGGCAATGTCTATTGGCTGGACGGGACGTCTTCCGGTGCCAACATCAAGATCGTCGGCAATGTGCCGCCGTTCTTCCATGCCTTGCCGTTGCGCGCGGAAGGTGCGGAGCTGATCCCTGTCGAACAGCTTCTCCCCCCGGTCTCGCAGGCGAGCATGTTCGTGGAGCTGGACCAGCGGGCCGGGATCGACATGCCCGCCGTTGTGCATGGGCGGGCCGAAATGACCGGCCCGAATGCTTCGATGATCAATGCCGGTGCGGCACTGGCGACCGAGGAGCAGATTCGCGACCTCGCCTACCAGATCGTCTATCCGGTGACCGGCGCCGGCCAGGTCGTGGATGCCCGGATCGAGGCGGGCGACGACGACAGCGAGGTACGGATATATTTTGACATGTTCGTCAGCTCGCCGACCAGGTTCGAGGGGGCCCAGGGCAAGCAGGAACTGCGCCTGCCGAACAACCGGATCAGTTTCTCGCCCGAGCGTGGCCGCCGTGCCTGGCGCGATATTCCGGTCTTTATCGGCGCGCCCAATGCCACGCAGGTCAGCATGACGATCCTGCTGCCCGAGATGCCGGGGACGGTGAAGCTGGAGGGCAAGAGCCGGATCGACGAGACCATTGCCGGCAGGCATCTGGTGCGAACCGCCATTCTGGAAGGTAGCCGCCTGGAGGTTGAGGAAACAGCCTCCTCCTCAGGCGGCGAGATCGCTCCTGCCGATATTGCCGCCAATCGCCGCCGTGCCGTGATGCTGTCGCGCGATCCGCTGACGCTGGTTTTCCCCGAGGATGCGCCACGCCGCTGGCAGTTTGCCGGTGGGGCGGACCGCAGGGCGCTCGCCGGGGTCGAGGCCGCCTATGCCCTGCCGATCGAGCGCGATCCCGACGAGGTCGACAATTACCTCAACCGGGCGCGCTTCCGGCTGATGACCTACGACTTCGATGGCGCGCTGGAAGATTACGACATGGCCATCGATCTCGACGCTTCGGCCGACAATTATGCCTACCGCGCCAGAGTCCATGCCGAACGGCGCGACCTTGACAGCGTCCTCGCCGATCTGGACGAGGCCTTTGCGCTAGATCCCGATCCCTGGCGCGCGATTTCACTCGCCTATGCGCTGGCCGATGTCGGCGACATTGCCGCTGCGCAGGAACTGATCGCCACCGAGGATGGCGACGAGGACCTGCGCCGCGCGCTGGCTGAGGCGGCGGCCGAATTCGATGCGCGCAACGGTGATTTCGTGACCGGACTGGCACGGATTGACCAGCTGCTGGTGGAAGATCCCGACGATGCGACGCTGCTCAACAACAAATGCTGGTACATGGGCACCTGGAATATAGAGCCCGAACTGGCGCTGCCGGTGTGCACCAAGGCGGTCGAGAACTCGCGCAATTCCGCTTCGGTGTTAGACAGCCGCGCCATGGCCAACATGCGCGCCGGGCGGCTCGATGCGGCATTGGCCGATATCGAGGCGGCGCTGGCACTGGAGCCGAACCTGACCAATTCGTTGTTGCTGCGCGGTTTGATCCGGCGCCAGCAGGGCGATCCACGCGGGGTAGAGGATATTCGCGAGGCGCTGTCGCGCAGTCCCTCGATCACCGACGATTACGCCCGCTACGGCTTTGACCTAGAGCTAGATTAATCCCCGCGCGCGCAGGCTGACATGGCCTTCGCGTCCGATCACAACATGGTCGTGGAGCGCGATGCCAAGCAGCCGGCCGGCCTCGGCAATGCGGTTGGTCATGTCGATGTCCGCGCGGCTGGGCTCGGGGTTTCCCGAAGGATGGTTGTGGACGAGGATCAGCGCCGCTGCGCCCAGATCCAGACCGCGCCGGATCACCTCGCGCGGATGGATCGCGGCCTCGTCGATCGTTCCCTCGCTGACGAGGTGATCGAGCAGCAGCCGGTTGCGCGTATTGAGATAGAGCACGCGAACGCGCTCGTGATGCAGATGCGCCATGTCGATGGCGAGATAGTCGATCAGGGCCTGCCAGCTTCCCAGCACGGGGTTTTCCGATACTTCGCTGCGCGCCATGCGCCGTGCGGCCAGTCCGGCAATTTTGAGCGCGCCGACGCTCGCCGCGCTGATGCCCGACACCTGCATCAGCGCATCGGGATCGGCGTTGAGGACGCCCGACAGCGTGCCGAAACGTGCCAGGAGCGCCTTCGCCAGCGGCTTGGTGTCGCCCCGCGCCCGCGCGCCGAACAGCAGATATTCGAGGACTTCGTAATCGGCGAGCGCCTCGGGCCCGCCATGGAGCAATCGCTCCCGCAACCGGGCACGATGACCGGCGCCGTCATGGGGCGCTGCCTGTCCGTCGTCCCGCTCTGAGCCAGCCACCCCGTTGCCCTCTCGCCTCACGCTATCCATGCATTGCCTTTAGCGCCGTGAACGCGCAAGTGGCGCAGGTAATGGCTGCGACTGCACTTTCGGAGGGGAACGATGCGCCGCCGCGTCCTGAGCGGCGTGTGCTGCGCCAGATTTCGCTCGTCCTGCTGCTGGTGCTGCTCGCGGTGCTGCTCGCCGCATGGTTGGGGCGCGACCGCATTGCCGACACGCTGATTACCGACGAGCTGGCCGCGCTGGGGGTCGAGGCGACCTACACGATCGAGAAAATCGGCCCGCGTACCCAGATCGTACGCGATATCGTGGTCGGCGATCCCGCGCAGCCCGACCTCACTATCGAACGCGCGACCCTGCGGATCACGCCGCGTTTCGGCCTGCCTAGCATTGCCAGCCTCGCGCTCGACAATCCGCGCCTGTATGGCCGCATCGTCGATGGCAAAGCGACATTCGGCGCTTTCGACCCGCTGATTTTTACCGATAGCGAAGAGCCGTTCGAATTTCCCGACATGCAGCTCGCGATACGCGGTGGCCGGGCATTGATCGAAGGCGATTATGGCCCGATCGGCATCAGCCTGTCGGGGCATGGCCATTTGCGCGGCGGTTTTGCCAGCGAGGTCGGCGCGGTCGCGCCGCTGCTGACGCTGCCGGGCTGCACTGCCAGCGGCACGACGCTCTATGGTCGCTTGCAGGTCGATGCCGAGCGGCCTCGATTCGCGGGCCCGCTGCGCTTTGCCGGCATGCAATGCGAGGAGGCCGGGGTCGAGGTCGATGGCGGCGAGGTCGCGATGGTGTTTCGGGCCGACCGCAACCTTATCGATTTCGAGGGCGAATCGACGATCAAGGCAGGGGCGGTGCGGGCGGCCTCCGGATCACTCGGCGCGCTGGAGGGTGACAGTCAGTTCACCTGGCGCGACGGGGCTTTGGTTCTCGGATATGATGTGGTCGCGCGCGATGTCGTCACCGGAGAGGCGCTGGCAGCGTCTTTCGATTCGCAGGGCACCATCCGTGCGCGCGAAAACTTCAACCGGCTTGAGCTCAGCGGCGAACTGGAGGCCTCC
>DDNW01000031.1:8495-15170 GCA_002341345.1 Erythrobacter sp. UBA2510
CTCGGCAATGCGCTCGACCGCAATCTGGTCCATCTTGTCCGCAGTACCGAGGGCAGTCTGCTCGCCCCGCTGGCCGAGAAGTTCCGCCGCGCGCTCTATGTCGAATCGCGCGGCAGCGAGTTTGAGGCCAATTTCACGGCACGCCGCGATGGCACGCGAACCAGTCTGGTGGTGCCGGAGGCGCGGCTGAAGGGGACCAGCGGGGGCGTGTTGTTCGCGCTGACGCGCGGCCAGTATGCCAGCGGCGGCGGGGAGACGCCGTTGCTGACCGGCAATTTTGCCACCAGCGGGCCGGGTATGCCGGTAATTACTGGCGCTGCGCAACGCGAGCCCGACGGCAGCCTGACCTACGATATTCGCATGGCCTCCTACGAGAATGGTGACGCCAGCCTGTCTATCCCGCGACTGCTGATTCGCCAGTCGACCAGCGGCGCGCTGGGCCTGTCCGGACAGGTACTTGCCAGCGGGCCGATTCCGGGCGGTTCGGCGCAGGGTCTGCGACTGCCGGTCAACGGCAGCTATGCAGCGGGCGAACTGGCCCTGTGGCGCGATTGTCTGGAGATCGGCTTCGAACGTCTGGTGCTGGCCGACATGGCGCTCGACCAGCAGAGTCTCGACCTGTGCCCGACTGGCGATCCGGCTATCCTGCGCTATGGCGCGGGTGGGCTCCGCGTGTCCGCGGGCACCGACTCGCTCGATCTTAGCGGTCGCATGGGCGACACGCCGGTGACCATCGCCAGCGGCCCGGTCGCGTTTGCCTGGCCCGGCACGATGAGCGCCGAGGGGCTGAAAATTGCCTTCGGAACGCCGGGCGACGTCTCGCGCTTCACCGTCGCCAGCATGACCGGGGAACTGGGCGAGGCGATTGGCGGCCGTTTCGAGGGCGCCGAAGTCAGGCTCGCAGCTTTGCCGCTTGATCTGGTCGATCTGCGTGGAGCGTGGTCCTATGCCGACGAAGGCTTTGCGGTAAGCGACGGTGCGTTCGCCATGCTCGACCGCGAGCAGCCGGTCCGTTTCAATCGGATGGTAGCACGTGACGCCACGCTGAGTCTCGCCGACAGCCGCATTGTCGCCGATGCAACCCTGCGCGAACCCAATAGCGGGCTCTCCGTCGCCGACGTCCATGTCGTTCACAATCTCGCCTCCAGCGTCGGCCATGCCGATCTCGATGTTGGCGCGCTGACCTTCAGCCCGGCGCTCCAGCCGATCGATCTGACGCCGAGCGCGCTGGGTGTTGTCGCCAATGTGGCGGGCACGGTCACCGGCACCGGGCGGATCGACTGGGACGCGTCAGGCGAGATCACCAGCAGCGGCACCTTTGCGAGTGATTCGCTCGACTTCGCAGCGGCATTCGGGGTGGTCGAGGGCGCCTCTGGCACGGTCGAGTTCACCGATCTGATCGGCCTCACCACCGCGCCCGGTCAGCGCATCGCCATGCGCATGGTGAACCCGGGCATCGAAATCTACGACGGCGTCATGACCTTCTCCTTCACCGATGGTGAGCTTTTGCGCTTCGAGAACGGGCGCTGGCCTTTCCTTGGCGGAACGCTGACCATGCAGCCGGTCAGCCTGACGCTGGGGGCCGCGGAGGAACGCCGCTACGTCTTCGTCATCACCGGGCTGGAGGCTTCACAATTCATCGAGCGGATGGAGTTGGGCAATCTCGCCGCCACCGGGACCTTCGATGGCACCATTCCGGTGGTGTTCGATGCGGATGGCTATGGCCGTCTGGAGGATGGGCTCCTGGTCTCGCGGCCGCCGGGCGGGAACCTCTCCTATGTCGGCCAGCTAACCTATGAGGATCTGTCGGCGGTCGGCAATTTCGCTTTCCAGACGTTGCGCGACCTCAAATATGACGAGATGGAAGTGGTGATGAACGGCCCGCTGGCGGGCGAACTCGTCACCCAGGTCCGATTCGAGGGTGTGGGGCAGGGCGAGACTGCGAAGAGCAACATCATCACCAGGCAGCTTGCTAACCTGCCGATCCAGCTGCTCGTAAATATTCGCGCGCCCTTCTATCGCCTGATGACCAGCCTGCGTTCGCTCTACGATCCTTCCGCCGTGCGCGATCCGCGCGGGCTGGGGCTGCTCACCGATGACGGCACGCGGCTGCGCGAAACGGTCGATCTGACCACCGTGGAGGCCGAAGAAGCTGCCCGCGCCACCGAGGACGGCGATGCTGCCGAAACTTCCGCAGATGAACCCGATATTCAGCCCCCCGAAAGCGAGGCCATGCCATGAGCGCTGCAAGTTTGACCAATCGTACCGACCCGGCGCATATGGTGCCTATGAACGGGGCGGGGGCTATTCCATTGAGGGGAATGGGGCGATTGGAACAGGTCTTGAAACCGTTATTGCTGCATGCGGCAATGCTGGGTGCGACGATGGTCGGGGGGTGTGTCACGCTGGAAGCGCCGGACCAACCGATCGTGATCGAACTCAACATAAATATCACGCAGGAAGTGATCTATCGGCTGGCGGAGGACGCCGGCAATGCAATCGAGGAAAATGCCGACATCTTCTGATGGTGTTGACTGGAAAATTTGGCCCCGACGGATGGGTCTGGAGAGCACGATGACGCATGATATTTTTCGCCGGATCGGTCTGCTGGTCGCTGCCGCCAGCGTGCTGGCCACAGGTCTTGTCGCCGCCCCTGCGCTGGCTCAGCGTGACCCCGCATATGAGGCGGCGCGCTCCTCGGGCAAGGTGGGCGAGAAGATGGACGGCTATCTGGGCATCGTCGGTGCCGCCGACCCGGCGCTGCAGAAGCTTGTGGACGATATCAACATTCGCCGCCGCGCGGTCTATGCCGATCGCGCCGCTTCCGAAGGGGCGACGCTGGAGGAATATGCCTTCACCGCCGGTTGTCTGGCTATACAGCGTACGGTTCCAGGCGAGATGTACCAGACTCCGGGCGGTGGCTGGGTGAAGCGCGGGCCGGGCGCTCCGCAGCGCGATCCGCGTTGTCCGTGAGGTAATGCCCGGAGGATATCTCAAGGCGACGGATAAATCCCTGCCGTCATAGACTTTGGCACGTGTTGACTTGCTTATGACCCCCGCCTAAGGCGGCGGCGCCCTCGGCGGGTAGCGCGTTGCGCATGCTGCTCACTCCCCTTAAAGGAGGCTGCATGAACGACGAGAAACCCGCACGGGAACCCATCGGTGAGGATGCGCGGATCGACGCGCTCGAGGAGCGGCTCAGTGCTGCACGCGAGCGGGAAGAGGAGCGCAACCGGCCGGTCGTGCAGGGAGCAAGCGAGAGCGAAAAGCTCGGCAATCGCGTGCTCAGCTACCTGCTTGGTGGGATTCTCGGTGGTGCGCTTGTCGGCTGGGTCATCGACCTGTTTGCCGGGACGTCGCCCTGGGGTCTGTTGGTGATGCTGTTCCTCGGAATAGTCGTCGGCTTCAGGAACATTATCGGGATTTCGAACCGGCGCCCCTGATCGGGCGCTGGTCTAGCAGTGTAGGGGCGCGAACAGACGTGGCAGGCGAAACAGCCAAGGTCGATCCGATGCACCAGTTCACGATCGAGCCGCTTTTCGGCTCGGCGAACTGGGAACTGGCCGGTTACAACATTGCCTTTACCAACTCGGCAATGTGGATGCTCATCTCCGCCGTGGCGCTGTGGGTGTTCATGCTCGGCGGGATGAAGCGTGAGCTGGTGCCCGGGCGCTGGCAGATGGCGGTCGAGACCTTCACCAATTTCATCGACGACATGCTGGCCGCCAATATCGGCAAGGAGGGGAAGAAATACGTCCCCTATATCTTCAGCCTGTTCATGTTCATCCTGTTCGCCAACCTGCTGGGCCTGATTCCGCTGCCGCTGGCGATCGCGGGGCTGCACGCCTTCACCTTTACCAGCCATTTCACGATCACCGGCATTCTGGCGATCATGACCTTCGCGATCGTGCTGATCGTCGGTTTCTGGAAGCACGGTTTCCACTTCTTCAGCCTGTTCGTGCCGCACGGCACGCCGCTGCCGATGGTGCCGGTGATCTTCCCGATCGAGCTGATCTCGTTCCTGTTCCGTCCCTTCAGCCTCGGCCTGCGACTGTTCGTGGCCATGATGGCCGGTCACGTCCTGCTCGAAGTGCTCGCCAGCTTTGTCATCGACAGCGCCAATGCGGGTGCTGGCTGGGGCCTTTTCATCGGCCTGCCCAGCATGATTCTGATGATCGGTATCTGCGCGCTGGAAATCCTGGTTGCCGGTATCCAGGCCTATGTCTTCGCGTTGCTCTCGTCGCTGTACATCAACGACGCCGAGAACCTTCACTAAGTTTTTCCAAGCTTTTCACAGTCACTCAACGGATTTTACAAAGGAGTTTTTGAAATGGACGCAGAAGCAGCAAAGCTCGTCGGTGCGGGTCTCGCGGCAATCGGTGCCGGTATGGCCGCCATCGGCGTGGGTAACGTCTTCGGCTCGTTCCTCGAAAGCGCGCTGCGCAACCCGGGTGCCGCTGACGGCCAGCAGGGCCGCCTGTTCATCGGCTTCGCCGCGGCCGAGCTGCTTGGTCTGCTCGCCTTCGTCGTCGCGATGATCCTGATCTTCGTCGCCTGATCGACACCGTATTGCCCGGCCGGAGCATGTGTCTCGGGCCGGGCATGATCCATCCAGCAAACTGACGCCCGGAATCCGCCCATGCCCCAGATAGCCCAATTGGCCGAAGTATGGTCGAGCCAGATGTTCTGGCTGCTGGTAATATTCGGCGCCGTGTTCTTCGTCGTCGGACGGGGCATGGTACCCAAGGTGATGACGACGGTCGATCTGCGCGACAAGCAGATCGCTGACGACCTCGCCGCCGCGCAGGCCGCGCGCGATGCCGCCGACGAGGCGGAAGAGGCGTGGCGCGCCAGGGAAAATGCCAACCGGACCGAGGCGCAATCGCTGGTCAACGCAGCGAAGTCCAAGGCTCAGGGCGACACGGAAAAGAAGCTTGCTGCCGCTCAGGCCAAGCTCGACCAGCAGGCCGAAGAGGCCGAAGCCCGAATCGAGGCTGCCCGTGCCGAAGCGGCTGCGGAGATCGAGACGCTTGCCAGCGAAGCCGCGCAGGATATCGTCTCGCGTCTGGCAGGTATCGACGTGGCGGCGAGCGATGCTTCCTCGGCAGTGAAGAAGGCGATGGCCAATGGCTGAAGCGAGCAACGAGCAACTTCCCGAACTCTTCACCACCGAAGATCCGGAGATGGAGCACGCCATGGAAGGCGGCGAGACCGCGCACACCGAAGCCGGTGACGGCGGCCATGCCGAAGGTCCGATGTTCATCTTCGGTCCCGGTGGATGGGTCGGCGTCGCCATGCTCATCTTCCTGCTCATCCTGGCGTGGAAGGGCGTGCACAAGCTGATCGGCGGCGGGCTGGACAAGCAGATCGCCGCGATCAGGGCCAACCTCGATGAAGCCAGGCAGCTTCGCGCCGAGGCCGAGGCGCTGCGCGCCGAATATGCCGACAAGATCGCCAATGCCGAGAAAGACGCTGCCGCGATGCTCGACCATGCGCGGCACGAAGCCGACGGCATCGTCGAGAAGGCCAAGGCCGACACGACGGCGATGATCGCCCGTCGCGAACGCATGGCCGCGGACAAGATCGCCGCTGCCGAGCGTCAGGCGATTGACGACCTGAAGGCCCGTGCCGCCAGCGCTGCGACTGCTGCCGCCGCGCAGCTGATCGCCGAAAAGCACGACGCTGCCGCCGACAAGGCGCTGGCCGACAAGGTTATCTCCGAAATCTGATCCTTTCTGACGGTCGCTGCTCTGCTGCAGAGCAGAGCCGTCAGAAATTGTCCTTCGCGGACCGGAGTGCGGCGAAAGTCTCGTATGGGACATCGCCGCCCCAGCGTGCCTGCATGGCCGGATCGTCGGCGCGCAGGAAGGGATTGGTCGCGATCTCACGCGCCAGCCCGAACGGCACGGAGGGCTCGCCGGCTGCTCGCTTATCCTCAATCTCACGCACGTAATCTGCCAGCGCCGCATTGTCCGGGTCGGCATGCAGTGCGAATTTGGCGTTCGATGCGGTATATTCGTGTGCACAATACAGCGTCGTATCGACGGGCAGGTGCCGGAGTCTGAGAAGGCTGTCCCAGAACTGCGGCGCGGTGCCTTCGAACATGCGCCCGCAGCCCAGCGCGAACAGCGCATCGCCGACAAAGGCAATTGCGCTATCGGGCAGATGATAGGCGATATGGCCCATCGTGTGCCCGCCCACGTCGATTACCCATGCCCGGTGACCGCCAAGCTCCACGAAGTCGCCATCGCGCACGGTGCGATCCACGGCAGGGATCTTCGGAGCATCGACCAGTGGCGCAACCACGCTGCACCCGGTGGCGGCCTTGATCGCCTCGTTGCCACCCGCGTGGTCCGGGTGCCAATGCGTATTCCAGATTTGCGTTATCTGCCAATGCTTGGCCCCGGCCTGCCTGAGGTATTCCTCGGCATCGGGCGTGTCGATGCAAGCCGTCTCGCCGCTATCGGGGTCGTGCAGGAGAAAGCCGTAATTGTCGGACAGGCAGGGGAATTGGTGAACTTGTAGCATGTCGACCAATGTAGGCGACTGTCCACATGTAGGAAAGGCCCGCCTGCCGGTGTGGCAGACGGGCCTTCCTGTTTTTTCCTCAGGCGCCGGCGGGGTCATCCGGCCCCTTGGCTATCCTCGCTTTCGGGCAGGCAAGCTGCCCTCGCT
>DDNW01000179.1:0-5635 GCA_002341345.1 Erythrobacter sp. UBA2510
CCGTCCCGCCGCCGCTGGCCGAAGATCGCGACCTTGCCCTCCACCGCGCGCAGGAACTGCTCTTCGCCAATGGCGTCACCGCCGTCGCCGACATGGGCACCAGTATCGAGGACTGGATGACCTATCGCCGCGCGGGCGATGCCGGACGGTTGCGGCTGCGCGTCATGTCCTATGCGCAGAGCGTGGACGAGATGCTGCTGATCGGCGGCATCGGCCCGACGCAATGGCTTTATGGCGACCGCCTCAGGATGGGTGGGTTGAAGCTGGTGCTCGATGGCGCGCTCGGTTCGCGCGGGGCGCTGCTCAAGAGCGACTATGCCGACGAGCCGGGCAATCGCGGTCTTGCGCGGCTGAGCGGCACGCAAGCTCGCAATCTGATGAGCCGCGCCGCACTCGACAATTTTCAGGTCGCGATCCACGCCATCGGCGATGCCGCCAATGAAGAGGCGCTGCTGGCGATCGACGAACTCGCGGGCGATTACACCGGCGACCGGCGCTGGCGGATCGAACATGCACAAATCGTCGATCCGGCGGACATCGCGCTGTTCGGCCAGCACGGCATCATCGCTTCGATGCAGCCGCAGCACCAGACCTCCGACCGGCTGATGGCCGAGGCACGGCTGGGTCAAGACCGGCTGACCGGGGCCTATGCCTGGGGCAGCATCGCCGCCACCGGCGCGCCCCTCGCCTTTGGGTCCGATGCCCCGGTAGAACCGCCCGCGCCGTTCGTGGGCATAGCCGCCGCGATCAGCCGTACGGACGCCGATGGCGAGCCTGCCGGTGGCTGGATGCCGGGTGAAGTGGTCAGTCGCGAGACGGCGCTCGCCGCCTATACCGCCGGGGCCGCATGGGCCGGTTTTGCCGAGGGGCATTTCGGCGCGCTCGCGCCCGGAGAATACGCAGATTTCCTGATTCTCGACACCGATCCGCTGACCGCCACGCCAGAGGATTTGCGAAACATCAGGGTGCTGGAGACATGGATCGCGGGCCAGCGCGTCCATGCGGCAGCACGCCGAATAGTGGAATAAGCAGGGTATCGCGCCCCTAAAGGGCTTGGAAAAACCGTCTCGCTCATGCAATATGATTGTCGCATGTTTGAAACCTGCACCGGTTAGGGCGCAGGTCAGGACTCGTCAGGGAGTGTCACGCGTGATGCTGAAGAAAATTGCCACCGCCTGCGCCGCCACCGCTCTGGTCGCGACGCCCGTCATGGCCCAGGCCGCCTCGAGCGAGGCTGCCCCCGCCACCCGCAGCGCGACCGCGCTTGAGCAGTCGGAAGAATTCGGCGGCGGCGGTTCGGGCCTCGTCATCGGCCTGCTCGCACTTGCCGCCGTGGTCGCTGCGCTGGTCATCGCGCTTGACGGCAGCGACGATCCGGAACCCGCCAGCCCCTAGTTGCTGACGAACAGAATTGTTCAGGTGAACGGGGTCCATTGCGGCCCCGTTTTCTTTTGGGGCTTATCAAATCACAAATAATCGTTGTCCGTTCGTGGTGAGCCTGTCGAACCACGAACCTGGCCCTCTCGTTCATCGTTGTTCCTGCGGAACAGATTTGCTTCCGACAGGCTGAGGAAGAACGGTTCAAGGGTGAGCCATCAATCTCTAATTGCGCAAAAGCACCCGCTTGATCGTTCGAGCGAGCAGAAAGGTCGCCCCTGCGATTGCTAGCAAGGTCGTAGCCAGAACCAGCCATTTCACCGGTGTGGCAACAGCAGGAGAAAATCCTCCCCACATTGCCACAACAAGCAAAATCAAGCTGGCAGGCAAATACATTATCGAGAGAGCAACGCATGCGCTGAAAAGCCATGCAACAACCGGCCTGAGTGAGCCGCGCTTCATTCCGGCTTTTCCGCCCTACTCCTCGCGGATCTCGCCAAACTGCGGTACCGGCTTTTCCGCCGCCGTATCCCTGGCTGCCTCCTCAGCTTCCGCCTTCGCCGCTTCTTTCGCCTTCTTGCGTTCGCTCAGCAGCATCAGCACCATCGAGCCCTCGAACAGCACCAGCAGCGGCGCGGCAAGCAGCAATTGCGAGACCACGTCGGGCGGGGTGATCACCGCCGCCACGCCGAACACGCCAACGATGACGTAGCGCCGTGCGCTCGCCAGCTGGTCACGCGTCACCAGCCCCGCCACGTTGAGCAACATCAGCAGCACCGGCAGCAGGAAGCTGATCCCGAAAGCGAAGATGAAGCGCATCACGAGGTTCAGATACTCGCCCATTTCAGGCAGCGCCTCGGCCTGCAAGCCGCCAAGGTCGCCCTGAAAGCCGAGGAACCACGGGAAGGCGAGCGGCATGACCACGAAATAGGCGAGGCACGCCCCCAGCGTGAACAGCACCGGGGTCGCGATCAGGAACGGCAGGAACGCCTTCTTCTCGCGCGCATAGAGCCCCGGCGCGATGAACGCCCACAGCTGGTTGGCGATGATCGGGAAGCTGAGGAAGAAGGCCGCGAACAGCGCGACCTTAATTTCGACGAAGAAGGCGCCATAGAGCGCGGTATAGACGAGCTTGCCCTCTCCGTCAGGAAAGGCCTCGGTCAGCGGGCGGACCAGCAATCCGAAGATGTCGTCGGCGAAATAGAGGCACACGCCGAAGCACACCGCCAGCGCCAGCACCGCGCGCACCAGCCGCTTGCGCAGCTCGATCAGATGTTCGAGCAGCGGTGCCTGCGTGTCGTCCAGATCCTTGATCTTGAAGGCCACCGTCTCAGTCTCCGGCTGGCTTCACGCCGCCCTCGGCGCTGGCCGGGTTGGCGGCGGGTTTGGGTACGGCATCAGCAGGCGGCGGCACCTGCTTGGTGCTGTCGGCTCCAGCGGGCGCAGTCTTGGGTGCGGGAGGCGATTCGCCGGTCATTTCTTCGCTGCTGGGCGTGCCCGGATGTTCGCGCATGATCCGCTCGTTCTGGGCGGCCCACTTCTTCTCCATTTCCTCCATCTCCGCTTCGCGGATCATGGCGTCCATCCCCGCGCGGAAGTGGCTGGAGAGTTTGCGCATCTTGCCGACCCAGCGGCCAACCGTGCGCAGCGCCAGCGGCATGTCCTTGGGGCCGATGACGAGGATCGCCACCACGACGATGAGCAATAATTCGCTGGCGCCGATATCCGGCATTGGCGGTGCCTTTCGCGGTCGGCCCCTGGTACTGGCCCGTCAGGCCGACGGGGTCAGCCGGACGTCTTCTCGTTCTCGGTCGATTCGACCGGGTCGGCGGTGGTCTTGTTCTCATGCGCGATCTGCGCGGATGGCTTGGTCGACTGCTCTTCGTCGGACATCCCCTTGCGGAAGCTTTTGACGCCCTTGCCGAAGTCACCCATCATTTCCGAGATACGACCGCGGCCGAACAGGATGAGGATCACCACGGCGATGATGATGAGCTGAAACGGTCCGATACTACCCACAGGAATTCTCCGAGTTGATACGGGCGCTGTCTAGGCGCTTTGCTCGGGGTTTTCCAGCGAAGTATCGTCACCGGTCGCGCTATCGGCAGGGTCCGCCGTATCACCCGAAACGGTGGTCTCTTGATCGCCGACCAGCGCCTCGAACGCATCATCAACCGGATCGAGCAGGCCCGCCGCCTTCAATTCGTCGATTCCGGGCAGGTCGCGGCGGCTTTTCAGTCCGAAATGGACGAGGAAATCGGGCGTGGTGGCGAAGATCACCGGGCGACCCGGCACCTCGCGCCGCCCCACGGCATGGACCCAGCCCGCCTCCATCAGCACGTCGAGCGTGCCCGAGCTGGTCTGGACCCCGCGAATCGCCTCGATCTCGGCGCGGCTGACCGGCTCGTGATAGGCAATGATCGCGAGCACCTCGGTCGCGGCGCGGCTGAGCGCACGGACCTGCTCCTTTTCGCGTCGCAGGAGATGGGCAAGGTCCGGCGCGGTGCGAAATTGCCAGCGCCGCCCCAGCTCGACCAGTTGCACGCCGCGTGCCGAGTAATGCGCAGCCAGTTCGCGCAGCGCCTCGCGCACCTCCGCGCCGCCCAGATGGGCGCTGATCTGCTGGGCTGTGAGCGGTTCCTCGGCGGCGAACAGGCATGCCTCGACCGCGCGCACCAGATCGTCCGGTTCGACTGCGGCTGTGGTTTCGACGAGGCTGTCTTCGCTCACGCTTTCGGTCTCCTGAGATGGATCGGGCCGAAAATTTCCTCCTGCCGCAATTCGGCCTTGCCCAGCCGTGCCAGTTCGAGGGCGGCGACAAAGCTGGAGGCGAGCGCCGAACGCCTGAGGCGCGGTTCTGCCCCGCCCGGCAGGAAGCTCCTGAGTTCGAGCCATTCAAGCGTCACGCCCAGCATCGCCGAGACGCGATCAATCGCGGCGTCGAGCGTCATCACCGGGCGTTCGCGCACCATGTGCACCACCGGTTCATTGCGCAGCTTGACCTGCCCATAGCCGCGCACGAGGTCGAGCCATTCGCAACGCCAGGCGTTCTTGCGCAAGACCTTGAGGCCCTCGGGCGCACCGCGGGCAAAGACATCGCGACCCAGCCGGTCGCGCGCCATCAGCCGCGCCGCCGCCTCGCGCATCGCGCCCAGCCGCTGGAGCCGCAATTGCAGCTTGAGCGCCAGTTCCTCCGGCGACGGGTCCTCCTGCTCCTCGCGCGGGAGCAGCAATGACGATTTGAGATAAGCGAGCCATGCCGCCATCACGAGATAGTCGGCAGCGATTTCCAGCTTCAGCGCCTCGGCCCGCTCGATATAATCGATATATTTGTCGACCAGCGCGAGGATCGAGATCGCTTTCAGGTCGACCTTCTGCCGCCGGGCCAGGTCGAGCAGCAGGTCAAGCGGCCCCTCCCACCCCTCAAGCTCGAGGTAGAGCGCATTATCGTCCTTCGGGCGCGCGGCGATGCCGTCCCAGCTCTCTTCCGCATCGGCGCTTTCGGCGGCTTCCGGCGCGCTGAACAGGATATTGTCCGCGCTCATGCCAGATGCCCCACCCGGCCAAGTACAGGCCCGAGAAGAGCGTCGCGCGTGGCGAGCAGTTCGGCCCGCTCGGGCGCGTTCTGGTTCGCCTTGGTACCGCTCAGTGCCGCAGCCAGCCGTGCCGCCGAAGCCCCTGAAATTGCGGGCAATCGTGCGGCAATTCCGGTCATGTCGTCCATCTTCGCCCAGCAATTGAGGACGATGTCGCACCCTGCCGCGATGGCCTTCTCCGCGCGTTCGGGAACCGTCCCGTCGAGTGCCTCCATGTCGATGTCGTCGGTCAGCAGCAGGCCGGAAAAGCCGATCCGTTTGCGAATGATCTCGTCGATCACGAAGGGCGATTGGGTCGCCGGATGGTCCTTGTCCCACGCGGTGTAAACGACATGCGCGCTCATCGCGATCGGCGCATCGGCAAGCGTGGCGAAGGGCGCGATATCCACCGCCAGTTCTTCCTCGCTCACCTCGACCACGGGCAGGTCCTTGTGGCTGTCGACCAGTGCGCGGCCATGGCCCGGAATGTGTTTGATGCATCCTGTGACACCGGCCCGCGACAACCCATCGAGCACGGCGCGGCCAAGCGCAGCGACCTGCTTCGGTTCACAGCCGAGCGCGCGGTCGCCGATCACGTCATGCCCTTCCGGACGGCGCACATCGAGCAGCGGCAGGAAATCGACATTGATGCCGACTTCGTCGAGGTCGCGCCCAATCAGCTC
>DDNW01000179.1:5743-7483 GCA_002341345.1 Erythrobacter sp. UBA2510
AATCAGCTCGGCATTGGCGCGCACCGCCTCGATCGCACTGGCAGGGGCAATGTCCCACAATGCCGCGAAGACCCCGCCGGGGGGATAGGCTTCCCACTCAGGCGGTTTCATGCGGGAGACGCGCCCGCCCTCCTGATCGACCGAGATCAGCAGGTCGTCACGGCCATGCAATATGCGCAATTCGTCAGTCAGCCTGCGCAGCTGCTCGCGGCTTTCGACATTGCGGCCGAACAGGATGTAACCCGCCGGATCGACCTCGGCGAAGAAGCCGCGCTCGGCATCGGTCAGGGCTAGGCCTGCAGGGCTGAAGATTGCCGGTATCATGCCCGGAAAGGCTGCATGAAAGCGCGCATCCGCGCAAGCAGCGCCTCGGGGTGCCTCGTGGAAAAGCGGCCCTGCGAGCGCAGGACAGGCTGAAGCGTCAGGTCTTCACCTGACAATCGCCGCCCGCGTTCTTGATCGCGCGGCACAGATTGTCCGCCGCCGCCCGGTCGGACGCCATCGCCTGCAGCCGGTGAACGGTCGCACCATCGACGACCGCCTCCACGATCCGGTATTTCATTCCCTGCAAGACCTCGTACCGGCGCACAAGCGTGCTCCAGCCATCGACCGCCTGCTCACGACGCGAATAGGCCCCGACCTGCACCGGCACGCCAGAGGTGGCGGGTGCCTGCGTAGCCGTAGCCGAAGGCGTGGGTGCCGGGGCCGCCGACGGCGTGGTAACCGGCGCGGGCGTATCGGTGGCCGCGATCTGGCTTTCGGAATCGATCCCCTCGGCCCGCTCGAACGTGGTGTCGCCGGTTCCGGCGATCTGCGCGCCACCCGGATCGCCGGGCCGCGTCTTGTAAGGTTCGGCAGGGGCGGCAATCGTGCTGCCGTCGGGCAGGATCGAGCCTTGCTCGCGACTGTTCATCACGAACCATGTGGCCCCACCGATCAGCACCAGTGCCAGCACGCCGATCAGCGCAAAGGCGACGATACGCGAAGGGTCGATGCCCGGTTCGTGATAATCTTCGTCCGATTCGAGCCAGGGAAGCCGCTCATCCTCTTCGGTCAGCTTCAGCTGTTCCTCAGGGGTGAATGCACCGCGTCCTGCCTCGTTCTCGCCGTCGCGCGGCAAGTCCATGTCTCAAAGCTCCTCGACGGCCTCCACGCCCAACAGGGCCAGACCAACGCGCAGAACCTGCCCGATTTGTGCGCCGAGGAAAAGCCTTGCCCCGGTCAGTTCATCCTTCTGTGCCACTATGATCCGTTTTTGCTGGTCATCATTGCCCAGATTCCAGAAGGCATGAAAGGCAGCTGCAAGATCATAGAGATAGAAGGCGATCCGATGCGGTTCGCGGGCCCGCGCTGCGGCTTCGACCTCGCGCGGGAACTGCGCGGCCTGCTTGATCAGCGCGAGCTCGTCTTCGCCCAATAGGTCGAGATGCGCATCGGACACCGCATGGCCCTCTTCACCCGCGCGGCGCAGGATCGAGCGGATCCGCGCATGGGCATACTGGACATAGAAGACTGGGTTGTCCTTCGAGGCTTCGACTACCTTGGCAAAGTCGAAATCCATCTGCGCCTCGGGCTTGCGGGTCAGCATGGTGAACCGCACCACATCCTTGCCCACCTCCTCGACCATGTCGGCAATGGTGACGAAATTGCCCGAGCGCTTGGACATCTTTACCGGCTCGCCGCCACGCAGCAGCTGGACCATCTGGACCAGCTTGACGTCGAACGGGATCGGCTCGCCCT
>DDNW01000179.1:7691-7955 GCA_002341345.1 Erythrobacter sp. UBA2510
GACCTGGCCGGCAGAAAGCGCCGCGACCGCCGCCTTGATCCGCTTGACCGTGCCCGCATGGTCCGCGCCCCAGATGTCGATCATCGCATCGGCACTTTCGGCCTTCTGCATGTGATAAGCGAGGTCGGCGCCGAAATAGGTCCACTTGCCATCCGACTTGCGGATCGGACGGTCCTGATCGTCGCCAAACTGGGTGGAGCGGAACAGCGGCAGCTCGACCGGCTCCCAATCCTCGGGCGGGGCCTTGCCCTTGGGCGCCTCGAG
>DDNW01000179.1:8159-8407 GCA_002341345.1 Erythrobacter sp. UBA2510
TGCCCGCCGCCTGCAATTCGGCCTCCGACGAGAAGACTTCGTGTTCGATGCCGAGCAGCTTCAGGTCAGCCCTGATCTGGTCCATCATCGCCGCGACGGCGCGCTGGCGGAAGGGCACCAGCCATTCCTCCTCGGGCGCGGAGACATATTTATCGCCGAACTCGGCAGCGAGTTTCTCGCCGACCGGCTTCAGATAGTCGCCGGGATAAAGGCCCTGCGGAATCTCGCCGATATCCTCGCCCAGCGCC
>DDNW01000141.1:0-277 GCA_002341345.1 Erythrobacter sp. UBA2510
GGCCAGCGGATCGACGTGACCGTGTCGACCATGGGCAAGGCCAAGAGCCTGCGCGGTGGTGCGCTGATCCTCAGCCCGCTTTACGGCGCCGACGGTCAGGTTTACGCCATGGCCCAGGGCAACCTTGCCGTGGGTGGGCTCGGTGTGACCGGCAAGGACGGTTCCAACCTGACCGTCAACGTTCCGACCGTGGGCCGGATCGCTGGCGGTGCCAGCGTCGAGCGCGCCGTGGTCACCAATTTCGACAGTTCTGCGGTCCTGCGCTGGAACCTGTTCG
>DDNW01000141.1:414-851 GCA_002341345.1 Erythrobacter sp. UBA2510
TCCGCGTACGCGACGCCATCAACAGTCGGTTCCCGGGCGTGGCCTCGATCGAGGACGGTGTAACTCTTGCCCTTTATCTTCCGACGGGGGCAGACACGCGGGCCAGTATTATGGCGCAGATCGAGATGATCGAGGTCGAGCCTGCAGAGAGCAGAGCAAAAGTCATCGTCAACAGCCGTACAGGAACGGTCGTGATCAACAGCGCAGTCCGGTTGTCGCCCGCTGCGATTAGCCACGGCCAGCTTGTCGTGCGCGTCGACGAAGAACCGAGGGTGATCCAGCCGGAACCGTTCAGTCGGGGCCGCACGCAGGTCGAAGAGGCCAGCACGATCGAGATCGACCAGGGGGAAGCGCGCGTCGCGAACTTTCAGCCCGGTGCCTCGCTCGCCGAATTGGTCGATGCGCTTAACTTATTGGGTGTCACGCCGTCTGATCTG
>DDNW01000141.1:931-13609 GCA_002341345.1 Erythrobacter sp. UBA2510
TGGGTGTCACGCCGTCTGATCTGGTGGCGATACTGGAATCCCTGAAGGAGGCCGGTGCGCTCAACGCCGAGATGATAGTGATATGATACAGGTTGCCACAACTTTCACACTGAACCCGCAGACAGACGAACGCCATGGCCTGACCGAGGTCGCCAAGGGCTTCGAGGCGATCTTCGCGCGCCACATGCTGGCCGCCGCACGTCAGGCGGGTTTCGGAGACACGCTGTTCGCCAGCCAAGGATCGCAAACCTTTCGCCAGATGATGGATGAGCGTTTTGCCGACATTCTGGCCGAGCGCGGATCGCTTGGCCTTGCGACGATGATCGAGACCCAGCTTGCGTCTCAAATCGCTCCTCAAGTCGCAGCCGAGATGAAGAAATAGGCGATGGCTTCCGATCTCCTCACCATTGCCTCCAGCGGTGCACGGGCGGCCCGCGCCGCGCTGGACGTAACGGCGCAGAACATCGCCAATGCGTCGAGCGAGGGCTATGTGCGCCGGACGAGCCTTCTGGCCGAAGTGGCTTACCCCAGCCCTGTCGGCCAGGCCGGCGGGACATCGCTTTCGGGCGTCAGGCTGGCTGGGGTGGAGCGGAATGCGGACCTGTTCCGTCTAGCCGAAGTGCGCCGGACGACCGCCGACAGCATGCGTGCCAATGCCGAGCTGAACGGGCTGGAGAACATCCAGGCCTCGATCGAGAATGCGCGCATCTACGAGGCGCTTGTCGATTTCGAGGCGGGGCTGGAAGAGCTCACCGCCGACCCCACGAACCTTTCCTTGCGGGCATCCGTGCTCGAGAACGCGCAAACATTGGCGCGCAGCTTCAACGTGGCTTCCACATCGCTGGACGCGGTGAGAGAGAGCCTGCATTTCGATGCGGCTGCGAGTATCGAGGAAGTCAATCTTTATGCTCGCGAGCTGGCGCAGATCAACCTGCGCCTAGCCCGCGCACAGAACGGCAGTTCGGATCAATCCGCGCTGCTAGACCAGCGCGACCTGATGTTGCAGAAGATCAGCGAACGGGCCGATATTTCGGTCACGATCGCACCCGACCAGACCGTCGAGGTGCGGCTGGGAACGGGCGGATCGGTGCCGCTGGTTCAGGGCGGCACCGCGTCGTCACTTAGCTCGAGCGTGGCGGCAGATGGGACTCTGACATTCGCTGTCGGCGCCTCGGCAGTGACGCTTTCAGGCGGCAATCTTGCAGGCCGTGCGCAGGCGCTGACGCATGTGCGGGATTTTCGCGATGATCTGAATTCGATGGCTGCGAATTTCATCTCGGTCGTGAATACGGTGCAGACCGGCGGTGCCGCGCTCGACGGAACACCCGGGGAGCCGTTCTTTTCGGGCACGGGCGCGAATGACATTGCCGTGGCACTGTCCTCTCCCAGCGGAATTGCCACCGCCCCGTCGGGCGCAGGCGCCGGCTCCAGGGATCCGGGCAATCTCACCGCATTGCGCAATGCGCTGTCCGCCGGCGAAATGGCCGAACAGTTGAACGCCGTCATTTTCGCCGTGTCGAGCAAGGTCTCCGGGCTCGCTACGACGCGTGACGCGCTGGATGCGATAGCCTCTTCGGCCAGCATTGCCCTGCAGAGCCAGGCGGGCGTCGACCTCGATCAGGAGGCCGTCAATCTGATCCGGTTTCAGCAAGCGTTCCAGGCGTCGGGCCGGGCGATGCAGGTCGCCAGCGACATATTCGATACCCTGTTGAGCATCAGGTGAGGTCATTATGACGATCCTATCGACAAGCGCCTTTTATGAGCGTGCATCGCAGGACCTGTCGGCGCTGCGTAAGCGTGCCGAACTCTTGCAGGGGCAGGTCTCGAGCGGGCAGCGTATCAATCAATCGTCCGATGACCCGGTTGCAGCGTCCCGGTTGCGCGAGCTTGCTCGGGCGGACGATCTTGCCGCCGTAAACAAGGCCAATGCAGACCGGGCATTGTCAGATTTAACTCTGGCCGACAGCGCCATTCAGGAAATGGCCGACAACCTGATACGCGCGCAGGAACTGGCGACACAGGCCGCGACCGGCACATTAAGCGATGCACAGCGCCAGGCCATTGGCGAGCAGCTTGCAAACATCAGCAGCAACCTCGTTGCCCTGGCCAATTCGAAGGATGGTTCCGGCCATTCGCTTTTCGGCGGCGAAACGATCGGAACTGCTTATGAATATGATGCATCGGGCAACCCAGTCTATGTCGGAACGGCAAGTGCGGGCGACATTCCACTGGGCGATGGGCAAACCGTCACCCGCGGGGTCACTGGGCCGGATTTCTTGAATTTCAGCCATGGCGGCGTTCCAACGGATCTCTTTGCGGTGATCAGCGGACTGGCGCAGGCACTATCGGGTGGCTCTTCGGATCCGGCCACCGCCGCGCGCGATGCGCTGGACGCCATGAACACCGGCCTGGAAAGGATCACCACAACGCAGACGGTTATTGGCGGGCGAATGAACTGGGTCGACCTTAATGTCGCCCGGCATGTTCGGCAGGGCGAAATGCGCGCTGACGAACAGTCCGTGGCCGGAAGCATCGACATTGCCACCGCCATTACCGAATTGCAGGAAATCATGACAGTTCTGGAAGCCAGCCAAGCGAGCTTCGCCAAGCTTGCCAGTCTTTCATTGTTCGACCTGATTCGCTGAATAGCGCCATTTTATCAGAGTCAGAGGTTACTCATGTTCGCAATTATCGGCATTGTTGTCCTGCTTGTCATGGTGTTTGGTGGTTTCGCGCTGACAGGTGGTGCGCTGGGGCCAGTCATGCATGCTTTGCCCCACGAAATGCTGATTATAGGTGGCGCTGCGCTGGGCGCGATTATTGCGGGTAACTCTCTTCACGAGCTCAAGGCAATTGGCGGCGGCCTGGCGAAGGTCTTCAAGGGGCCAAAGCATTCCAAGCAGGATCACGTCGATGCAATAATCCTGACCACCAAGCTCATGCGTATCTTACGCAGTGAAGGTCCGGTGGCACTTGAGGTGCATGTCCAGGACCCCGGCAGCTCGCCCTTGTTCTCCGAGTTTCCGCGGCTGCTGGCGAACAAGCCGCTGGTGGCCCTGATCAGCGACACGCTGATGCTGATCGTCGTATCCTCCGGAAATCTCGAAACCCACGCGGTCGAAGAGGTCATGGACAACGCCATGAAGACGCATTTCAATGAAATGCATGAGCCGCAACACGCGTTGCAGGGTCTCGCAGATGCTCTGCCGGCGCTGGGAATTGTCGCGGCCGTGCTGGGCGTGGTGAAGACGATGGGCTCGATCGACAAGCCCCCTGAGATCCTGGGCGGGATGATCGGCTCTGCCCTGGTCGGAACGTTTCTCGGCGTCTTGCTGGCCTATGGAATCGTGGGCCCGCTGGCTTCCAGGCTCAAACAGATCGTGGAACAGGACGAGCAAGTCTTCCACGCGGTAAAACAGGTGATTATCTCTTCTCTGCATGGTTGGCCGCAGCCGCTGGTCGTGGAGTCGGCCCGGTCAGGTTTGGGACACAGTTTCCGCCCTGGTCTGACCGAGCTGCTCGACAGCCTTCGGGGCCGTTGAGATGGCAAGCTCTCCACGCAGCAAGAACGAGTTGCCCCCTCCAGTAATCGTCAAGAAAGTGATTGCGGCTCCTGGGGCCGGCCATCATGGCGGAGCTTGGAAAGTTGCCTATGCCGATTTCGTAACCGCAATGATGGCCTTCTTCCTGCTGCTGTGGTTGCTTGGCGCGACAGAGGAAAAGCAGCGCAAGGGAATCGCCGATTATTTCACGCCTACACTGGTCAAGTTGCGCCAGGAGAGTGCGGGATCGGACGGCCTTCTTGGGGGCTCTTCGATCACAGACGTCGATAATTACCCGAACCGGGCAGGCCAGACGGGCACTCGCTCCCTGACGATTCCGCGCGACACGACGGGTGGTATCAACGAAGGTGCAATGCGAAAGTTGACGATCGAACAGCTCAAGTCTCGTCTGGAAGAGAAACTGGCGGAATCCGATGATCTGCAGCGATTGGCGCGACAAGTCCGGCTCGTGGATACGACCGAAGGAATTCGCATCGACCTGGTGGACGACGCGGACTTCTCCATGTTCCAGCTCGGCACTACCGTTCTCACCAAAGACGCGTCGTATCTGCTTGGAGCGGTCGCGCAGGCGGTCGACCCGCAAGCCGGGGGCTTGATAATCCGCGGGCATACCGATGCTCTCCCGTGGAAGAGCGGCGCGGGTAACAACTGGGCTCTTTCTGCGGGACGAGCTGAGGCCACAAGGCAGGCATTGATGAGAGACGGAATTTCGGCAACACGCATTCGCCGTATTGAAGGCGTTGCTGACCGAGAATTGCTGGTCAGGAATAACCCTGACGACCCTCGCAATCGTAGGATTTCAATCCTCCTAATGGATTGACCTCGTGATTGATGCGGTCGGCTTAATGCAAAAGCACTTAATCGACGTGCCAGTCCGCGAAAGTCCCGCTTCTCAATGGCATTGGCTAGTCACTGCAATAGCGAAATACGATAAAATCAGGAATTGGAGTGTATTAGGAGGGCATCCGAATACCTGCCTTTGGAGCACATGCCGACCATGGCGGAACTTAATAGCCTATGCTTGGCCAACTGTTACTTACCGTTGAGCAATTGCTTGCGCATTGCTATTGGGCAAGCCAGCAGCTCCAATTCCCTAGCTTGGCGATGAGCATGCTTGAGGTCTTGCAGGGAGGCCTCGCTCAATTTTTCATCAAATCGAAGTCCGCACTCCTCTGATCTGCGCCACATCACAGTTCCAAAAAGCGCTGCCCCTTCGACCTGCAATCTCACGTAATAACCAATTATCGGGAGGTCTTCGCCGCGGACTCTTGCTCCGGATGCTGAGACATCGATCAATACGACGTCTCGGCGGGTAGCAGTAGTATCTAGAGCGCCGGGCAAAGAAACGCTGTCGCGCTCTTTTGTGCGCCTTTCGCCTTCGATCTTACGACCGCTTGGCTGTCTCCGACCGAAGCGCTTCACAGGAAGTCTCTCCTTTTGAATAGGGGGACACGTTAAACAGAGGTGGTAAACACAACGTTTTCGTGGAGCATTCGTGGCGACGGAGGGACCAGTCTGCGGGATCGAACGGGATGAACAAGCGATACCTTTGCCGCAGTTTTCCATGCCCGACCAGACAAGACCAGCCTTGGGTCGCTTTCCAGTCAGTTTGCCATTGGATGCAAGGCGGAATTTGTCGACTAGAGGATGGACTGCGGCCGACTTTTCTACCGTTGGCCTGCGCAGCCAGTATATATAGAGTGGGCGGGGAGCTGCCCCAGAAACGAAATGATCTGACCGCGAGCCGACCTTAAATTGTTGGTAAATTATTTGTTTTACCACGCCGGCATGAGAGGTTCGCGAAATCGGATTGCTTTCTTGGCCAAGGGGTCGAGTGATAGCGCATATGGGGACATTGAGCGCGCGGGCCGCTTGGTGTCCTATGCCGAAGAGTTTGAGGATAGGTGGTTTTGGGAAACGGACCCCGATGGTCGACTTTCCTACCTATCATCGAGTGTGGCCCAACAAATCGAGGCCTTTGGCCTGCCAACTATCGGCGCTCCGCTTTCTCGAGTTTTCCGGATCGATCAAAGCGAGTTTGAGCAATCACGTTCGCTGCAATTCCACCTGACTTCGCGAACGGCCTTTTCTGGGTATCCCGTAAGGGGCCAAAAGGGCCTTCATGAAAGTTGGTGGTCAATGTCCGGCAGACCGCGCTTTGATGCTCACGGTAAATTCCAGGGGTTCGTCGGCTCGGGCACTGACCTGACAATGATCCGCAAACACGAAGCAACGATTGAACGATTAGCGCTCTCCGACAGCTTAACCGGTCTCGCGAACCGTCAACGTATGCGCGATACGCTCGAACTCTCGCTGAAGGACACGCCGGTCGATAGCCAGTCGATCGCCTTGATCTTGCTGGACCTAGACGGTTTCAAAGCCGTCAATGACACCTTGGGCCATCCACTTGGCGACGCGCTCCTCATCCAGGTCGCCCAACGCCTCGTCCGCGTGGTCGGCGAGGAAGGGATCGTGGGGCGCCTGGGTGGCGACGAATTTGAAATCATCGTGCCGTATGGAAATTCGTCGGAGCGCCTGTCGAGGGTGGCTGAAGAGATAATCAGAAATATCTCCGAGCCATACCTGATACATGACAACCCAATTAACGTGAGTTGCTCGGTTGGAATAGCGACGACACACGATAGCGGGACAAGCGTCGAAAAGCTTGTCAGAAATGCTGACCTCGCACTCTATGCTGCCAAAGCAAATGGACGAGCGAAGTATCGGTTCTTCGACCACAAAATGCTCCTCAAGGCACAGTGGCGAAAGCAGACCGAAGATGACCTGCGCCTGGCACTCCACTCGGATCAGCTTTCCCTTGTCTATCAGCCAGTCGTCAGCACGATGACTGAACGCCTCAGTGGGTTTGAAGCCCTGCTGCGATGGGAGCACCCGACCAGAGGTGCCATAGGCCCAGCAGAGTTCATACCTATCGCTGAGGAAAGCGGCCTGATCCAGCAGATCGGCGAGTGGGTTTTGAGGACTGCAACGCGGGACCTTGCAACTCTACCCGAGGACTTGAGAATTGCAGTCAATGTGTCCGCGATCCAATTTGCCAGCCCTTCACTCCCTGGGACGCTTGCCAGTTCGATCGCGGAGTCTCAGATTGATCCGGCACGACTGGAACTCGAAATTACCGAGAGCGTCTTCCTGGAAGACGAAGCTGCTTCGGCAAGGATGTTCAATGCACTCAAATCTCTGGGCGTTCGTTTGGCGCTCGACGATTTCGGGACCGGCTATTCAAGTCTAGGATATCTGAAGAGCGCGCCCTTCGATAAGATCAAGATTGATCAGAGCTTCGTGCGAGGGGCGATTGATTCTCGCAATCGCAACGCAGCCATCATTGAGGCAATCGTCGCCCTTTCCAAGACGCTTGGCATGGAAACGACCGCTGAAGGCGTGGAGTATCAGGATGAGATCGGGCTCATCAAGAAACTGGGCTGCAGCCACATTCAGGGTTTTGTGTATGGACAAGGAAGAAAAATCAACGACCTGCTTCCTAAACTGAAGTCCGGCATAAGGAGGGTGCGAGCCACCGGCCACCAATACAGCCGCAGCCCACGCGCGAAGCTCCTTCGCCTGTCGACCATGCGGGTCAATGGGTCGGAAAGGGATATTCGAATTCGAAACATCTCATCGACTGGCGCACTTATCGATCAAATCGACTTTACGGATCAGATAGTGGGCGTCGATGTTCTCGTCGGTATCCTTGAGAATGAATTGACCCTAGCCAAAGTTCGGAGGGTTGGAGATCAGGGCGTTGGAATCGAGTTCCACGAACCCATAGCGCCTGAAGCTCTAGAGACGGCATCAAACGGATCCGTCAACGCAACGTAGTCGAACCTCGCCAAAATAACGGTCAAGCTTGCGCATGCGATCTGTGCAAAGTTGTCTTTTCCTATCTTGGAGCTGACGTCTTCGCGCCGGAGTGATCATGAGGCTGATTAGTTTAGAATAGCAGAGATTGCCGACAGCGTGCGCAGAAAAGAAACGCCCCTGCGCTCTGACAAAGCGCAGGGGCCAGGTGAGAGGCGTACAAACGCCCCCCCCCGGGTCGTCCGCGAATTTCAAGTTTTCGAACTGTCAGCTATCTGGCAAGCCTTCCCATGCCGCCTCGAGCGGGGCGGAGGCCGTTTGGCTTATCGGCGTAGACCGGCCATTCTCATCTAGAGCGTGAAGGAGGAGGGTCCTTGAGGCGAAAGTCGGTTCAGCCCAAATCGTCATCTAGCTCCAAGATCGCGTCTGTTTGGAGCACGAGCGTATCTGGGGTTGGCACACTGGTGTCCAGCCAATGTTGTGTGAGTTCTGCTAGTTGTTCACGGACGGTCTTTTCAGCATCGCCATCATTCTTGCGACGTGCCAAATCCCAGCGATGCATCGCAACCGATATACTTTCTGCAATTGCGATATCTGCGCCCGGAGCCTCAGACGCGCGCAGGCGATCCAGCGCCGAGAACATCCTGCCCATTGCACCGACTGGCAGGATCTCTGCAGGTCGCAGGTCATCAAGCACTTGGTAGATCGTGCAATATGCAGTGTCGATAGCGCCTCTCATCACAACGCCCCGCGATTGGAATTTGACCTAAATATTCGTTAACGTTGAGGGTAAACAAGAGTGGTTAATAAGCGGTAACTGGCCGGTAATTCGCATGTGAAATAACGCCATCTGCGAAGGCTGCGCTGGCAACTCAGGGCACGCCAGAGCAATTTGGCGAGCTTCTGTGTTTGCTCGTATGGCCCAATTTCCAGATCCCCACGATCAAGGCACATTGTAGCCTGGTGGCAGTTCAGTCCTGATGAGTGCTGCGGATCACGACCAGCGCCTGTTCTAAGCCAATCTCTATCTCTCGGATCCTGATGCCGACTTCCAAGTCAGCATTGCCTGTCAATCTGAGCAGGACCTTCATCACCGCGGGGCTGGCGGCCGCTAGGGCAACCAGATGCGCTCCACTCGGACTTGCCTGGCCGTGAAGCCAGATTCGTGCTGTCCGATCGCTGACGCCCGTCCAACGCATCACCGTCTTTGTCGCTCTGCGAGTCGCGCCGAGCTCGGCCATCAAGGCCAGTCCGACATGCATTGCGAGTTCGGCATCCGACAGCACAAACGGTGAACCACGAAGTTGACTACCGCTATTACGAACCATGCTTCGCCCTCTCCTGTTGTAAAACACGATTTTCGCAACTGGTGCCGGGCGAGACAGCAATGGTGATCAAGTGGCTGGATATCGAAGCGCGCCGACGGCGCGGAAAAGGATTGGCCTCATCCGACGGACGGCAGCGCGAGCATGTGTCGGCTAACTCGTTGGTGAAAGCATATGAAGAGGATGCACAACGAAAGCGGGCACTGATCGAGCGTGCCAGGGCCACTAACGACAAGTTGCTCTTGATCGTCGAAGCGCTCCGGCGCTTGAGCCATGACGCTGATCTGATGTCGCTGCTGGAAGACGAAGACCTTGGTACGATTCCACGAAATCTAGCCGACAGATTTCGCGTCGATCAGAAGGGCACGCGATGATGAGTAAGCGTCACGATCCTCTGCCTGCTGCCTTCGAAAAGACCACTTTGCGGATAGCGATCGCTGACGTCGTCTCGTTGCGTGGGGTGAGGCCAGAAGTTCGTAGATCGGTGAAATACAAACAGATCGCTGCATCGATTGAGGAGGTTGGCATCATCGAACCTCCTGTCGTCATTCGAGACCCACTTGCTCCAGGACGATTTCGCTTGCTCGATGGGCACCTGCGGCTCGACATTCTCAAAGCCAAGGGCGTTGCCGAAGTTGTTTGCCTCATTGCGACCGAAGACGAGGCATTCACCTACAATAAGCGCGTAAGTCGGATCGCCATCGTTCAAGAGCACAGGATGATCTTGAAGGCTGTGAAACAAGGCGTCTCCGAGGAACGCCTCGCCCGGGCGCTCAACGTCAATATTGCCAACATACGAGCAAAGCGGAATTTGCTTGTCGGAATTTGTTCGGAGACCGCGGATTTGCTCCGTGACAAACATGTACCGCTCAATACCTTCGTGCAGCTTCGAAAGCTCAAGCCCATGCGACAAATTGCTGCGGCCGAAATGATGGTTGCGATGAATCGCTATTCGATCGGCTATGCGAAGTCGATCGTAGCCGCGACGCCCTCAGACCAGTTGGTAGAGAGCAAGCGGAAGATTGGGCTGTCATCCGAACAGGTTGAACTCATGACCGAAGAATCGGCCCGGCTCGATCGTCAATTCAAAGCTATCGAGCAGAGCTACGGTGCCGACCATCTCGATATGGTTCTCGCCGTCGCCTACCTCGCTAGCTTGCTCGACAATGCCAAAGTCGTGCGTCATCTCGCGAAGTACCACGCCGATATTTTGACTGAATTCCAGAAGATCGCCGAATTGCCGAAGGCGGCTTGAAGGGGACCCGGACCCGAAAAGCGCGGGGACCGTGGGAGACGCCGCACTGTGGGGCGGATCAAGCGCGGCGGTGGGGACGGCGGCGAACCCGCATTCGGCCCACATGAGGTCTGATTGGGCCTCGAAGCGGTGCGCGCCAGTCTCCTGTGCGGCTGGCGCGCACCACTTTTTGTCGGCCGAACGCTAGGGAGGACACAATAGTCAGACGAAGGCCGTCATGAGGAAGAGACTCCGGTTTAGCCTTGCTCTTGCCAAATTGTCCTCACCACATTGAGCAGGCGGTCCAAATCCTGATCGGATAGCCTGGCAACGCTAGCCAAAAGTTCGGCGATGAGGCGCTGACGATGCTTGTTGCCTTCTCCACTCTCCCCGAAGCTTTCAAAGAACGCCGCAATGGGTACATCCAGTGCCTCGGATAGCCGTTCAAGCGTGTCGAAACCTGGCAAATTGATTCCACGCTCAAGTTGCGAAATCGCATCCGATGTCCGTTCGATCCGCTCGGCCAATTGCTCCTGAGTGAGCCCCTGCTGCTTTCGGAACGCCCGAATCCGCAGTCCTACACTGTGTTCTAGTCCCATTCCCGAACTTGTGTCCGGATTGAAAGCTCAAGTTGACACAGGGCGCTACGAAGAGTGACAGGTAATCCGTAGTTATAATACGGATTCATGGAGCTTGTGGGGCCTTCACTACCAATAGACCAGCGGATGCAAAGCGCTGCGGGTCCAGTACCACTACGATCTCTCCTGTCCGGTGCCGAAGGAGCGGTGTGCGAAGTCCTCAAGGTCCGGCGGTTGCGCCATCGTTCGGCACTGCTTGAACTGGGTGGTCTTGGCCATCTCCTAAAAGGCTCTGTCGTTGCTGCCTATGACAAGATCGAAGAGAATTGGCATCGAGCGAAGCGAGAAGGCCGAGGTTCGCCGTCGCGCGAAAACTGGCGATGGTGGAAGCCGCAGTTGCAGATCGCCAAGGTGAACCAAAGCCCAGAGGTGGTTCTCGAGCGCGCCATAGCGCGTTGCTTCCACAAGCGGCATCCAGAAATCTGGTCCAACCAGGTGCCGACAGCATCAGGCATTGTCAGTCCGCGATCGGAAAAGCGCAGAGCCATCGATTTGGTCGAAAAGCTGGGCGATGACGAATTCGCCTTTATCGAGCTGAAGATCGAAAGCGATACGCTGCTCTATGCCGCTTTCGAAATCATCTTCTATCTTTGCATCTGGCTCTTGGCTCGTAAGGACGGAGGCGAGTCTTCGCCGCTGCTTCGCGCTGCCAGGATCAGTGCGATCGTCCTTGCGCCTGCTGCCTATTACGAACGCTATGAGCTGGCGCCGCTGCAAGCTCGCTTGTCAGAAGAAATCCAAGCGCTCGGTACACAGCACGGTGTCAAGCTCGACTTCGCCTTCGAGCGCTTCCCACCCGACTTCGCGGTAAGCCCAGCCTATGATGACAACATGCTGATCGACATCATGGGTAGGCGCGAGACGCTTTGAGTCCAGTGCGGCTTCGTATCCATCATGGGGCCGAAGAGATCGGCGGCAATTGCATCGAGCTCGAGCATGCGGGTAAGACGCTGTTGCTCGATCTGGGTCTTCCGCTCGAACAGGGGGCAAAGATCTCGCTCCCAGATATTCCGGGATTGTGCGGCGGCGACAATCCCGATCTGCTCGGTGTGGTACTCTCGCACCCCCATATCGATCACTACGGATTGCTGACGCTTGCACATCCAACAGTGCCGGTTTGGCTCGGCGAGGGCGCGAAACGCTTACTGTCCGCCGCGGCGCCATTCTTGCCAAATGGCGAATTGCCACAGCCAATCACCACCTATCAGGCCAACGAACCATTCGACATCGGACCTTTTCGGATCACACCCTACCTAATGGATCATTCGGCCTATGATGCCCACGGCCTGCTGATCCAAGCAGGAGGGAAACACCTTTTCTACACGGGCGACTTTCGCGGTCACGGCCGCAAGGCGGCGACATTCGAACGCTTCCTCGCCAATCCGCCCACAGCGGTGGATGCGCTGATTATGGAAGGCACGACGCTGGGCCGGAACGAGGCCTTCCCTACAGAAGCTGAACTGGAGGGCCAGATCGAGCAGGTAATCGCAGCAACGCCTGGTTTGGTGCTGACCTGCTTTTCCGCGCAGAACGTTGATCGCTTCGTTACGTTCTTCAAAGCCGCATTGCGCTCAGGTCGAACCTTCGTGGTCGATGCCTATGCCGCCAATATGATCGATGCCTTGGGTCTCGTTTCCTTGCCGGCAATGACGATGCACAAATCGGTCCGGGTCTTCCTGCCATCATCGCAGAAGCGCATGATCTTGCGCGGTGAACGCTTCGACCTGATCGATCGCTATCGTACCAACCGCATCTTTGCCGATGCGATTGCAGCGACCCCAGAAAAGTTCGTGATGATGTTCCGCACATCGATGTGCCGAGACCTAGACGGCATGGATTTTGGCGGTGGACGGATCGTCTATTCGCTCTGGTCCGGGTATCTCGATCGCGACCGTATCGATCTGCGCGATTGGGCGCGCGAACGGCAGATGGATTTCGACATCATCCATACTTCGGGCCATGCCCACAGGGGCGATCTATCGCGCATGGTCGAAAGTCTGGCGCCCCGCCAGCTAATCCCGATCCACACGAATAATCCTAGCGAGTATGAGGTATTCGGCGCGCCTGTCACGGCGGTGCCTGTCCGCCGTCAGCACCAATGG
>DDNW01000059.1 GCA_002341345.1 Erythrobacter sp. UBA2510
CCGGCCGATCTGCCAGGACACCGGCATCGTCAACGTTTTCATCAAATGGGGGCAGGAGTGCCGCCTGATCTCGGACAAGAGCCTGCAGGACGTTGTCGATGAAGGCGTGCGCCGCGCCTACAATCTGCCCGAGAACAAGCTGCGCGCCTCGATCCTTGCCGACCCAGCCTTCACCCGTCGCAACACGAAGGACAATACGCCCTGCGTCCTGTCGGTCGAGATGGTGCCGGGCGACAAGGTTTCGGTCGATGTCGCGGCGAAGGGCGGCGGCAGCGAGAACAAGAGCAAGTTCAAGATGATGAACCCGAGCGACAATATCGTCGACTGGGTGCTCGAACAGATTCCCTCGATGGGTGCAGGCTGGTGCCCGCCGGGCATGCTGGGCATCGGCATCGGTGGCACGGCCGAGCATTGCGTGAAGCTGGCCAAGCAGAGCCTGATGGACCCGATCGATATGGGACAGCTCAAGGCGCGCGGGGCGCAGACCGATATCGAACAGCTGCGGATCGATATCTTCGATGCCGTCAATGCGATGGGCGTAGGCGCGCAGGGCCTCGGCGGCCTCTCGACCGTGCTCGACGTCAAGATCCTCGACTGGCCGTGTCACGCGGCTGGCAAGCCGGTGGCGATGATCCCCAATTGCGCTGCCACCCGCCATGCCCATTTCACGCTCGACGGGTCGGGGCCGAGCTATATCCCCGCACCGGACCTCTCGCAGTGGCCCGATGTTCACTGGGAGCCCGATGCCGAGGCCAAGCACGTCAATCTCGATACGCTGACCAAGGAAGAGGTCGAAAGCTGGGAGGCAGGCGACCGACTGCTCCTGAATGGCTCGATGCTGACCGGGCGCGACGCGGCGCACAAGCGGATCAAGGACATGCTCGACAAGGGCGAGGCGCTGCCGGTCGATTTCAAGGGGCGCGCCATCTACTATGTCGGGCCGGTCGATCCGGTGATTGGCGAAGTCGTTGGCCCCGCAGGACCGACAACGGCGACGCGGATGGACAAATTCACCGACACCATGCTCGAACTTGGTTTGCTGGCGATGATCGGCAAGGCGGAACGCGGACAAGGCGCGGTCACGGAAATTGCTAAGCACAAGGTGGCCTATCTCATGGCAGTTGGCGGCGCGGCCTATCTGGTCAGCCGCGCGATCAAGGAGGCCCAGGTGGTCGCCTTCGAGGATCTGGGCATGGAAGCGATCTACGAATTCACCGTCAAGGACATGCCGGTGACGGTTGCGGTCGATGCCAAGGGCAACAACGTCCACACGCTCGCTCCGCTCCATTGGCGCGAGAAGATCCGCAAGGAAGGGCTGCTCCAGCCAGGCTGAGCGGCTCTTCCGCCAGGACGCGGCGATTTGCCGACTTTCTGATCGACCAAGCGTAAACGCAGTCCGACCGGCCATGTTGCAGGGGCTGGTCCTGTCGCCCATTCGCGCGCTAGAGCGGCGGGATGAGCCGTGATGTGTCGCCCGCCGTTATTGCCCGCGTCCCCTTCGCGACCATTCTGGCGTCGATCGTCGGGCTGTGGCTGACCTATTTCCTGCTCACCACGCTGCGCGCCGAATTGCTGGACATGCCGTTCGCGCTGGAGATGTCGTGGCGTCGCCTGTTGACCTCGGTGGCTGGTGCCTTGATCACACTGGCGCTGTGGCAGGCACTGCGCCCATTCGACGCGAAGCCGCTGTGGGCCAAGGTGGCGGCTGCGCTGGTATTCGCCCTGCCCGCCGCCATGCTCAGCGCACAGGTCAACCAGATCGTCTTTGCCGACATGCAGCAGGTGATCGACGAGGAAGCGGTGCACAACTTCGTCGAGGAGCGCGGTCTGGGCATAGCGGACGACGGGGCCGACCTGATGAGCGATCTGTCCAACCTTGTCGCCAGCGCTTCGCGTGCGCATCTCGTCGACCTCGCCTTCAGTCGCTATTTCATGTTCCTCGCATGGTGCGCGCTCTATCTCGCGCTGTTGACCGGTGAGAAGGCGCGCGCGGCAGAGCGTCGCGAAGGCGACTATCGCCGGGCGGCCAAGGCCGCCGAACTGCGTAGCTTGCGCTATCAGGTCAATCCGCACTTCCTGTTCAACACGCTTAACTCGCTTTCCGCCATGGTGCTGACCGGCAAGGTGAAAGAGGCCGAGCGCATGATCCAGATGATCGCGCGCTTCTATCGTCGCAGCCTTGCCGACGACCCTACCGGCGACGTCACGCTGGCCGAAGAGATTGCGCTGCAAAAGCTCTATCTCGATATCGAGGCCGTCCGCTTCCCGCATCGGTTGAAGGCCGTATTCGACGTGTCCGATGAACTATCCGACTTGTTGATCCCCGGCATGATCCTGCAGCCGCTGGTCGAGAACTCGGTCAAGCATGCGATTGCGCCGACCACGGGGCAGGTCACCATATTGCTGGCTGCACGCGAAGAATACGGGCGGCTGGTGGTTACTGTGTCGGACGATGGCAACGGCCTGGCTCGGCAGGACGAGACGCGGCCGGGTTATGGCATCGGTCTCGCCAATGTCCGCGAACGCCTTGAGGCGCGCTTCGGCAAGGAGGCCTCGATCGTCTCCGGGCCCGCGCCGGGCGGTTACGCCACCCATCTGCGGCTGCCGATCCTGCATGCGGGCGATACGCGAGGCGAAGGGCCACGACGTCATGCCGATACGCAAGAAGAGGCGGCGGCATGAACCACCGGTCCGACAGCCCCTTGCGGACCCTGATCGTCGATGACGAGCCGCTCGCGATCGAGCGGATGCAGGTGCTGTGCGCCGAACTGGACTCGCTTGCCGTCGTGGGCACCGCGACCGATGGCGAGGTTGCGCTGCGGCTCGCCGAAAAGCTGAACCCCGACCTTCTGCTCCTCGATATGACGATGCCGGGCATGGACGGGATGAAGGTGGCGCGCGAGATCGCTAAATTCGACACGCCGCCCGCCGTGATCTTCGTCACCGCGCATGAGAATTTCGCGGTCGAGGCGTTCGACCTCGATGCCGTCGATTACGTGCTGAAGCCTGTCGCCGCCGACCGGCTGGAGCGTGCCATTGCCCGTGCGCAGGAGCGCCGTAGCGGTCCGTCCAAGGCCGGCAATCGCTGGCTCACCGAATTCTGGGTGCCGCATCGCTCCGAATTGCTGCGCATCGAGGCCGACAGCGTGCACCGGGTCGATGCCGAGCGCGACTATGTCCGGCTCTATGTCGGCGAAACGAGCTATCTGCTGTTGCAGACGATTGCCGGGTTGGAGGAGAGGCTCGACCCGGCGAAGTTCCTGCGCATTCACCGCTCTACCATCCTGCGCCGCGACCACATTCGCGGGCTGCGGCACGAGGGATTGGGGGTGTGGTCGGTCGAGCTGGAAGATGGCGAAGCGCTGCGGATCGGGCGGACTTATCTGCACAAGGTCAAGGCCATCGCCGGACGCTAGCCACTCTTCCCGGCGCGCTAGTCTGCCCAATTCCAAAGCCACAAATGAAAAGGCCGCGCGGAGACGATCCTCGCGGCCTAATGCGGTTGGGTTCCGGCTCCGGCGCCGCTGCGCCGGAGGCTTGCTGCGGGCATTTAACCGCCGCGCCGCTGGTCGTTGGCGATCATCGCCATGCGGCGTTCGAGCTGCGCATGGACATTGGCCTGGCATTCGCGGAACGCGGAATTGCTGATCCTTGTGCCGGTCCGCTGCACTTCAGTGTTGCAGACCGAGCGGGCGGCACGGGCAATGCGGCGGTCGAGCTCGCGCTGGCCGTCCTCGCTGGTAAGGTCGAGGTCGGCGTAATAGACCGTTGCGCTGGCCTTGTCCTCGGCGGCAGCCATGGCGGGCGTGGCAAAGGCGGCAGCAGCGCCAAGGCCGATGGCAAACAGGGTCGTCTTCATATCTTCCTTCTCCTTTCGCTTCTCCCCGCATCGGGGAAGGGCGCGCCGCAACCGGTGGGACTGGAAACGGTTGCGGCGCAGTTACTTGGGTAGGGGAAGTGAGCTCCTTGCGCCTGCCATGCTCGACCAGAGTGCCTGTGCGACTCGACGGAGGATTCTTTCGCCCGACGAAGTGCATAAAGCGTCCCACGAACGACAATTTGCTTGTTTTGGGCAACTATCTGCTAGGTATATTTCGTGCTTCTGGTCGCGATCTTCGTGTTTGGCGTCGGCAATTTTGCCCTTCACCGGGCCGTGCTGGAAAGCGGCCACCCGCTGCTCGGTCGACTCAGCGATATGCCGCACGGTCTGCGGCTGTTGCTGCTCGCACTGGAGTTTGCGGTACTGGTCGCCGCCTTGCTGCTGGTCTATCGCGGGCAAGCGGGGTGGGGCTGGGCCTACGCCTTCTATACGATGGCCAATGCCCTGTCCGCCTGGTTGATCCTGTCACGACGAATGTGAAGGGAACCGTGCGGCTGAATGAAACATTCGCCCGCCATGGAAAGAATGATGCGCGTCTGGCTGGTCACGAACGAAAAGAGCGGGAGCAATGATCGTGCGCGGCTGGATCGGCTGGAGCGCAGCTTAGCCGCCCATGGGATTGAGGTCGTGCGGCGGACGAAGTTTCCGGCCGAAGCACCGCCTGCGCCTGCCGACCTCGAAGCGGAGGCGATCGACACCCTCGTGATCTTTGCGGGTGACGGGACGCTCAACAGCGTGATCTCGGGCCTTGTAGGATGGGGCGGGGCCGTGCTTGCGCTGCCGGGCGGGACGATGAACCTGCTTTATCACCGCCTGTTCGGTGGGATGGATTGTGATGAGGCGATCCGGCGTACCGCAGCGGGCGAGCTGGTGCGCCGCCGCCCGGGCACGATCGCCTGTGCGGCAGGCATTGCCTATGCCGGCCTGCTCGCCGGACCGGCGACGGCCTGGTACGACGTGCGCGAGGCACTGCGCGATATCGACCTCGCACGGCTTGCCGGGAGCGCCAGCCTGGCTCTGGAAGAGAGCTTTCGCGGCGAATATGTCCGTTGCGAGGAACCCGAAATTGGGCGACGCGAAGGCTATCCGATGCTGGTACTGGGGCCGCGCGACGAGGGGATCGAGGTCACCGCCTATCACGCGGAGAATGCTGCCGAAGTGCTCGAGCAGGTGGCCGCCATCCTGCGGCGCAATTTCCGCACGGGCCCGCATGACCGGCTCGGCGAGGTCACGAAACTGCGCTTGGCCAGCGCGAGGGGGCATGCGTTCGGCATTCTGCTCGACGGCGAAGAGGCACAGGCCCACGCGCATGAGGACTTCGTGCTGGTCCCCGCCCCGGTCGACCTGCTAGCGAGCGTCGCGCATGACTGACGACCGGCTGCTGTTCCACCTTTCCGACATACATTTCGGGCTCGAGGACGGGGCCGCGCTCGACTGGGTGGCCGAGGAAATCGCGGTGCGCCGCCCTGACGCCGTGGCGATCACCGGCGATCTGACGATGCGCGCGCGGACCCGCGAGTTTGCGGCGGCGACAGACTGGATCAACGCGCTTGATGCGCCAGTGACGGTCGAGGTCGGCAATCACGACCTGCCCTATTTCAATCTGTTCGAGCGGTTCTTCGATCCCTACCGCCGCTTTCGGGGGATGAAGGCGCTGGTCGAGGCGGAAATCGACCTGCCCGGTATCGCCATCGTGCCGCTCAAGACTGCGGCGCGCGCCCAGCCGCGCTTCAACTGGTCGAAGGGGTGGGTAACGCAGCAGGCTCTCGACAAGTGCCTTGCCGCGATCGACGCTCTGCCAGACGGGACACAGGCGCTGGTGGCGGTACATCACCCCCTGCGCGAGGTAGGCACGAAGGGTACTGCGCTGACGGGCCATGGCTCGAAGGCGCTCGAAGCGCTGGCGAAGCGTCCGGTGCTGGCCGTGCTCTCGGGCCATGTGCACGACCCGTTCGATATCATTGAGCCGACCATTAACGGCCCGGTGCGGATGATCGGCGCAGGGACCTTGTCGCAGCGGCTGCGCTCAACCCCGCCCAGCTTCAACGAGCTGCATTGGGATGGCGAGCGGTTGACGGTCAGCGTCCGTAACCTTGAACATGTCCGCAGCGCCGACATGATGATCGACGAAGTGCCCGAAGACGCCATGCCGCCACGGGCCCCCGGTGAGCCGGTCGCCCCGGTACACCATGTGCCGAAAGTCGACCCGCCGGTCTATTGAACCAGGGAATTCGACCTTGCAGCCTTGCGGCAAAGGTCTATCGCGGCAGCCAAGGGGTGAGACGACAGGACGGCTTGTAGCGAATACCCTTGGCTCACCAGCAGCATCATTCCGGCTATTTTTATGAGCGTGTCGCGCGCTTGCGCAAGCGGTTGGGCCCGCGTGCGACGGGTCTTGTGCTGGCGCTGGGAATCGAAGCGCTGCTGATCGCGATCCTGCTGACGCTGGGATGGAACGTGGCCCGCCCGCCCGAAGGCGGCGCCTCGCTGGTCAGTTTCGATGTCGATTCCGGTTCGCCCTCGGCACAAGACGATGCGGCGCGACCCGAGCAGACCTCCGAGCAAGTACCGCAAATCTCCGAGGCCGTCCCGCAAGATGTAGAGCCGCTGCCGGATACGCCTCTGGCAGATGTCCCGGCCGCACCGCGCGTTGCCCTGATTCCCTTGTCGCGCAACCAGTTGGCTTCTGCCGATATCGCCAGTCTGCCCTCTGCACCTGCTCCGTCCGTTCAGGGACCGGCATTCGGCCCGGCGGGGCCGTCTACGGCAGGCGATAGCGAGGTGGTCGGCACCGCCCCTGATGGCGAGCCGCTCTATGCCGCGCGCTGGTATCGTGAGCCGACCCCGCGCGAATTGTCGGGCTATCTCGAAACGGCCAATCAGCCGGGCTGGGCGCTCATCGCCTGCCGCACCGCGCCGCAATGGCGGGTCGAGGATTGCGTGGGGCTGGGCGAGTATCCGCAAGGTTCGCAGCTGGAGCGCGCAGTGCTTGCGGCGGCGTGGCAGTTTCAGGTGCGTCCGCCCCGGCGCGGCGGCCAGTCGCTGGTCGGAGCATGGGTGCGGATCAGGATCACCTACACGCGGGGTTAGTTTGTCCCACTCGTTAGAGCGGGCCGGAGCCGCACCTGTTTCAGCCACGCTGAAACAGAGATCAGGGCATGAAACAAAAAGGGCGGCCCCGCGGGACCGCCCTCCTGTGATCTGGTTTCGGTGAAAGCGGATTAGCGCTTCGAGAACTGGAAGCTGCGGCGGGCCTTGGCGCGGCCGTACTTCTTGCGCTCGACCGTGCGGCTGTCGCGGGTGAGGAAGCCGGCGGCCTTCACCACGCTGCGCAGGGCAGGCTCGTACTTGGTCAGCGCCTGGCTGATGCCGTGCTTCACGGCGCCCGCCTGACCCGAAAGGCCGCCGCCCTTGACGGTGGCGACGACATCGTACTGGCCTTCACGCTCGGAGATCGAGAACGGCTGACTGATGACGAGGCGCAGCGTCGGACGCGCGAAGTAAATTTCCTGGTCCTTGCCGTTGACGGTGACCTTGCCGGAGCCCGGCTTGATCCAGACGCGGGCGACCGCGTTCTTGCGCTTGCCGGTGGCGTAGGAACGGCCCTGATTGTCGATCACGGGATCGGGCAGTTCCACTTCGATAACCTCGGCAGCCTCGATCACCTCGGCGCCTTTTTCAACGGCGGCCGGGGCGTCCGCTGCGGCGCCTTTGGTCAGGTCTTTCAAATCCTCAAGAGAGTTTGCTTCATCGGCCATACTCAGGCGCTCCTTACATTCTTGGAATTCATCGACGCAACATCGACCACTTCGGGGTTCTGCGCGGCGTGGGGATGCTCGGCCCCGGCGTAGACGCGCAGGTTGCTGAACTGCTCCCGTCCGAGCGGTCCGCGCGGGATCATCCGCTCAACCGCCTTCAGGATCAGCCGCTCCGGATGGGCGCTGCCGAGCGTTTTCTCGGCGGTCCGGCTCTTGATGCCGCCGGGATAGCCGGTGTGCCAGTAGAAGACCTTTTCGGTCAGCTTCTTGCCGGTCAGCGCGACCTTCTCCGCGTTGATGACGATGACATTGTCGCCGCAATCGATATTCGGGGTATACATCGGTTTATGCTTGCCGCGCAGGCGGGTCGCAATAATCGAGGCGAGACGACCGAGAACGATGCCTTCCGCATCGATCAGCAGCCATTTCTTCTCCACCTCGGACGGTTTCGCAGAATAGGTTTTCATGTAACTTCCAGCCTTCGCATCAAGCGTGCCACAACAAAATAAAGGGAGCGATTGGCTCCCCGGTCTGATGCGCGGGTATAATATCACTATCGACCCAAGTCAACCGAAATAATGCAGTTATTTCACCCTTTTATGATTGCGGTATTATAATACCTCATTTTTATCCACAGGGCATACGCTAGCGTTTCGGCGGGATGGCATAGGTCATGGTGGCATGGGCGACAGGATCATCGAGATCGCCCGCAAACAGGCTAAACTCGCCCACCGCCAGCGACTTGCCGAGCTTGAGCAGTCGCCCCTCCGCCCGCAAGGTTCCCGGCTCGGGCTTGCGGAGGAAGTTGATGTTAAGGCTGGTGGTGACGGCGAGCGCAACAGGGCCGATCTGCGCGAGCAGCAAAAGATACATGGCCGCATCGGCCAGTTCCATCATCGTCGGGCCCGACACCGTGCCGCCCGGGCGCAAGTGCCGATCCTCGGTTGTCATCAGCACGGTGATCGAGCGGTCGTCGACATGGGCAACTTTCAGGTTCAGATGATCGACCTGCGGGAAATGTTCCCGGTTGAAGGCTTCGAGCATTTCGGCAGTCATGACGGGCACGGGCGGTTTCTCCTCTTATGGGTCAGGGCAAGATAATCACCCTCCCCCGGCGTCGCAAGCCTTTCGCAGCGCCCGCAGAAAATTAGCCGATGGCCATTGATCCGCCGCCAGAAAGGATTATGGTATCTGTCAAAGATGAAAATGCGAGGAATTCCCCAATGTCTGGCAGAGAAATAACAAGCAAGGATAACTCAGACATCATCCGCCTGAATGTCGCCGATCATACCGCCACCATCACGCTCAACGACCCGACGAGCCGCAATTCCCTCTCGCGCGCGATGATGGGGCGGATCCAGAACGTGCTGGACGAGATTGCCGCCTCCAGCGATATCCATGTGGTGATTATCGAGGCGACGGGCCCGGTGTTCAGCTCCGGCCATAACCTGAAAGAGGTCATCGCCGCCAATGAGGATGATACCATTGGCGAGCTGCTCACCCAGTGCTGCACGATGATGCAGGGTGTCGTGAACCTGCCGCAGCCGGTGATCGCCCGCATTGATGGCGCGGTGACGGCGGCGGGGACGCAGCTTGTCGCCTCCTGCGATCTGGCCTATGCGTCGGAGAATTCGAAATTCGCAACCTCGGGCGTTAATTTCGGGCTCTTCTGTTCAACCCCCATGGTCGCGCTCAGCCGCAATGTCGCGCCGAAGCAGGCGATGGAAATGCTGGTCAGCGGCGACTTCATCGATGCGGCGCGGGCGGTGGAAATCGGGCTGGTCAATGCCGCCCTGCCCGAGGGCGAGTTGGATACGCATCTCAAGAAGATGGCAACGAACATCGCCTCGAAATCCCCTTATGTGCTGAAACTCGGCAAGGCCGCCTTCTACAAACAGCTCAACATGCCGCTGGATGAGGCCTATAAATTCACCTCCGGCGTGATGCAGGAGAATATCGCCTCCGAGGACGGGCAGGAAGGCATGCACGCCTTCAAGGAAAAACGCACGCCTGTCTGGCGGGGAAAATAAGCCGCATGAACCACGACACCTACGCCGATGAGTATATCGGCGGCATCCTCAATGACGTCAAAACCATTGCGGTGGTCGGCGCCAGCAGCAATCCCTCGCGGCCGAGCTACTATGTGATGAAATATATGAAGCGCAAGGGCTATCGCTGCATTCCGGTCAACCCGGGCCTTGCGGGTCAGGAACTCCTGGGCGAGACGGCCTATGGTTCCCTCTCCGATATCCCCGTGGCTATCGATATGGTCGATTGTTTCCGCGCCTCGGACGCGATCCCGCCGATTGTCGAGGAAGCCATCAAAATCGGTGCGAAAGTGATCTGGATGCAGCTGGGCGTCCGCCATGACGAAGCCGCGAAAACGGCGGAGGCCGCCGGCATCAAGGTCGTGATGAACCGATGCCCCAAAATCGAATATGGCCGTCTCTCCGGCGAGATTGCCTTTATGGGCGGCCGGTCCGGCGTGATTTCTTCAAAACGATCCAAACTAGTAGGGAAAAAGTCAACATGAGCAATCCAAAATTCGAGACCCTGTCCATCCATGCCGGTGCCGCGCCGGACCC
>DDNW01000188.1 GCA_002341345.1 Erythrobacter sp. UBA2510
AATTAATGGGTCCTGACCCTAGTCGGTGAGGTGGTCGCGGAACCAGTCGGCAAGTTCGTCCTCGGCCAGTTCGCCCGCAGCGAGGGCCTGCACAGTGCGCAATGCGTCGAGCGGCTCGAACGCAAGCTCCATGGCATTGAGCGCCAGAAAGCCGCGCGAGATCACCCATGCGGATCGCTTGTTTCCATCGGCGAAAGGGTGGTTGCGGGCAGTGCCGAAGGCATAAGCTGCGGCCAGCGCGCACAAATCATCCTCGCCATACTCCCACTTGTTGCGGGCGCGGTCGAGAGCGCTTTCAAGCGCACCCTGATCTCGCACACCCGTTGGTCCGCCATGCTCGGCTAGCTGACGGTCATGGATTGCGGCAGCAACCTTGCTGTCAATCCACACGGGTTCGAGGCGGATGGGAGTATTGCTCATTCACCTCCCCTCCCTTGAGGAAGGGGGCGCAAAGTGGGCAGTCACTTCGCCAGTTCGCGCAGAATATCACGATCCTCGCGCATGATCCGCTCCATCACCTCCATCTTCTTGGCGAAGGATGGATCAATGGCCGTGATGCGAACACCATCGGGCGCTTCGGTGAGATAGACCTCATCCCCCAGCCCGACCCGCAGACGTGCGAGCACCTCCTTGGGCAGGATGACCCCGGCGGAGTTGCCGATTTTGGTTATCTTGAGCGCCTTGTTCATACGGGTGTTATAACGTTAGAGGCCCCGTCTGTCCACACAGAAAAAGCGACATATATGTCACCCATGAATAGATCCTTTTATATACCTTAACGTTTGAGGTTAAAGAGCCCAGCATGAGTGAGCAAACCAACGCATCGGTTGAAATCAGCGAGGCAGACGCGGAGCGAATCAGTGTCAAGGAGAAATGGCAAGGAGCAGTTACGGAAGGATCAGGATTTGTCGCAGTGCCTGTTGCCTTGCTTCGGCTGCAAACGAAACTGGGCCTGTCCGCCCCAGATATGGTCGTCCTCATAAATTTGCTGGCGCATTGGTGGGATCCACAACGAGCCGTTTTCCCTCGCACCACTACGATCGCAAATCGAATGGGCGTAACAAAGCGGACCGTTCAAAGGTCCATGCAGAAGCTGTTACGAGGAGGCCTGATGGCACGTGAGACAATTATAAGGCGAGAAAAGGAGATGCGGGCATACCAATTCACACCGCTCGCAGCCCGCCTCGCGAAGGACATTAACCTAGCGCATCAGATTGCTGGAAAGGAGAGTTTCGGGACGTAGCTCAACGGATAGAGCGCTTTGGGCGACGGAAGCGTCGCTAACTTTTGGTCGATCTCGCGACTCGATCATAGGCCTGAAGAGGTACTGGTTCAACTCCAGTCGTCCTGCCCATTCATCGGGAGCGCCGTCATTGCGGCGCTCCCTTATCCAAACCCCTGCATTCGCACCCAAATCCTCGCAATCGCGACACTTCTCCCGCCCCTACCCCTTCACCACAAACGCAACCACGGCATTCGCGTGCCCGTGGCCCATGCCGTGCTCGTCCTTGAGGACACTCACCAGTTCCATATGCTTGGCGGGCATCCGCGCGCGGACGAGGCCGAGCCAGTGCTCGATCGGCTGGCCGTAAATTGTCTCGATCGAGAGGAGGCCGGAAGCGCGCGCCGCGCTTTCCCCGACCCAATACAAAGCGCACAAAAAGAGACGGGCCCCGTTAGGGACCCGTCTCCAGGGGCAGGCAGCTCCGTGGCGCGAAGAGGAAAAAGCGCCGTGCCTGCTACTCAATCATTATGCCGACCCGGTCAGCCGGGCATCAGCACCGTATCGATCACGTGGATCACGCCGTTCGAGGCATCGACATCGGTTGCGACCACCGTGGCCGTGCCGCCGGTCGCGTCGGTCAGCACCACGTTGCCGCCGTCCAGCGTCGCGGTGAGCGTGCCGCCGTTGACCGTCTCGATCGTGTAGCCCGCGTCACCCGCAGCCTCGATCGCGGCGATCACGTCCGCTGCCATCACCTCGCCCGCCACCACGTGGTAGGTCAGGATGGTGCCGAGCGTTTCGGTGTCTTGGGTGGTCAGCGTCTCCACCGTGCCTTCGGGCAGCGCGGCGAAGGCCTCGTTGGTCGGCGCGAAAACGGTGAACGGACCGGGGCCCGACAGCGTCTCGACCAGACCCGCCGCCTGTACCGCAGCGACCAGCGTGGAGAAATCGGGATTGCCCGAAGCGACGCCGACGATATCCGGCGCGACCGCTTCGACCGAACCAGCGTCGGCCATGGCCATCTCGTCGTCCATGGTCGCCTCTTCAGCAGGCTCGGAACAAGCCGAAATCGAGAGAGCGGTTCCCGCCAGCAGCGGGATCATCATTTTGCGGAACATAATTGTCCTTTCGAAACTCGTGTGTCGTCGCCCCGTCCTGTGTCCAATATGGACGCGTTGACGGGCAATACGACCTGCACGAAAGGACAGGGTGGGTGATCCGCGGTTTCGGCCCGCGCGGGCCGTCAATATGCCTCAATCATGCTCGCGGTCGCCCTGCCCCATATAGAGCTCGCGGCCGGTGTCCTCGTAGACCTTGCTCATGTCCGCCATGCCCTGCTCGGCCTCGTCTGCCGCCACGAACCCGTCCGAGGGCTGGTTCTGCAGCCGGGCGAACTCGCGCACCTCCTGTGATATCTTCATCGAACAGAACTTCGGCCCGCACATGGAGCAGAAATGCGCGGTCTTGGCGCCTTCGGCGGGCAGCGTCTGGTCGTGGTATTGCTCGGCCGTATCGGGGTCGAGCGAGAGGTTGAACTGGTCGCGCCAGCGGAATTCGAAGCGCGCCTTCGACAGTGCATCGTCGCGCACCTGCGCCGCCGGGTGGCCCTTGGCAAGGTCTGCCGCGTGGGCGGCCAGCTTGTAGGTGATGACGCCCACCTTCACATCGTCACGGTCGGGCAGGCCGAGGTGCTCCTTGGGCGTGACGTAGCAGAGCATCGCGGTGCCGTACCAGCCGATCTGCGCCGCGCCGATGCCGCTGGTGATGTGGTCATAGCCCGGCGCGATATCGGTGACGAGCGGCCCGAGCGTGTAGAACGGAGCCTCGCCGCAGGCCTCCAGCTGCTTGTCCATGTTCTCCTTGATCTTGTGCATGGGCACATGGCCCGGCCCTTCGATCATCACCTG
>DDNW01000190.1 GCA_002341345.1 Erythrobacter sp. UBA2510
CAATCTTTGCAACAGAGCCCCCGATACTGATCGGCACGTCCATATTGGTCTGGCCTTGGCGCAGCACCTTCCATGCGGAACGGAAGAAGGGCTGCCCGGCAAAGGCGATGGCGGGCACCGCGATCAGTGCGGAGATCCAGTGAAACAGCTCGCGGGTGCTGCCCTCCGCGCCCGACCAGACGCTGACCGAGAGCAGCATGACGTTCATCGCGGCAAAGGCGGCAACGGCGAGCGGCGCAAGCAGCGGCCTGACCGCCGACACGGGCTTTTCCAGTGCATCGCGGCGCGGCTTGGCCTCGAACCCGATCTCCAAGAGCGCCGTTACCAGCGCGCGGTCGCTGACCGAGGGATCGTGATCGACCGCGACGGTGCGCGCCGAAAGGTTGACCCGTGCAGCGGTTACGCCCGGCATTTCGCCCAGCCGCCGCTCGACCTTGCTCATGCACCCGGCGCAATGCATGCCCGGAACCGCGAGAACGCTATGTTCGCCCGCGTCGTCGAGGCGGAGCTGCCCGTTCACCCCAGGTCTTCTTCATGGCGCCAGCGCGCCTCGCCATCGATCAATTCGTAGCGGACGGTCCAGCGGCCTTCGGGAAGCGCCTCACGCGAAAGAAAGCTGCCGTCGCTCTGCCGGTTGAAGGTCATTGGCCGGTCGGGCATCCGCCCCAGCGGGTGGCGCGCATCGGCGGTCAGCACAGCCCCGGCGCCAGGCCCCGTGGCCGTGACCTGCAGACGACGGTCCTCGCGCCAGACCGACGCGACACTCCAGTCGAGCGCCTGCTGACGCTCCGCCTCGTCCAGCCAGTCATTGTATTTCTGACTCGCGACATAGGAGTTCTCGACCACGATCCCGCCGAAAGTCGAGCTGGCATAGGCGGCCATGGTGAAGTTCACCGCGGCCACGATCCCGAAGAACGCCACGAGGATCGCGGTCATGTGCCAGCCGGTGAATTTGCCGGAAATCCTGGTGGCCATCATTGCTCTCCCGGAGCGGTAAAGCCCGTTACCACACTGTCACTTTCGCGCTGTTCGTCAAGCGAGGTGAGGCGGAATGTAAACTCTGTCGCCCCGGTATCGGCAGGCGCCATGACATAGGCACGGACCGGCAAAGTGGCGTCGGCGGGCACGGTAAAGACCTGTGTCCTCGCCGCATCCTCGCGCGCGATCGTGTCGGACCACATCAGCCCGCCCGGCAGGCCTTCCAGCGCCACTTCCATCTCGCGCGGGCGGCTTTCCATATTGCGCAATCGCAGCGTGTAGGAATTGCGGATCGAACCGTCGCTCAGCAGCATGTAGGGCGGATTGCGGTCGGGCGAGACGGTCAGGTCGGTGTGGCTACGCACGCCCAGCATGAACAGCAGGCCCATGCCAATGCTGCCCCATATCAGGAAATAGGCGATAGTGCGCGGCCGCAGCAGCGTCTTCCAGGGCGGACGCGGCGGTTCGCCCGCCGCCTCGGCCTTGCAATCTTCCAGCGTGGCATAGTCTATCAGCCCGCGCGGGCGGCCGATATCCTTCATGACCCTGTCGCAGGCGTCGATGCACAGCGCGCAGGTGATGCAGGAGATATCGGGGCCCTTGCGGATGTCCCACCCGGTCGGGCAAACGGCCACGCATTGCTGGCAGTCGATGCAATCGCCGTATTCGCCGGGGCTCTTCTCGGCCTTCTTGAGGCTGCCGCGCGGTTCGCCGCGCCAGTCCTTGTAGGTGACGAGCAAAGACTTCTCGTCCATCAGCGCCGTCTGGATGCGCGGCCAGGGGCACATATAGATGCACACCTGTTCGCGCATGAAACCGCCCAGGGTGAAGGTCGTCAGTGTCAGGACAGCCACGGTGATATAGGCAACGGGGGCCGCCTCCCCCCGCCAGAAATCATGAACCAGAGTCGGCGCGTCGGCGAAATACATGATCCACGCGCCGCCGGTCCAGAAGGCGATGGTGAGATAGATCAGCCACTTGAACGCGCGCCGCAGGACCTTGCCCCATGTCCACGGTGCCGCATCGAGGCGCATACGGGCATTGCGGTCGCCATCGACGAAGCGGTCGACATGCTGGAACAGGTCCGTCCACACCGTCTGCGGGCAGGCGTAACCGCACCATGCCCGCCCCACTGCGCTGGTGACCAGGAACAGGCCGATGCCCGCCATGATGAGCAGACCGGCGACGAAATAGAATTCGTGCGGCCAGATCTCGATGCCGAACATGTAGAACCGGCGATGGGCCAGATCGACCAGTACGGCCTGATCCGGGGCATAGGGCCCTCGGTCCCAGCGGATCCACGGGGTCCCGTAATAGATCGCCAGGGTGACGAACATGACCAGCCACTTGAAGCGGCGGAACGGCCCGTCGATCCGCTTGTTATGAACAGCCTTGCGGCTGGCATAAAGTTGTTCGGGGTCAGGCTGGACCGTCACTGTCAGCCCCGCCTTCTGCTGCGCCTTGCGCATCCGCAGCCGGCTCTTCGACCGGGACTACTGTCTCCTCACCGCCGCCCAGCGAGTGGACATAGGCAGCCAGCATCTTGATCGTCACCGGATCGAGCCGGTCCTTCCAGGCCGGCATCGCGCCCATTTTCGGGTGCAGAATCTGGCTGCTGATGGCTTCGCGCCTATCGCCGCGCAGCCAGATCGCATCGGCCAGGTTCGGCGCACCGAAGATCCGCATGCCGGTGCCGTCCGGGCCGTGGCAGGCCGCGCAATTGTCGGCGAAGAGCTGCTCGCCTTGCGGATTGATTTCGGCCTTGCCCGAGAGCGACAGCACATGATCGACCACCGCATTGATCTGCTCGCTGTCGAGCGCGCCGTCAAAGGTCGGCATGATGCTCTGGCGCATGTCGTTGTCTTCAGGCTGACGGATGCCATAGGTGATCGAATAGTGAATCGACTCGATATCGCCGCCCCATAGCCAGTCGTCGTCATTGAGGTTGGGATACCCCAGATCCTGCACACCTGCCGCGCCCGAGCCGTGACACTGGACGCAATTCACCTTGAACGCGGCCGCCCCGCCCGCAACCGCCTGCTGCAACAGCTGCGGATCGGCGGTCATCTTGTTGAGGTCGGTCACCGCCAGCTGTTCGCGGAAATCCTGCCGCGCAAGATCAGCGGCGGTCATTTCGTCGGCCAGCTGCCCGCGGCTCGACCAGCCGAGCATGCCCTCGGTGGCCTTAGAAACCATCGGGATCGCCGGATACGCAATCACGTATCCGATTGCGAAGATGATGGTCAGATAGAACGTCCACAGCCACCAGCGCGGCAGCGGCGTGTTGAGTTCCTCGATACCGTCCCACTCGTGGCCGACCGTTTCGGTGCCGGTGGCTTCGTCGATCCGCTTATTCTCCATGGATCTCGTCCTTGAAAATGGAGTTTGCCGCTGTGTTGTTCTGCTTGTGGGCGCCGGGCCGGAAAGGCCATGCGCACAGGGTCAGGAACACCACGAACATGGCCACCAGGGCCCAGCTGTCGGCAAAATGCCGCAAGGTTTCATAGACGCTCACCGTCCATCCTCCTCAGCAAGCTCTTCCTGTGCCGCCGCGCTGTTCACGTCGACCAGCGTGCCGAGCATCTGGAGATAGGCGACCAGCGCATCCATTTCGGTCACGCGGCCCGGATCGCCGTCAAAGTCGCGCAATTGTGCCTTGGGATAGCGTTCTGCCAGATCCTCGGCATCGGCGTCGGGATCGCCCTGCGCCCTGAGGTCGTTCATCGCCATTTCGAGATCGCGCTCGGTATAGGGAACGCCCACGGCCCGCAGCGCGGCAAGATTGGCTGCCGGATCGTGCACCTCGAGGTCCGCCTCGGCGAGGAAGCCGTATTGCGGCATTACGCTCTCGGGCACGACGGCCTGCGGGTTGGTCAGGTGCTGCACGTGCCATTCATCCGAATAGCGCCCGCCCACCCGCGCCAGGTCGGGCCCGGTGCGCTTGGAACCCCACTGGAACGGGTGGTCGTACATGCTTTCCGCCGCCAGCGAGTAATGGCCGTAGCGTTCGACCTCGTCGCGGAACGGACGGATCATCTGGCTGTGGCAGACATAGCATCCCTCGCGGATGTAGATGTCGCGTCCGGCCAGTTCGAGCGGGGTGTAGGGGCGCATGCCCTCCACCTTCTCGATCGTGTTGTCGATCCAGAACAGCGGGGCGATTTCGACGATGCCGCCGATCGCCACGGTAATGAAGGTCCCCGCCGCGAGGAGGGTAATGTTCTTCTCGAGCTTCTTGTGCCCGGCGAACGGTTCCTTGGGTGTATCGCTCATAGGACTTTCTCTCACTCGGCCGGGACGGCTGCAGGGGTGATCGGGCGGTCGGCCTCGGGATCGTAGGCCGCGTCGCCCAGCGGCGCTTCCTCGCGCAGCTTGCCCGCAACCGTCATCCAGACGTTGTAGGCAGCGACGATCGCACCCGCGAGGTAGAGCAGGCCACCAAAGGCACGCAGCAGGAACATCGGCTTCACGGCTTCCACGGTGTCGGCGAAGCTGTTCACCAGATAGCCGTCGAGGCCGTATTCACGCCACATCAGGCCCTGGGTGATGCCCGCCACCCACATGCTGGCCGCGTAGAAGACGATTCCGGCACTCGCGAGCCAGAAATGCCAGTTGATCATGCGCAGGCTGTACATGCGCTCACGCTTCCACAGGCGCGGGACCAGATAATAGACGCAAGCGAAGGTGATCATGCCGTTCCAGCCCAACGCACCGGAATGCACGTGGCCGATGGTCCAGTCGGTATAGTGCGACAGCGAGTTGACGCTCTTGATCGACAGCATCGGCCCTTCGAAGGTGCTCATGCCGTAAAAGGCCAGCGCCATCACCATCATGCGGATGATCGGGTCGGTGCGGATCTTGTCCCATGCGCCGTTCAGCGTCATCAGGCCGTTGATCATGCCGCCCCAGCTGGGCATCCACAGCATGATCGAGAAGACCATGCCCAGCGTCTGCGCCCAGTCGGGCAGCGCGGTGTAATGGAGGTGGTGCGGACCTGCCCAGATATAGAGGAAGATCAGGCTCCAGAAGTGGATGATCGACAGGCGGTAGGAATAGACCGGCCGTTCGGCCTGCTTCGGCACGAAGTAGTACATCATCGCAAGGAAGCCCGCGGTCAGGAAGAAGCCGACCGCATTATGGCCGTACCACCACTGGGTCAGGGCGTCCTGCACACCGGCAAACAGCGAGTAGCTGCGACTGCCGAGGAAGCTCACGGGCACGGCCAGATTGTTGACGATATGGAGCATCGCAACGGTGACGATGAAAGCGAGGTAGAACCAGTTGGCGACGTAGATATGCGGCTCGTGTCGCTTCACGATGGTGCCGACGAAGACCGCGAAATAGGCGACCCAGACAATCGTCAGCCACAGGTCGACATACCATTCGGGCTCGGCATATTCGCGGCTCTGGGTGACGCCCAGCAGATAGCCGGTCGCCGCCAGCACGATGAACAGCTGATAGCCCCAGAAGACGAAGCGCGCGAGCGACGGGAACGCCAGCTGCGTGCGGCAGGTCCGCTGCACGACGTAGAAGCTGGTCGCGATCAGCGCATTGCCGCCAAAGGCGAAGATCACCGCGCTGGTGTGGAGCGGTCGCAGACGCCCGAAATTGAAATAAGGCTCAAGGTTCAGCACGGGGAACCGCAGCTGCAGCGCGATGAAAACGCCGGCCGCAAGGCCCGCCAGACCCCAGAACATGGTCGCGATCACGCCCCAGCGCACCGGGTCGTCGTCATAACGCGAAGGCCCGTCGGGCATCTTGAAGAAACTGCGCGCGGTCGACGCCGGGTCGAACCGCGCTGCCGAAAACAGGACCAGCAGGAAAGCGACGAACGCCACCATTCCGGCCTGAATGGAATAGGCAGTGTCATGGCCCAGTGCGGATGCCATGATCGCAATGATCATAACGGCAAACCACAGGCCTGTGCGACCTAGTGCGGCTTCAGCTTGCATGGAGTTCTCCGTCCCTGTTCCAGCGTTCCCTAGTAGGGCGACTGGGGCCAATCATTGATCTTGCGCAATTTTCAAAAATTCATGCTGCGATGGCGAACAGCCCTGCCCGTGCGGCAAGCGCGGGCCCCTCGACGACCCGTAACCAGGCCCGTCCTCGCGTTTCGATCAGCCCTTCGGCGCGCAGGCGGCTGAACTCGCGGCTCACGGTCTCGACGGTCAGGCCCAGCGCCTCGCCCATCTCTCGGCGGGTCATGGGCAGGCACACCCCCCCTTCCGCGTCGGTCATCTTTTTCAGCCGTTCGGCAAGCTGGAGGATGAACCCGGCCACCCGCTCACTGGCGCTGCGGCGGCTCAGAAGGATCGCGCCGTCGCGGCACAAATTGAGCGCGCGCATCGCCCGGCCCAGCAGATTGGTCAGCGCTTCGGGCATGCCGCTGCACGCCTTGATCACCTCGTCCTGGTCGAGCACCGCGAGCTCGCTGTCCTTGAGCGCATAGAGCAGATAGGTGTGAGGACCGCTGGCCGACACGGTCACCAGATCGCCGGGAAACTGGAAGGCGAGCACGTGGTCCTCGCCATCGCCCGCCTGTGCGACGAGCTTGGTCGCCCCGGACTGGATATAGACAAGGTGATCTGCGGAAAGCGATATCCTGACTTGCGCCCCCGCGCGGACCTTTACCGGCCAGACGACCGGGCGCAGCACTTCTTCCAGCGCCTCCTGATCGCTGCGTGTCCCCACCAGCGCTATCAGGTTTTTCACCATTGCCGATTTCTGCATCTGACCGGGTCCACCATCGCTTCGCATGCGCACCCTTTCGCCGCGAACGATCCGTGCGTCTTTGATCCAGGACAATGATTGCGTGATCCATAATCGCCAATCGGCAGCCCAACGTTGCAGGAAACATGCGGGCCGCAAGGGGCGGCCACTGCAGCGACGGGAACTGAACAATGAAGACTATCATCAGTGCCGCCATCGCGATGTCCGCTGCCCTGGCAGTGCCTGCACAAGCGCAGGAAGCCGGCACCATTCAGGTGAAGGTACTGGGCTCTGCCGTCCTGCCCGACGGCAAGATCGAAAAGGTCAATCTAGACCTCGTCGGCCTGCCTGCCGGAACGCAGACTGAAGCCAACGACAATTACGTGCCCACCGTCGCGATCGAATATTTCCTCGCCAACAACCTGTCGGTCGAGACGATCTGCTGCCTGACCCAGCACGATGTCGATGGTGTTGACGGCGCTGCCGGGGCCGAACTGGTTTCCGACGCGCTGCTGCTCCCCGCGACCGTCACCGCCAAATATCACCTCAATGGCGGCGGCATCTCGCCCTATGTCGGTGCCGGCGTCGCCTATTTCATCTGGCTCGATGACAAGCCGGGTGCCTTCGCCGTTTCTGCGGGTGCCGACGATTTCAACCTGAGCGACGAATTCGGCTTCGTGCTGCAGGGCGGGATCGACGTGCCGGTCGGCGACAGCGGCTTTGCACTGTCGGTCGATGCGAAGCGCTATTTCATCGACACCACCGCGCGCTGGTATGCCGGTGGCACCAAGGTGATCGAGACCGAACACAAGCTCGACCCCTGGGTGCTGAGCGCAGGCGTGGCCTTCCGTTTCTAAAGGAAACTTCGATGAGCACTAACTTCAAGGACTGGCCTGCCATCGGTGCGAACCTGATCCCCGCGATCAAGGAGCTGCACAAGGGTGCGCCGGGCGTGATGAAGGCCTTTCGCGAAATGGGTGCTGCCGCACATGAGGGCGGCGCGCTCGACGCGAAGACCAAGGAACTGCTCGCGGTCGCGATCTCGGTCGCGGTGCGCTGCGATCCGTGCATCACCTACCATGTCGAAGCTGCACGCAAGAAAGGCGCCACGCGCGAGGAGATCGCCGAGACCATGGGTCTTGCCGTCTATATGGGTGCCGGTCCCAGCGCGATGTACGCGGCGCAGGCGCTCGAAGCCTACGACCAGTATGCGGAGCAGGCCGCGAGCTGAATTCGGCCCTCCCTGACGCCTGTGATGAAGGCCGGTCCCGCCAGCGCGGGGTCGGCCTTTATTATTGATGCGTATAAAGGCCCGGAAGGATCGGGCAGATCGCCGACACTTTAAGCGAATTGCGCCCGGAAGGATTAGTTCGCGCCTGCGGCGCTCCGTCATCTTCGCTCCCTGCGGTCGCTGCGATTCCGAACCGTCCGAACCTTCTGGCAGACCCGCCCAGAAACACAAAAGCCGCCCCTGACGGGACGGCTTCCGTATTTCTGGCGCCCCGCCCTGGATAAACATAACGAATACACATCGCCGTTTGCACTCCTATAGAACCGCCGCCGCGCGCCTGTAGCCGCCCTATGGCGTAGTGCGACGCCGCTGATTATTCGAGAAGCATCGGGGGTAGGATCAACGGCCCACACTTTCGAGCCTCCCGATGGCAAGTTGCCTCTGCCGCCGCCGTAGATACCGCTTGGTCGGATTGCGTAGTGCAATTACCTCGGCAGATGAGGGGAACGCGATTGAATCCTTGGCCAGTGATACCCGCCGACGTTGTTGCCTGGTTCCGTGGCGTCTTCGCGGACGCAAACCGCCACGTATGTGAGCGCCTGGCCAATCTCCCCAATATCCGCGAGACATCGCTCGATGACGGATTGATTGAAGCGCTGATCCCCAACAGTGCGCCGACGCTCCTGCCTTCGGGCGCGATCATCCGCATGGATACTCACAACATCGGTGGTTTGCGGCGCCTAGGCGCTCCCCATTGGGATTGGGATTTTCCGCAACGCCGGCGTTGGGAAACGGCGGATATTGCGATCCTCGTCTTCGTCTATCGACAAGACAAGCTGGTGGCGAAGAAGATTGGCCTGCTCCAATCCAAACGTCTCTTTCCGACTAACCATGATGTCGAAGACGAAGATGAAATTGGTTTCCTTCATGGCATGAATGCGTTCATCCGCCGCGATGGGCAGCAAGCAGCCGCCGCACTCCACCGAACCTACAGCTTCGACGAAACCTGCACCTTCGCCGCAATTCAGGCTGGACACCGACAGGTCGAACTGATCGACACGCTCAATCGGGATTTCGGCAAGGCCGTCTTCTACCTGCTCTACGCACCGCCTGAGCTTCCCTACGCAGTTACCTACCCCCTGCGAAAACGAATCCGCGTTGGCGACATGCCGGTCGGAAATCGGGTGGTCGATGCCGACAACCTCCACCGCGCTCTTGTCGAACTCAATGACGGCCAATCTCCCACCTTCAGCCTGCTGAAATCCGCCTGCGTCGGGCGGGATTGGCCGCTCGAAACCTGGGCTGCCGATCTGCTGCTGACCTGTCAGGTTGGACAGCAGTTCGATGACAGCAATGACGATCGCGTCCGCTATTTCCTCGAACGCCGATCGGGGCCCATTGGGGCGGCTCTCGCTGCATCAATTACCCTGCCGGGCGAGGCCTGAGCCGTGCGAAGTGGCGATATCCCCTTCAAGTTCGATCTGACCGATCTCCTCGCCCGCGCTCGCCGCCAAGTCGCTGGCCGGATAGGTGACGTCACCTTGAACTTGCCTTTCATCAGCATTGCGGTCAGCCCTAAAGATCGCGAGCGCCGTGTGGCGCGCGAGATCGTCCTCCGTTTGCGCGATCGGCGCGTCCTATCTGCGTGGGAATGTTGCGACGATTGCATCGAGAGAGCTCTCACTTCGCTCAAGGAAATCCGCCAGTTGATCGTCGACAAAGAGGTGGAACTCGCCGAGTTGCAGGACGGACCGCTGTTCCTTCTGCTCGATGCGATGGCGACTGGTATTCGACAGTTTATGACTTACGAGGAGCTGTTGCGGCGCGACAAGGATGCGCCCCCGCATCCACGTTTCGGCGAGTTTCATCGACCGCCGGACGTGCGCCAAGCCTATTTCGACGGCCTCGAAATCTTACGCGGACACCTGAGCCGGTGTCTCGGGCAGATCGCGCTCATTGCCGGCATGCCCGTGCCGACCGAAGGCATCATTGAGAACTACCAGGGGCCGTGGCAGCTAGAAGCCTACGAGGCGCCGCCTCTGCTGCCACCACCCCCCGAATGACCTGCGCTACGGCTGCTCGGAAGCCCAGGCGCTTACAACGGTGGCGTCGCTTCCCGCACCTGCCGATCACAAGGTTGAGCCTAGAGAACCATTAGAGAACAAAATCTGCTGGCGAAGGCTTGTGGATCGGTTAGGCATGGGCGGATGGAGAGCATAACGAGCCCGAGCGAGCTATCGAGCGATGACTTTGTGCGGCGCTTCGCGCTGCGCCCCGGCCAATTAATGTGGCTCCTTGGCGCGGGTGCGTCGGTTTCAGCCGGCATCCCCAGCGCTTGGGATATGATCTGGCAATTCAAGCAAACGTTGTTCGTTGCCCAACGCAAGGCGTCGCCGCAGAGTGTCGCCGATCTCGGTAATCCTGCGATCCGCGCGCTGTTAGACTCGCACATTGCGAGTTCCGAGCGACTACCGTCGCCGGGTTCACCGGATGAATACGCGGCGCTCTTCGAAGCAACCTACCCGGTGGAGCGCGATCGCACGACTTTTATTCAAGGCATGATTAGCGGCGCGAAGCTGGCCTATGGCCATCTTGCCCTCGCCTCGCTTCTAAAAGCGGGCCACACTCAGCTCGTCTGGACGACCAATTTCGACCACTTGATCGAAGATGCCTGCGCGAGAACGTATGGCACAACGGGCACGTTGAGCGTCGTTGCACTCGACGCTCCGGAACTGGCGGGGCAATTGATCGGCGCGCAAAAATGGCCCATCGCAGTGAAGCTGCACGGCGATTTCCGCTCGCGTCGGCTTAAGAACACGACCGATGAGCTGCGCCAGCAGGATGCGGCGCTTCGTCAGCAGCTCGTGGATGCCTGCCGACGATCCGGCCTCGTAGTCGCCGGCTACAGCGGACGCGACGATTCAGTGATGGACGCGCTTGAAACGGCGCTCAATCAGCCGGGCGGTTATCCTGGCGGACTGTTCTGGCTGCATCGCGGTAGCGATCCACCGCTCGGGCGGGTCATCCGACTTCTCCAGCGCGCCAGCGACGCGGGCGTTGAGTGCGGGCTGGTGCGGATTGAGAGCTTCGATGAGATATTACGTGATCTCGTGCGGCTGCTGCCCGCGCTCGACACATCCGCTCTCAACGCGCTGGCAACAGGACGGTCGCGCGTGTCGGGCGCTCCCGAGCCCTCGGGCCAGCGGGGCTGGCCCCTCATTCGGCTCAACGGGCTTGCCGTCACCATCCCGGCCAATTGCCGCAAGCTGGTATGCACGATCGAGGGTGTCGCAGCGGCGCGTTCGGCGGTCGCCGAGGCGAACGCGCGCCTGATCGTGACGCGCACGCAAGCGGGCGTGCTCGGTTTCGGCAGCGATGCCGAGTTCCGTCGAGTGTTCGACCCGTTCGGAATCACTGCGTTCGATCTGGCCACCTTCGAGAAGCGGCGCCTGCGCTATGAGTCCGGCGAACGCGGCCTGCTACGCGATGCCTTGGTAGAGGCGCTGTGTGCCGCCAAGAATGTTCGTGCGATCCGCCGCCGCAGCGCTGATTTGCTCGTGCCAGTAGATCCCGCCGACAGCGCATGGGATGGGCTTCGCGCGATAACTCATCAGACGACTGGCACCGTGCCCAAACACCCGGACCTGAAATGGCACGAGGGGGTCGGGGTCCGGCTTGACTGGGCAGACGACGGTCTTTGGCTGCTGCTTGATCCAAAGATCGTGTTTGAGGGTGTCACGGACGCGACCAAAGCGATCACCGCCGACTTCGCGCGCGAACGGACGGTGAAGCGCTATAATCGTGATCTCGATCGGCTTATCGATTTTTGGGCAAAGCGCCTTGCCGGCGAAGCGCTTCTGGCGCTGTCGATTGGCGACGGGATCGATGCTCGCTTCGCAGTCGGGAAGAACACGGCCTTCTCCAAGCTGGTGCAGCCATGACGAGCGAGATCGCCCCGACCATATGGTATCCCGAACCCGAGCTGGTGTTCCATCCCGAGCGAACGAGCGAGCGGGACATTCATCCGCTGCGCGGGCTCAAGCGGTTCGGCCCCCATTCGCGCGGATTGGTGCAATCGCCGATCCGGGTAGCGACGCTGGCCCCGAAGGGCGAGTCCGAGCGACTGTTCGCATTCATGCGTGAGCTGAGCCAGAGCGTGCGCCCGGTCGAGCGAACCGACTATCTGCCGGATTGGCCGGGCTTCAATACCGTGTTCGACATGCGCGTGACGGCGGCAACCAAGAAATGCCGTGTCGAGCTGGACGGATCGTTTGAGAGCGAGATGGCACAATCGGCGATGCCGCACGTGTTGCTCGCCGAACAGCTCGTTCGTGCGATCCAGCCCCTTGAGGCGTTCCGCAGCGACTTCGATGTCTTGTTCATCTACCTACCGCAGCGGTGGGAGCGTGGCTTCTACGGCGCGGGGGACGATTTCGATCTCCACGATCATCTCAAAGCCTATACGGCCGCGCGCGGGATGCCGATCCAGATCGTGCGCGAAGACAAGGCGCTCGCTTATCGCTGCCGTGCGAGCGTGATGTGGCGAGTCGGGCTGGCGCTGTATGCCAAGGCCGGCGGCGTTCCCTGGAAGCTAGCCGACGTGGACCCAGAAACAGCCTATGTCGGCATTTCCTATGCGGTGCGGTCGAACGGTGCCGACAAACCGCGATTTGTGACTTGTTGCAGCCAGGTGTTCGACGCGGAGGGCGCCGGCTTGGAGTTTATCGCCTACGATACCGCCGACGTGCAGGTGCAACGCGATAATCCCTTTTTATCGCAGGCTGAGATGTTCCGTGTCATCACGCGGTCGATGACGCTGTATCGTCACCGGCATGGCGGACGCTCGCCGCGCCGGGTCATGGTCCACAAATCGACCGAGTTCAAAGACGCAGAAGTGCTCGGCTGCTTCGAGGCACTACCGCTGTGCGAGGCGGTCGATTTGATTCAGGTGGTCGAGGATGTGGGCTGGCGCGGCGCGCGTTGGGAACGCGACCAAGCCAATTCGGGAGGTAAGGCGGCGGCGTTTCCAATTAAGCGTGGCTCACTGATCGGGCTTGGCGAGCGCGAGGCACTACTGTGGATGCACGGTGCCGTGGAGACTTTGGGACCGAAAACCTATTTTCAGGGTCAGCGCGGCACGCCGCGTCCGATCCGACTTGTCCGCCATGCCGGGCACGGCACGTGGGACGACAGCGCCCGCGCGGCGCTCGCCTTGTCGAAGATGAACTGGAACAATGACGGGCTGTATGATCCGCTACCCGTAACGATGAGTTATGCGAAGGTGCTGGCGCGCGTCCTCAAGCGCATGACGAATCTAGGCAGCACACCCTACCAATTCCGATTCTTCATGTAGTGAAAGTTCGTTGCACCCACAGGATTCGAACTTTTTGCCGTCGATGGCCGCCGTGCCTACGATCGTGTTAACACTGAGTTTTCGCTGATCGTAGCCTGTGCGGCTGACGCGCACAAACGGCGGCCGGCGGCGGAATTTGGTGCCCCGTGCAGGATAAACATAACGAATACATCCCGTTGTTCCTACTACCGTAGCGCCGCCAAACACCGAAACGAGCCAGCGATCGTCGCCGTCGAACGTCGCTTGCGCTTCGCCCGCAATCCGCACCCTTCCTGAACCGTTGCAGGATGGAGATATACGTGTTTCATTTCAACATCGGAAATGATACATATGCGTTATGGACGCTTCGCAAGACTCCGAGCATTGGCTAGCATTGCTGCACCAAATCCCTGCGAAGCCGCCCTATCTGCGTGTGAAAATCTGGCGCCGCTTGCAGGCGATTGGCGCAGTGCCGCTCAAGAACGCTGTTCATGTGCTCCCCCGTCGCGAGGAGAACGAAACCGCATTTCGCGACCTGCTGGCAGAGATCACGACCAGCGGCGGCGAGGCGGTGCTGATCGACGCGCAGATGATCGAAGGCCAGAGCGACGTTGAGCTCCGCCAGCTTTTCGACGCTGCGCGGGATGCCGATTATGACGAGCTGGCCCAAGCCGCACGGCAGTTGCTCGACACTGGGCCGGCGTCGGGGACCGAGATCTCAAAACTCCAGCGACGGCTTTCTGAGATTGTCCGGCTCGACTTCTTTGGCGCGCACGGTCGTCAAGGTGCCGAGGCGGCGCTGCGGGATTTGGACGAGAAGCGTTACGCCCATCCCGACGTCGGCCGCACAGGCGAAGCGGCTGCGGTGTCGCCCGCTGACCTCAAGCATCGCGTCTGGGTGACGCGGCGCGGCGTCCACGTCGATCGCATCGCCTGCGCTTGGCTGATCCGACGATTCATCGACCCCCACGCGAGCTTCAAGTTCGTCGATGGCAGGAGCTACACGTCCGATGCCGGCGAGCTGCGCTTCGATATGACCGATGCCGAGTTCACCCATGAGGGCGATCGGTGCAGCTTCGAGACCCTGCTGCTACGCGCCGAGCTGGACGGCGATCCGGGATTAGCCGCGATCGGGGAGATCATCCACGACCTCGACATCGGCGACGACAAGTTTGAGCGGCCGGAAACGCCGGGACTCAGCGCGATGCTGTCAGGCGTGTGCGCGACGTTCGATGACGATCTCCAGCGCATCGCCGGTGCCGGCGACGCGCTCGATGGCTTCTACGCCTACTTCACCCGGCAAAACCCGTGAAGTCGGGAGTCAGCGCAAGGCACTCGGCCCTCGGCCGAGAGATGACTGTTATAGCTTGAGGAACGTGGTGAATGCAGACAAATGTACCGAGCGAGGCTGTAGGTTCTGCGGAAGGTCAAGGCATTTTGCCGCAGCTTTCGTATGCACAGATCTTCGCCAAGTTCTTGCGGTTCGGTTTCCTGGCATGGGGTGGCCCGATCGCCCAAATCGCCATGATCCGCCGCGAGTTGGTCGACGAGGAACACTGGGTCTCAAGTGCCAGGTTCAACCGCATCCTAGCCGTGTATCAGGTGCTCCCCGGTCCGGAGGCTCACGAGCTATGCGTCTTCTTCGGCACGCTTCCTAAAGGAAAGCTCGGCGGTCTTCTTGCAGGCCTGGGATTCATGATGCCGGGCTTTGTCCTAATGTTCGCGCTGTCCTGGCTGTATCTCTCCACCGGGATCATGCAGACTGCCGCCGCAACCGCGGCATTTCTCGGAGTGCAACCGGCCGTCATCGCCCTGATCGTGCGCGCCGTGCACCGGATTGGCGGTCACATCCTGCTCGACCGCTGGCTTTGGGGTATCGCGGGCGTCGCCGGCCTAGCGGCCCTCGTCGGCACGCCGTTCTGGCTCACCCTGCCGATCGCGGGCCTCGTCTATATGTTCGCGACGCGCCGTCAGCGGGTGACGGCCGGCCTGCTCATGGCCGTGCTCGTCGGGCTCGGGCTCTACTTCGCCTGGGTCACTTTCGCCGGTCCGGTTGGTGGAGATGCGGTCTCGGCGCAACCCGTCGCAAACCAAGAACCGTCGCTGCTGGATCTTTTCATCTCGGGCCTCAAGGCCGGGCTCCTCACCTTTGGCGGGGCCTACACAGTCATCCCGTTCCTGCGTGCCGATGCGGTTGGCAATGGATGGATGACGGATGCGCAGTTCCTCGACGGGCTCGCCCTATCGGGGATTCTGCCGGCACCCCTGATCATCTTCTCGACGTTCATCGGATATTTCGGCGGCGGCCCACTCGGAGCGATCGTGATGACGATCGGCATCTTCCTGCCGGCATTCAGCTTTTCTCTGTTCTTTCATGACCAGCTTGAACGGCTGGTGGACAACGAAAAGATCAAGACCTTCCTAGAGGGAATATCAGCAGCGGTCGTCGGGCTGATCGCCGCCACGACGCTGGAACTAGGGCAAAAGACTCTCGTGAACGTGCCCGGCGTGGTGATCCCGCTCGCGATCTTCGCCGTCGCCCTCGCGCTCCTTTACGTGTTCAAGGCCAAAACGACGATCCTGTGGGTTGTTCTCGCCGCGGCGGGGGCGGGCCTCGTCCTGTTCGGATGATCGCGACGCACCGTCACTCTTACGCAGCCTAATCAATCATATTGGAAAGGACCGAATGTGACGATCGACAATCTCTCCCGACGCAGTGCAATCGCAACCCTAGGCATAGGAGCCGCCGCCATGACGATCAACGAAGCCTCCGCCCGGACGCCGGTCGCCACGCCGTCGACCGTCCCCGCCTTTGCCGGCAACCATCAAATCAAGCCGCTCAAGTTCGATCCGGCCAGGCTTGAGGGCTTGTCCGAGCGATTGATCACGTCGCACCACGAGAACAACTATGCCGGCTCGGTCAAGACGCTGAACGCATTGCGGCCACGGCTGGCCGCCGCGCTCGCCGATACCGAAGCGCCGCCTGCCATCTACGGCGGCCTCAAACGCGAGGAACTGCACCGTACCGGCTCGGTGGTGCTGCATGAAATCTACTTCGACGGGTTGGGCGGCGACGGCCGGGCGGCCGGTTCGGTCCGCGACGCCATTGACGCCGCCTTCGGCTCGTTCGCGACATGGGAGGCGGAATTCCGCCGCACCGGCATGAGCCTTGCGGGCGGCTCTGGCTGGACAATCCTCGCTTACAACGTCCACACGCGCTCGCTCAACAATCATTGGGCTTGGGATCACATGCACGGCGCTGCGGCCGGCATACCGCTGCTCGCGCTCGATATGTATGAACACAGCTTTCACATGGATTACGGCACCCAAGCCGCCAGGTATATCGACGCGTGGTTCAAGAACCTCGACTGGGAAGCGACCGACCGCCGTTATGCGCAGGCGATCGCCACCGCCAGCGCCTGAGTTGGAGAGCGGCGATGAACGGGAGGCGAGTGAAGTCGGCCTTGACCACTTGCCCCAAGATCGGCCTGTTGTGGCGAACCGACCTCCCCACCAGCCCTCTGGACGTGCAAAGCGCGCGCCAGTGGCCGATCATGGCAGCGCTGCGTGAGTTGGGCGGTGAGGTCGAGGCGATTGGATATGCCGACGAGACGGCTGGTACAACGCGCGACCGTCTGCTGACGTGCGATGGCGTGATGGTCTGGGCCGACCCGATCAGCGACGCCGGTGACCGCTCAAGGCTCGATCCGATTTTGCGCGAGGCCGCGGCGGCGGGCGTCTCGATCAGCGCGCATCCCGATATCATCGCGAAAATGGGCGTGAAAAGCGTGCTTCACGCCACGCGGGCGCTGGGTTGGGGCACCGACACACACCGCTACGCCGATCTGGAGGAACTGCGCGCGCTGCTTCTTGAACGCCTGGCTTCCGGGCCGCGTGTGCTCAAGGAAAATCGGAGCAATGGCGGCCGGGGCGTGTGGCGGGTCGAAGTTGCTGACCGGGGGGGTGGCGCCCAACCGATCGTTTCGGTCCTTCACGCCGCGCGGGACAGCGTTCCGTTCAAGATCCCCCTCGATGCCCTGATCGCTCGGTTCGCACCCTATTTTGAGCGCGGCGAATGCCTCATCGACCAACCGTTCCAACCGCGGCTCGGGGACGGCATGATCCGCTGCTATGTGAGCGAGGGCACGGTCGTCGGTTTCGGCCACCAACTGATCCGCGCGCTATTGCCGCTACCCGCGGAAGGGGTCGATTCTCCGAAGGCGCAGCCGGGGCCGCGGGTCATGCAGCCTGCCGACGCCGGCGCTTTCCAGTCGCTCAGAGACGATATGGAACAGTCGTGGATTCCCGGGTTGCAGCACATCCTCGCCATCGAGCATGACGAGCTGCCGCTCCTGTGGGACGCGGACTTCCTCTACGGGCCGAAAGACGATCGCGGCTCGGACAGCTATGTCTTGTGCGAGATCAACGTCAGTTCGGTCGCGCCGTTTCCGCCCAGCGCCGTGCGACAGGTGGCGGATGCCGCATACCGTCGCGCGGTCGCGGCGCACGAACGCCGTGTCGCCGGCCGAGGAACCACGGCTTCGCCGGCATAAACGTTCGCACGTTCCGGGATACGTTAGTCGGTCGCTGGACCAGCGAAGCGCCTTTCGTCACGCTCAGTCAACTTGATCCAGTATTCGAGCCGCCGTCACCGCCGGTGCCCGCGGCAATCTGATTTCGACCGCCAGCCCTGGCTGGAGCCGCGCAAAGGCCAGCGCTCCACGGTGCAGTCGGGCAACGGCGTCGGCGATGGCGAGGCCAAGGCCGTTGCCGGATGCACGCCGCGCTCGGTCCAAGCGCCCGAACGGGCGCAGCATCTCGGAGACCTCGCAATCGGATACGCCGGGACCGTCGTCGGCGACCGCCATCGTCAACGTGTCGGCCTGCTCGGTGACCGAAACATCGATACGAGCGTGCTCACCGGAGTATTTGAGCGCGTTCTCAATCAGGTTGGCGAGCGCACGCGCCAGCAGGTCGGCGTCACCGGCGACCAGCGCTTCTCGCGCTAAGCTCACAGAGATGTTGCGGCCGGAAGCCTCGATCTCTGCACGATAGGCATCCACCACCCGGTCAACGATCTCTGCCAGGTCGATAGGCTGAAATCGCGCGCGCGCGTTACCGGCATCAATCTCCGCTAGATCCAGCACCGCACTGAACAGCCGAAGCGCCTCGTCCAGCCCGGCCAACGCCTCACCCAGCGCCGCAGACCTGAGCTCTTCATCGTGCTGTGCCAACGCCAATTCAACAGAGTGCCTCACCCGCGTGAGCGGCGTGCGCAGGTCGTGGGCGACCTCCGCCGACACGCGACGGATCGTGGCTACCAGCGTGTCAATCCGATCGAGCATACGGTCGATGGCCAACGCGAGTTGATCAAGATCGGTGCGCGCATCGACCGGAGCGCCGGTCCGCGCCGAGAGATCGCCACGCTCGACTGCTCGGACGGTAACGTTGATCCGCTTCATCTGGCGCAGCGTCTGCCGCGTGGCGAAGAGGCCTGCGATGATGCCGAACACCAACGCGATTCCGCCAGCGGTCAGAATGGCCCCGAAAACAGCGTCGCGGATTGCTTCGCTTCGCTCCATATCCTCTCCAACGATGAGAAGGGATCCATCGGGAAGGCGTCGCGTCATCGCCAGCAGATGGACGCCCTCGACGCCGGGTTGCGGCGGAGGCTGGTCGATAAAGTGCCAACCGACCTTTCGCGGTACAATTTGGATGTCGCCGATCAGCGTGCGTCCATCTGGCCCAACTAAATAATACTCGGGCGACCCCGGCCGCTCGGCCTTCGCTCGAATTATTTCCAGTGCGCGATCAAGGCCTCCCCGTTGCGCTTCGAGGGCGATCACGTGCGACTCCAGCTCGATGCGATTTCGAGCCTCGCGCTCAACCACCCCGCGCGTTGCGATCCAGCCGCCGAGCGCGCCGGCGACCATGCTGATGACGAGCAGCAGCGCGTTGAGCGCAACAAGACGGGACACCGTCGAGCGCAACAGCCGGCTAATCACTCCAAGCGGCATAGCCTTCCCCACGCACGGTATGGATCAGGGGGGGATCGTCACCGCGATCGATCTTTGCCCGCAGCCGACTGATGTGGCTTTCGACGAGGTTCCTGCCAGGATCGAAACGGAACTTCCACACGGTCTCCAGCAGCATCAACCGCGTAAGCACGGCCGGCGAGTTCAGCATCAGTAGTTCGAGAAGCTGGAACTCGCGTGGGATTAGTTCGATGGGCGTGTTGCCTCTCCGCACCGTCCGAGCGAGACGGTCGAGTGTCAGATCGCCCAGCGAGAGGATGCTGGGCGGGCCGGCCGCCCGGCGCTGCAGCGCTTCAACGCGCGCGACCAGTTCGGCGATCGCGAACGGTTTGACAAGATAGTCGTCGGCTCCACCTTCAAGACCTTCGACTCGTTGGCCCACGGAGCCTAGCGCCGTGAGCATCAGCACGGGTGCTACGACTTGGCGACGGCGCAGCTCGGTGACAACCGATAGCCCATCCATCTCTGGCAGCATTCGGTCAACGATCAGCAACGCGTGAGCACCGCTCACGGCGCGATCAAGTCCGCTTTTTCCGTCGTCCTCCCAATCGACGGCGTGACCGCGAGCACGCAGCGCTTCAACAACGGCGCTCCCCGTGTCCTCGTCGTCCTCGATCAGTAGTAGGCGCATAATGCCCGAGGCATCTCCTCTGTTGTTTGCGCCGACCATAGCCGCGTGCGAGCAGTGCCGACAGTGCGCCAATGTCGTTTGCCGACGGCTGCGTTCGCACAAGAGTTCGATCGCCTTCTAGTGCAGAATGCCGCCAGCGGACCTTGTGAATCTACAAGGTGCCTTGCGGTCGGCGCCGATGCATGAGTGTCGCAGCTTTGGCGTGCCCGAGGAGGCATCGACCATGATCTCATTATGCATCAGGAGTTGAAGCAAAACTATGCGGACGGTGCTGTTATCGGGGTTGGCCACGCTGCTACTAGCCGCACCTGCTTGGGCGGCACCGGACTGGGCGAAGGTTGACGCCGCGCTGGGACGCCCCGGCGTCGAGCAGCCGGACGGAGTTCGTCGCTACGGATTTCCTCGCTCCGACCTGCGCGTTGTTCTGGATGGCGTATCGATAGAGCCTTCGCTGGCGCTCGGCTCCTGGGCCGCGTTTCAGCCTATGGGGGACGAAGTGATGGTAATGGGCGATCTTGTGCTCACGCACGAGGAAGTGAACCCTGTGATGACGCGCCTTTTGCAAGGTGGATACACCATCACCGCGCTCCACAATCACCTGCTGCGGTCCGCGCCCGGCACCATGTACATGCACATAGCTGCGCATGGCGATCCGGTAAGGCTGGCGGCGGCGCTGCGCCAAGCCATTTCCGCAAGCCGCACACCGATCTCTCCACCGTCTCTTGGAGCGGGAGCACCGTCTCGCCTCAATCTAAACTCCGATGCTCTGGACGAGCTGATGGGAGCCGAAGGCAGGGTCAATGGTGGCGTTCTGCAATACAGTATTCCCCGTGCGGAGCGGCTCATGGATGGCGGCATGGTGACGCCTCAATCAATGGGAACTGCGACCGCAATCAATTTTCAGCCCACCGGCGGCGGCAAGGCGGCGATCACGGGCGATTTCGTCCTCATCGCGAGCGAAGTAGACCGCGTCCTTCGAGCGCTTCGAGCGAACGACATCGAAGTCACAGCGCTTCACAACCATATGTTGAACGACGAGCCGCGCCTGTTCTTCCTGCACTTCTGGGCCAATGACGACGCGGCAAAGCTGGCGCGCGGTCTCCGCTCGGCACTCGACACAATGAACAATCGAAAAAACTAAGAATCGGACGACGGCCAGTCGGGCCGCGACCGCCGCCCGTTCATCCCCCGGCCCCGAAGGAAGTGGAACGGAACATGGCTAGCAAACGAACTCTCGTCATCGGAGCCAGCGCTGCTGTGTTGACGGTGGCAGGCGTGGCGCTCGCGGCGCAGCAGAACCATGAGGCGAACGAGAACCGCATTATCGGCGAGCATAGCGAGAAGGAAGTCGCACTCGACCAGGTGCCGGTGGCCGCGATGAACGCCGCGCGCACACGACTCGCGTCTGTCCGCGAAGCCGAGCTGGTAACCAGAAAGGCGGACGGCAGCACGCTCTACGAGATCGAAGGCAAGGATCAGGCTGGCAAGAACGTGGAGCTGTTCGTTACGCCGACAGGCCAAATCCTCGGGAATGAAAACGACAGCGATGAGGATGGCGACTGAACTCTCAGTCGTCTGAATGGGCCTGAATGGGGGTAAGGCCCATTCTTTGAAAACACCATCCGAGGATCAAATATGTTTAGGACTGTCGGTTATTGCATCGGAGCGTGTGTATCATCCGTCGTGCTCGCTGCTTCGAGTTATGCGCAAGAACAACCGATTCACACAAACGGCTCTGAACTCGTTGCAAGCTGTCGCGCCAACAACCCAGCGTGCGGCGCATACCTTCAAGGCGTGCTGGACATGATGATAGTGGCGCGGGGTAGCGAGTGTGGGGCGCCGCGTTACGATCGGAATAGATTGCGTTCAGCCTATCTGCGCTGGGCAGAAGACAACAGCTACTTCATGGACGTTCACATGGTTGCTGGCGCCGAACAAGCATTGGCTGAAGCTTGGCCTTGCGCGCCGCGACGATAGGAAGAAGTTGCATCATCCCAATCGCTCCACAGCGGCGCTCAGATAGGAATTGTTTCTGGCAGGTAGCTGGTATCACCGAACGGAGTAAGGAGTTCTGCTTGCCATTTGAAATCCGCCAGCTTTGTTATGCTATCGCCGCGGCGGACCATGGTAGTTTTTACAGAGCCGCCCGGGCACTTGATATTGAACAATCGACCCTCAGTCGCTCCATCTCGAAGTTGGAGCGCTCGATCGGAATGTCTATCTTCGAGCGGTCGCGGGCTGGGGTCAAAACGACGCTGGCCGGAGCCGCGTTCATTCGTGGCGCGCGACCAATGGTGGCAACGGCAGATAAGCTAGTCACCATGATGCTCGCAGCCGGCCAGGGCCGCGCTGGCGGTCTATTGCTCGGGTACAATAGCTCGGTCTCCGCCGGCAATCTCCGGGCGACCCTCATTAGCTGGCGCGAGGCGCATCCTGACGTCGAACTGGAATGCGTCGAGGCTGATCGCAGCGTTCTGCTCGCTGGGCTCGACACGGGCGAAATCGACGTAGCGATCCTGATGGGGACGCCCAGCCACAACGGATTTCGCTGCGAGCCGCTATGGAGCGAGCGGATGCTAGCCGCGTTGCCCGCCTCGCATCCGTTGGCTAGACGGGACATAATTCACTGGACGGATCTTCGGGGCGAGCACTTCCTTCTGCCCGCGGCCGATCCCGGCCCTGAAATCCGCGACATGTTGCTTGGCAGACTTCCAATCTCGGGCGGTAAGCCTGACATCCGAATGTCGCGGGCGAGCCGTGAGACCGTGCTGAGCATCCTCGGCGTCAACTCGGGTGTTACCATTGTCTGCGAGGGATCGACCGGAGCGACCTATCCTAGTGTCGTCTATCGGCCGATTCATGGCGAACAAGGACCGGCACTGACCGGATACTCGGGTTGCTGGCGAGACGACAATCGCAATCCAGCGTTGCGGCGCTTTCTTGGATTTATCAAGGCCCGCTATGCGCTCTCTTTTGATTTCTCGCCAAGATTCCAGTAAATTAGGCGGCCAGTCGGTGGAGTAAATTTTTGATGTCGCAAGGCAGGACCATCATCATCGTGCTTGTCACTTTGGTCATCGGCTTCGCAGGCGGCTTTGTCTTGCGGCCGGTCATCGCCCCCCTTAGCCAAACAGCCGTCGCCGTCAGTCCGGCCCCGGCCGCGCCGCAGCCGACCGCAGCGCGCGGGACGCAGTATTTTGCGGCCAATATCGACGAGGCTCGGCAGATCGTAGCAGCGTGTCGAGACGGTTCGGTGCGCGGTGATGAATGCGCCAACGCCGAGCAGGCAGTTATCGAGGCCGATAGCCGCGATCGCTTCAAGCGTTTCACCGGCAACTGAGAAGCCGGGAACCCCTTAACTGCCTTGCGCGCGGTGGCGACGAAAGCCGCGGTCGGTGTCCATGAAGCGCGCAAGCATAGGCGCCACCAGCTTTTCAGGCGGCATAGGTTGCTGGCCGGTCTCCGCCGCGAGCGCGGCGGCGTAGGCTACAAGATCGCGGTGGACCCCGGCGGGTAGCTCCACCGTCAGTTTGACAGGCCGATCGTCCACCAATGGCCCCAGCTTCAATTTCGTCATCGTGACGCTCCCAAAGGTTCGAGCACTAGGTCGCGGGTGATGACCACGCGCAGCGGATGGCCCGGCCGGATGGTAAGGGTCGGCTGCACGTTGAGCTGCCGCCGAACGATCTGCTGGCCGGTCTGATTGATCGTGTCCTGCGAGCCGCGCCGTAACGCGCGGGTCAAGTCATCCTCGCTGTCCGCGCCCAACTCGGCGCCGACGCCGAGCAGAGTCGAGACGGCCGCCGCCCTGAGCAGATTGCCCCAATGCTGATTCACGCGATCCTGTAGGCCGGCGAACCCAGCGCCGTCCGCGCCTGGCTGGCGCTCGAGAACGATCGAGCGCCCGTCCGGCATGATGAGCCGGTCCCAGGCGAGGAGAACACGGGTCTGCCCGGCGGTGATCTCGCTGTCGTATTCGCCGATCAGCCGGGCACCTTGCGGGATGAGCAAGATGCGGCCTGTCGGGCTGTCATAGACGTTCTGCGTAACCTGCGCCGTTATCTGGCCGGGAAGATCGGACCTGATCCCGGTGATGAGCGCGGCCGGGATGATGCTTCCGGCCTGCACGATGTTGGGCGACGGGGGTGCGATCAGCCGCTCCGCGCTCACCGTTCGCTGGTTCGAGGCTTGCGCCATGAAAGCGCGCCGGCCAGCTTGATCGCCCTGCGCTGCGCTCGCCTGCTGCGTTAGCTGCGCGGCTTGGTCGGGCAAGATCAGCGACGGGGCCGGCGCCGTTCCGGCGTTGCCCGCGTTGCCGCCGAGGAATACGCCACTCATTCGGGCAGCGTCACGTTCCTGCTGGGCGCGCTGGCGCGCAGCCTCCTCGGCCTGCGCGCGCGGATCGGGTTGGGCCGGCTGCGTGCCGATCGGCGGCACGGGCACGTTCTCGCCGCGCTGCTGGGCGGACACGATCGGGCCGCCGAGGTCGCCGGGAAGTGGTGGCCCAAGGCGCGGCGCTTGAGCATAGTCCCTCGGTCCCGAGGTGATGGTCTCGGCCGTGGCGCGGCTCTCGGTGTTGTAGAGTTCTTCCGCCTGCCGTTCACCAGCCGGTTTGAGCGCGTAGATCAGCGAGCCGCCGATACCGAGGCCGGCGGCCACGCCTATGACTGTCAGCGCCTTGCGGGACAGACGCATGACGCGGGGCGGATCGCGTCGAAGCTGGAATGGCTTTGGATCGGCGGGAAGGGGCTGCGGCGCGGCCGGCTCGGCGGAGGGAATGTCGGTGCGATCGTTCACGGCCGCCGCTCCCGTCCGTCGTCGCGCACGATGCGGACGCGCTGTTCATTGCGCCGATCGCCCAGGCGCAGTTCGGCGGCGGCGAACAGCCGGTCCACCACCATGTAGCGGCCCTGCACGCGATAATTGACTAGCTCGGCGTCCCCGGCCGCGCCGGTAACGAACAGCGGCGGCATCTCGCCCTGCGAGATCCCCGCCGGAAACTCGATGAACACCTGCCGGGAGTCGTCGAACGCACGAATGGGACGCCACGGGGCGCGGTCGCCCTCGATGCGATAACGGAAATTGAGCGAAGTCACATCCACGCCGGTCGCGGCCGGCGCGACCGTCGCAGCGGCGATGTTGCCGCCGCGTAGCGCGATGAGCTGATCTTGCGGGTAGGTCCACGACACTGAGGCCATGTAGGTCGCAGGTGTCGCGCGCAGCTCCAGATGATAGGTGCGCCGATCGGTGTTGATGACGAGGTTGGTGGCGAGGTCCGGCCTCGTCGGTTTGACGAGGATATGCACTCGCGCTGCCGGCCCGCCGCCGCTGATAGTATCGCCGATGATCCAGCGCACGGTGTCGCCGGCTGCTACCGGCCCCGGCCCAACGAGCTGCTCGCCCTCCTGTAAGGCGATGTCCGTCACTTGGCCGGGCGCGGTATAGATCTGATAGAGCGCGCCGTCCGTCCAGGGATATTGCTGGATGGCGTTGAGGAAGCCGTCACGGGCCGGCTGCACCCGCGCGGCGGCGTTTGCATCGCCGACGCGCCTACGGGGATCGGCAGGCTCTGACACGCGAGGGGCATCCGGCAATGGCTTGAGCTGACCGGGAAGCGGCAACGGTTCAGGAATCGTAACGATCTCCACCGGGCGCGGCGGCTCGGCGGCCGGCGTCGCGGCGACTTCGCGCGGTGGATCGTCATATGCGATAGCGGGCGGCCGAGCGGAAGTAGTGGCACAGCCGGCGAGCGCGGAGGCGGAAACGAGCAGCGCGGCGGTGACGGCGCGCCGGAAGGGAATGCCGATCATTGCGACAGCTCCTTTGACCAGTTGAGGGCATTGACGAACACACCGAGCGGATTCTTGCGGAGTGCGTCCGGCGTGCGAGGCGGCTGCACGACGATGGTGAGGATCGCCGACCAGCGTTCGGTGGCGGCGAGGCTGCCGTCCTGATAGCGTCGCTCCGTCCAGGCGACGCGGAAGCTGTCCGGTGACGCGCGGATGACGCTTGATACGTCCACCGCCACCTGCACCCGCCCGACGTTGGCGAACGGGTCGTTGGCGCGAGCGTAATCGTTGAGCGCGACCGCGCCCCGATCGGTGGTGAAGTCATAGGCGCGAAGCCAGTTCTGACGAACGATGACCGGATCGGCCGGCACGCTCCTGACTTGCTCGATGAAGCGGGCGAGATGGAACGCGATCTGCGGATCGGTCGGGCGATAGTCGGCGTTCGCCGGTGCGACGGTCTGGGCTTCGCCGAGCGCATCGACCTGCACCACCCAGGGCACCACGGTCCCGCGCGCCGACTGCCACACCAGCGCCGAGGCGAAGCCCGCCGACAGGATCAGGGAACCGAACGCCATGTAGCGCCAGTTTCGCGCCTGCACGCGGGCCGAGCCGATGCGCTCGTCCCAGACTTGGGCGGCCTTCTGGTAGGGGGTGACGGGTTCGGGCGTGGTGCCGTAGCGAACACTGGGGCGTCGGAACATCAGGAGGACCTTTCGGAGAGGCTGACGACCGTGCCGCCGCCGCCATGATCTCCGGAGCGGAGGGCGTGGGCGGCGGTCGAGAGGCCGTGCTGGAGGGATTGCTGGCGCTTCATCCGGCGCGCCCAGTCCGGCGGGCCGTCATTGGCCGGGGCGGGCAGGGCACCACCTGCCATCCGTCCCCCGGTGGCGGCATAGGCTGCGCGGGCACCGGACTGCGCGCCGTCCGAGATCGCGCGTCGGAGCGGGCTGAACGCGGCGACGGCACCGGTTTTGCCGATAGCGGCCACGCCACCGACGGACTTGCCCAGTGCGGTGCTGCATAACGCGGCACCAAGTTGGTAAGCGGCCGCGGTTCCGCTGCCAACCGCACTGGCACCGCGCAAGGCCGCGCCACCGGTGCCAAGGGCCATCCGGGTTCCGGCCACACCGGCGACCGCGGCCCCGCCCACGGCGATACCGCTGCCGACTGCGGCGCCTGCACCGAGCTGCGGCCCGCCCGAGACAATGCCATTGGCGATGCCGGAACCGAAGATGCCGAGGGCGAGGAGCGCCAGCGCGCCAAGGACCACCGACATGGCGTCGTTGATCGTGGGTTCGCCCGCGAATCCGGCGGTGAACTCGCTGAAGATGGTGGAGCCGATGCCGACGATCACGGCCAGCACCAATACTTTGACGCCCGAAGAAATGACGAGGCCCAGCACGCGTTCGGCCATGAAGGCGGTCTTGCC
>DDNW01000121.1:0-3246 GCA_002341345.1 Erythrobacter sp. UBA2510
GGAAAAACTGTTCGGACGACATTGATGCGTATTGCCGCCTGCCTTGCACTGCTGCCGCTCGCCGGATGCGGCGAGGGTCCGCCGACACTCTCCGACGAAGAGGCGATCGCAGCGGTCGAGGCGGCCAATGGCGCACTGCCGCCAGCCGAAGAGGTCGTGCCCGAAGCGATCCTTTATCCCGATATCGAGCGCAACGAGATCTACGGCGCAGCCTGTTCCTATGCGCCGGGGACCAGCCTTGGCGCACGGGTGATTGCACGACCGGTCGACGCCTTCATGAAAATCGATGGTGACATCGTGCGCCTTGCCGCCGATCCGGGGGCGTCCGAATTGCCGTTGGGCACGCGTTCGCTTTATACGGGGCGCGCCTACACATTGAATCTTTCCATCGCGGGCGAGGGCGAGGAAACGATGAGCGAGACCACGCTGTACGAAGGCACCATAACTTTGCGCGATATGCATGGCCGGGTGGTCTACACCGGGACCGGCACGGCCAGCTGCGGCGTCTGACGGTCAGGCCCGGAATGTCGGCACCTTGCCGTTGAGGGCGATGTCGGGAATTATCCGGTAGCGCGCGAGGATCAGGCTCAGCAGCCCGAACGCCAGCAGGCCGACCGCGACGAGGTTGAAGATGGTGCCCTGTCCCGCGAGTGAAGCCACCGCATCGCCCAGCGTCTTTACCTGCTCGCTCCCGGCGCTCGAAAACAGGCCAGCCTTGATCAGCGACCAGCCGATGACGAGGAATACGACCGCGCGCGCGACATAGCCGATCCCGCCCAACAGGCGCGTCGCGGCAGGGGCGCGGCCCGAAATCCGGTGCATGAATTCTCCGGTAATGCCTTTCTTGGCCTGCGCCGCAGCGGCGAGGAAGAAGGCGAGACCCAGCAGGCCCAGCACCAGGCCGCCGAACTCGAACGAGAGAATGCCTGAAGCGGCTGTCTGCGCGCCATTGCCTTCGTCGCGGCCGGTAGTGGCAAATTTGTACGCCGACCACGCGAGTGCCACGTGACCTATCGCGCTGCCGAAATGGCCGATCCGGTGCGCCAAGCCGGTCTTGTCCGAGCCCTGATGCTCGATATCGAGGAAAGTCGAGGCGAAGCGAAACAGCGCATAGGCCAGCAGGCCCAGCACCATCAGCCACAGGATCACCGTGCCGAGGGGAAATTCGTAAATCGCCTTGAAGATGCCATCGGTGCCCTCGCCGATTGCGCCGGCGCTGGTGAGTGCAATCAGGCCGAGCACCGCATAGAGGATCGCACGGCTGAAATAGCCCACGCGGACCAGCTTGCTGAACTTCTCTGACTTGTCGACCATTGCCATCGCGCTCCCTGATGCAGTTTCACGACCAACGGACGAGATGCCAAATGGTGCCAATCCAACAGGATGGAACACATGGAACACGGTCCGGGGAATGGAATCAGGTGTGTGCAGGGCCCGTTTCATGGGCCCGGCGATGAACGCGTTTCAGCGCAGTAGGAAAAAGACAAACCATGTGAGTGCTACCGGAGGCGCTTGACGTAGATCTGGTTCCCTTCGCGCCGCTCCATCTTGTAGTTGTCGAGCGAGCGGAACATGTCGGACAGGCTCTTGAAACCGTAATTCCTTACGTCGAAGCTGGACCGGTTGCCCGCGATCTGCCCGACCTGCTGGAGCCGGGCGTACCCCTCGTCGTCGCGCTTCGCTTCCTTGTAGGCCGCGCCGATCAAATCGGCCAGATCAGCGTCGACGGCATGCGTTTTGTTGTTGTCGCTGCCGTCTTCTTCTTTCGCATTGGCGATCAGCTGGTTGATGTCGATGAAGCGCGTGCAGACCGACTTGAAGGCCTCCGGCGTCTTCGCCTCGCCAAAGCCGTAGACGATGATGCCGTCCTGCCGCAGCCGCGTGACCAGCGGGGTAAAGTCGCTGTCCGACGTCATGATGCCAAACCCATCGACCTTGCCCTGATACAGCAGATCGATCGCGTCGATCGTCATCGCCATGTCAGTGGCATTCTTGCCCTTTGAAACGTCGAATTGCTGCTGCGGGCGAATGCCGAACTTGTTGGTGATCTTGTCCCAGCGAGCGAGGTTGTCCTTGGCAAAATTGCCATAGGCGCGGCGGATGTTCACCTGCCCCAGTTCGGCCATCACGGTCAGCACCGGGTCGATGCCTTGCGGCGTGGTGTTGTCCGCGTCGATCAGCAGGGCGATGTTCTTGAGCGTTGCTTCGGTCATGGCGCGCTAGATGGAGGGCAGGGCACAGGAAGGCAAGGAATGGCGTGAACTGGGTGGGGATAGGTTGATCCGCTAGTCACGTATCGGTTGCCGGGGGCCGAAACGCATTAGCAGAGGGATTAACTCGTAAGCCTAGATCGCATTTCACATGTCCGTCATTTATGGATTTGCGCGCTTTAATGCATCAAGAAATAGAACTGGAAAAACATAGTGCAACAAAGGCTTAAAGGAAACTTGATCCTCTTCGGCCTCTTGCCTGGGATCGCGGTCCCGCTTCTCGTTCTCTTGATCGCCGCGACCACGAGCATCGACATCATCCCAACATTGATGTCTGACCCTACGCATACGCTGGACGTAAGCCCATTGACGGGATTCGTATCATCCCTGGGCGTGTTTGTATGGATCGCTGTCACTGCAATATGCACTTTCTCGTCGCGCTTACTGCATGCTCGTGGTGAAACGGAAAGTTCCCGGTTTCTTGCTATTGGCGCGGCCATTACCGCCTATGTGGCTTTCGACGATTACTTTCGGGTGCACGAGTTTATCCTGCCGAGCATCGGTGTGGCCGAGAAGTACGTCTACCTAACTCTGGGCACCGGGGTCGTTGTCTATCTCTACCTCTATCGCGCGTTGGTTCTTCTGGGGCCGGTGATCAATCTCGCCCTTGCCCTGTTGTTGCTGGGGCTTTCGGTGGTCATCGATACCATTCACGAGAGAATGCCGCATTGGAGCGACGCCTGGCTCGCCTTTGGCGAAGATAGTTGCAAATGGATGGGACTCATCTTCTGGGCCGGCTACTTCATCGAAATGGCGTTTATCTTGGCCGGAAGGGTGCTGAAATCCCAGGGCGCCGCTCTGATAAGCAACGATGAGCCCGAATTGTCGCACGCCGGTGCGCCCGAGTTTATTCAGGCCGAAAGTGAAACCGCCTAACGTATTACACGACGTTTGCGCCAGGGTAGCGAGCCGCACGGCTAGCTCTTCTTTTGGTGTGTTCGCAAATGATTGCTAGCGGGCGCTCCGATCAGGCAGG
>DDNW01000121.1:3365-7611 GCA_002341345.1 Erythrobacter sp. UBA2510
CGCTCCGATCAGGCAGGCGCAAACTCGCCTGTCTTTTCATCCAGCAAGTAAAGTACGCCGTCAGAGATGGCGAAGTGCGCACCGCGCAGGGTCAGTTCGCCCGACGCCTCTTTCTCCCGGACACAGGGGAAGGTGCGCAGATTGGCGAGGCTGACCTTGACCGCCTCCAGCTCCATGGCGCGCTCTGCCTCGCGGCCGACCGTTCCCAGCTTAGCAGCGATCGGCTCACGCGCTTGGTCGAGCAGCGAAATCCAGGTGGAGACAAAGCCGCCTTCGCCCGGCTCGGTGCCGTGCAAATCCTGCGTCAGCGCCGCCTGACAGCCGCCGCACAGGCCGTGCCCCATGACGACCACTTCCCTGACCTTGAGGAACTGCACCGCAAATTCGAGCGCCGCAGAGACGCCATGCTGGCCGGGCGTGGTCTCGAACGGAGGAACCAGCGCGGCGACATTGCGCACGGCGAAGATCTCGCCCGGTGCGACATCGAAAATTTGCGAGGGATCGACCCGGCTGTCCGAGCAGGAAATGACCATGACCTGCGGGCTCTGGCCCTTGGCGGCCTCCTCCCAACGTTCGCGCTCTTCGAACCAATGGCCTTCGCGGAACCGTCGATAGCCTTCAACGAGGTGATCGAGGGGGGTGTTGTCTGTGCTCATGCGGAACGCAATGCCCTCGGCCATTGCCAGTGACAAGAGGCTTTACTAAGTGAACCGGCATGAACGACCTCACCAAGGCACCCGCCCCGCAACGTCGCCGTAAGCCGGACTGGATTCGCGTCAAGGCGCCGGGCTCCAAGGGCTTCCTCAAGACGCGCGAGCTGATGCGCGAGCTGAAGCTCAACACCGTGTGCGAAGAGGCCGCCTGCCCGAACATAGGCGAGTGCTGGACGAAGAAGCATGCGACCGTGATGATCCTGGGCGACGTCTGCACGCGCGCCTGCGCCTTCTGCAACGTCAAGACGGGCATGCCGCGTATGGTCGACCCGCTCGAGCCAGAGCACACCGCCGCTGCCGCGGCCAAGCTGGGGCTGGAGCACATCGTCGTTACCAGTGTCGATCGCGACGACCTGCCCGATGGCGGCGCTTCGCAATTCGTCAAGGTGATCCAGGCGCTGCGCCGCGAGACGCCCTCGACCACGATCGAGATTTTGACCCCCGACTTCCGCGGCAAGATGCGCGCGGCGGTCGAGGCGATCTGCGAGGCCGGGCCCGACGTCTATAACCACAATCTCGAAACCGTGCCGCGGCTCTATCCCACGATCCGGCCCGGCGCGCGCTATTACGCCTCGCTGCGCCTGCTCGAAGAGGTCAAGCGTCACGACCCGATGATCTTCACCAAATCGGGTATCATGCTGGGGCTGGGCGAGGAACGGCTCGAGGTCCATCAGGTGATGGACGACATGCGCTGCGCGGAAATCGATTTCCTGACGATGGGCCAGTACCTCCAGCCGACCCCCAAACATGCCGAGGTCGCCGACTTCATCACGCCGCAGGTGTTCGATGCCTACGGGACCGTGGCCAGGGCCAAGGGCTTCCTGCAGGTCGCGGCGAGCCCGCTTACGCGGTCGAGCTACCACGCAGGCGAGGATTTCGCCGAGATGAAGGCCGCGCGCGAAGCGAAGCTGGCGAAAGAGGCGGCGCGCAAGCCAGCTGTGGGGGTCTGATGCCCTCGATCCGCGAAACCCGCGAGCTGCCGTTTACGGCAGAGCAGATGTTCGACCTCGTGGCCGATGTCGGCAAATATCCGGAGTTTCTGCCCTGGGTCGTGGCGACGCGCGTGCGTCACGATGACAAACACACCATGACCGCCGACATGCTGGTCGGGTTCAAGGCGATCCGCGAGAAGTTCACGAGCAAGGTCGAAAAGGACCGGCCCAACAGCATCCGTGTGCATTATGTCGACGGGCCACTGCGCGATCTCGACAATGTCTGGCACTTTGCCCCGACGCACAGCGGCGGGTGTGCGATCGACTTCTGCGTCGATTTCGCCTTCAAGAGCAAGATGTTCGAAGCGCTGGCGGGCCAGTATATCGACCGCGCCTTTCGCAAGATGGTCGCCGCATTCGAAGCCCGCGCCGAAGAGCTTTACGGCAGCAGCAGCTCCAGCGCGCAAAGCGTCGCCTGAAGCCGCACGCCTGCGCGGTCCTGGCCTTCGAACAGGCGCGATTCGGCTTCGGGCTTTTCCTGACCGGGCGTGGCGCGCGCGAACACGACCGTGCCGACCGGTTTTTCCTCGGTCCCGCCATCGGGTCCGGCGACCCCGCTGATCGCTACTGCCACATCCGCCCCGCCATGTTTGAGCGCGCCCTGCGCCATGGCATAGACACAGGCGACCGACACCGCGCCAAACGCCTCGATAATGTCTGGGGCAACGCCCAGCTCTTCCTGCTTGGCGGCGTTTGAATAGGTAACAAAACCGCGATCAAGCACGGCGGAACTGCCGGGTATTTCGGTGATCGCGGCGGCGACGAGCCCGCCGGTGCAGCTCTCGGCCAGCGCGATCCGGCGTCCGGCGGCCTTGTTCTCCTCGACCACGCGGGTGGCGAGCCTGACGATTTCTTCGGAAAGGTTGCTTGTGGGCATGGTGTGCGAACTTTCGCTATTTCTGTGCGACCAGTGTGGCGACGGCCTGTGCGGCGATCCCTTCGCCGCGTCCGGTAAAGCCGAGTCTCTCGGTCGTCGTCGCCTTGATGTTGACCGCCTCTAGGCCCGTGCCGAGCAGCTGCGCAAGCTGTTCGCGCATTGCGTCCCGGTACGGACCGACCTTGGGCGCCTCGCAAATGATGGTGAGGTCGACATTCCCGACCCTGTAGCCTGCCTCTGCCGCCAGCGCGACCGCATGCTCGACGAACCGTGCCGAGGGCGCGCCGCGCCATTGCGGGTCGGAGGGGGGGAAGTGCAGGCCGATATCGCCCGCTCCCGCCGCGCCGAGCACCGCATCGACCACGGCATGAAGCGCGACGTCAGCATCCGAATGGCCCGCCAGCCCCTTGTGGTGGGGGATCAGGATACCGCACAGCCAAAGCTCTTCGCCCGCCTCCAGCCGGTGGACGTCGAAGCCGGTGCCGGTGCGAATGGCGGGAATGGTCTGATCCAAGAAATCCTCCGCGAAGGTCAGTTTGCGCAAGCGCTCGTCGCCTTCGACCAGTGCGACCTCGTAGCCGGCCGCCTGCGCGACCTGCGCATCGTCGCCCGCATCGGGTTCGCCCTGCCAGCAGCGATGGGCGGCCAGAATGAGCCTGAAGGAAAATGCCTGCGGGGTTTGCACCCGGCGCAGTTGCTCACGATCGGCCTTTGCCCGCATAACATGGCCGTCGGTTTCGATCATGCTGTCGATCACGGGCAGGACCGGAATCGCCGCAGGCGCTTTGCGTAGAGCCTCGACCAGCCGGCCGACGACCTCAGGCGGGCAATTGGGACGCGCGGCGTCGTGGATCAGTACGGCGGCCGGATCATGCGGTTCGAGCGCTTCGAGGCCCGCGCGGACCGATAGCTGGCGCGTGGCACCGCCCGTCACGACCAGATAGGGCTCGAGACCTCGCAACATCCCTTCGGCCAGTTCCTCCGCGCCTACAGGGATTACGACACAAAGAAGCCTGCAACCCGCCCCCCGCAACCTTTCCGCCGCATGCCTGAGCACCGGCTTGCCGCGCCACATGGCGAATTGCTTCGGCGAGGGTTGGTCGGCACGGACACCCTTGCCTGCGGCGACTATCACAGCAGCTATTGCAGGTGAGGGAGGGGCACTGGCCATCGCCTGTGGCGGCTAGCCGCTTGCGGGGGTGGCCGCAATCCACTAAGCGCTGCCCATAATTTAGGCACGCGTCGCTCAACATTAGGCAAATGACCATAAAACTGCCCACTCCACCGGCCCTCAAGCCGATCGAGATCGGTCCCGTGCGGATCGATTGCCCGGTCGTGCTTGCGCCGATGACGGGGGTGACCGACCTGCCTTTCCGCCGTCTCGTGCGCAGCTATGGTTCTGGCCTCAACGTTACCGAAATGATCGCCAGCGAGGCGGCGATCCGCGAGACGCGGCAGTCGGTCCAGAAGGCGGAGTGGGACCCGATCGAGGAACCGGTGAGCATGCAGCTGGTCGGCTGCGACCCGGACAGCATGGCCGAGGCCGCCAGGCTCCAGCAAGGTAATGGCGCGGACATCATTGACATCAATTTCGGCTGCCCGGTGCGCAAGGTCGTCGGCCAGTATGCCGGCAGCGCGCTGATGCGCGAGGTGCCGCTGGCGAT
>DDNW01000121.1:7729-16112 GCA_002341345.1 Erythrobacter sp. UBA2510
TTGCCGCTGGCGATCAAGCTGATGGAGGCCACCGTCAAGGCCGTGAACGTGCCGGTCACGGTCAAGATGCGGATGGGTTGGGACCATGCCAGCCTCAACGCGCCCGAACTCGCACGTATCGCACAAGACATCGGCGTGAAGATGGTCACGGTCCACGGCCGTACTCGCAACCAGATGTACAAGGGTGAGGCCGACTGGGCTTTCGTGCGCAAGGTCAAGGACGCGGTCTCTATTCCCGTCATCGTCAATGGCGACATCTGCACGATTGCCGATGCCGCCAAGGCGCTCGACCAGTCGGGCGCCGACGGGCTGATGATCGGGCGCGGTGCCTATGGCCGGCCATGGCTGCTGGCGCAGGTCATGCATTGGTGGCAGACGGGGGAGACGCTCGAAAGCCCCGGTTTCGACGCGCAATATCAGGTGCTACGCGAGCATTATCTCGACATGCTCGGCCATTATGGCGAGAAGGTCGGCGTCAAGATCGCGCGCAAGCACCTGGGCTGGTATACCAAGGGGATGCATGGCTCGGCCGAGTTCCGCAATCGCGCGAATTTCATCGACGATCCGGCTGTCGTACTCGACGAGATCGAGCGTTTCTACGAACCTTTCCGCCATCGGCAGGCTGCGTGAACGACCTGATTGCCACCACGCCGAGCGCCCGCGAGCAGATCGCCGGGCTGGCCTTTGCGATGCTGCTGCTGTCACCTGATTTGTCGATTTTCGAGGTCAATCCGGCAACCGAGAGTCTGCTGGGCATCTCTGCCCGACGGCTGAAGGGCAGGCGGCTGACGCAGGTCCTGGACTTCGAAGGCGAATCTGCGCTCTCCATGATCGAGGGCAACGAAACCCAGATCGTGGCACGTGGACTGACGCTGCTGTGCGGCGGACGCAAGCTGAGGGTTAATCTCACCGTCTCGCCGATCGATAATGGCTGGCGCGTTGTGACGTTGTCCGATGCCGGGCAGGGAGAACGCTTCAGCGGCGAAGAACGACGCCCCTCCTTGCGCGGACCGGCAGTGCTGGCGCATGAGATCAAGAACCCGCTCGCCGCGATCAGGGGGGCAGCGCAATTGGTCGCGCGCAAGCTTGGGGCGGCAGATCGTACGCTGACCGATCTTATTGCCGACGAGGTCGACCGCATCGCCCAGCTGATCGACCGGATGCAGCGGCTGGGGCGCGAGAAGGCCGAGCCGATCACCCCGGTCAATCCGCATGCGGCCATTCGCCGCGCGGTTGAAACCGTGCAGGCGGCCGCCACTGCGCAGTTCGTACTGCGCGAGGAATTCGATCCCTCGCTGCCGCCCGTTCTCGCTAACGAGGGCGCGCTGGTGCAGGTGCTGATCAACCTCATCGCCAACGCCCGCGACGCGGCGACCCTTGGGACCATGCCAGAAGTGACGATCCGCACCCGCTTCGTCAGCGGGCTGGTAATGAACGTGATCCGTCTGGGGCGTCCGGTGAAGCTGCCGATCGAGATCCAGATTACCGACAATGGCTTTGGCATCGATCCGGGGCTGGAGGCCCATATTTTTGAGCCCTTCGTCTCGAGCAAACCGAATGGGCAGGGGCTGGGCCTCGCGCTGGTGCAGAAGCTGCTGCGCGATATGGACGGACGCATTGCCTATGAGCGCGACGAAGCGGGCGGGCTCACGCATTTCCGCATCTATCTGCCGATGGCGCGCTGAAATGACGGGAACGATTATATGAGCCGCCGCGCATTGCTGGTCGAGGATGACGCCTCGATTGCCACCGTCATCACCGCCGCACTGGAGGACGAGGCCTTTACGGTCGACCGCTGCGCGCGCATTTCCGAGCGCGACCGGCTGCTCGCCAATGGCAGTTACGACGTCATGCTGACCGACGTGATGCTGCTCGACGGCGACGGCATTGAAACATTGCCGCAAGTTCAGGCGGGCCACCCCGATCTGCCCATCATCATTCTCTCGGCGCAAAACACGCTCGACACCGCCGTGCGCGCGACTGATCGCGGGGCGTTCGAATATTTTCCCAAGCCCTTCGACCTCGACGAGCTGGTCCGTGCGGCAACGCAGGCGGCGGATTCGCACAAGGGTATCGAGGAAGGGGAGGCCGATCAGGGCGAGGGAATGCCGCTGATCGGTCGCAGCAAACCGATGCAGGACGTCTACCGGATGATCGCGAGGGTGCTGCAAAACGACCTTAGCGTGCTGGTGCTGGGCGAATCGGGTACCGGCAAGGAACTGGTGGCCGAGGCGATTCACGAGCTTGGCTCGCGCCGCACTGGGCCTTTCGTCGCGGTTAATGCTGCTGCGATACCGCGCGACCTGATCGAGAGCGAGCTGTTCGGCCATGAGAAGGGCGCTTTTACGGGCGCGACCACGCGTAATATCGGCAAGTTCGAACAGGCGCATGGCGGCACTCTGTTCCTCGACGAAATTGGCGACATGCCTCCCGAGGCGCAGACGCGTCTGCTGCGGGCGCTGCAATCGGGGCGCATCCGCCGTGTGGGCGGAAACGAGGAGATCAGCGTCAATGTCCGGATCATCGCCGCGACCAATCGCGAGATGGAGCCGCTGATCGCTGTCGGCCAGTTCCGCGAAGACCTGTTTTACCGTCTCAATGTCGTGCCGATCCGATTGCCTGCGCTGCGCGATCGCACCGACGATATCGAGCCACTCGCGCGCCATTTCCTCCACCAGGCTGCGAGCGAGGGATTGCCACGACGCCGTCTGACCGAAGACGGGGCGAAGGCGCTGTTGCGCCGGAGCTGGCGCGGCAATGTCCGCGAACTGCGCAATTTCATCTACCGTGCGGCCCTGCTGGCACGCGAGGATGTGCTTGACGGTCGGGTGATCGGCGAGATGCTTGCCGAAAGCGGAAGTGAAGAAGATGTTCGCGCCAGCGATTGCATCGGCGACGCCATATCGAAATGGCTGGAGAATAGTTCATTTGCCGATGGCGAACTATACCACGGGGCGCTGGCCGAGCTGGAAAAGCCACTCTTCGCGCATGCGCTTGCCCGCACCGGCGGCAACCAGTTGCGCGCGGCGCGGCTGCTTGGCATCAACCGCAATACGTTGAGGAAGCGGCTGACCGAGCTTGGCCTTGAACCCGAGCAATTCACCGAAGAAGCCTGACCTTTCGGGCGCCTATTTTGCATGCGCACAATGTTACGGCTAAAACCGCTTGCAAACGGGCAACAGTGCTGTTGTAACTCGGCAACGTGACCGAGGCCACTTCCCCCGAGGCTCGCCGCAGCAACCACAGACCGGCACCACGATGGTGGCGCAAGGCGCAGGTCGCCGCGCGCCGGCATAACCTGTTCTGGTGGCTTGAAGTGATCGCAGCGACCGCGCTGCTAACCATGCTGGTCGCCTCCTATCTCGCGATTGCCGGTCGGTCGGACTCGCAACAGCTTTTGCCATCCGCGCAGGCCGCGGCCATGCTGGTCGGCACGCTGATTCCGGCGCTGCTGCTGATCGTGCTGTGGGGCAGGCGGCGCGCTATCCGCCGGGCGGGCGCCACCACTGCGCGGCTGCACGTCAATCTCGTATTCTTCTTCTCGCTGATGGCGGCGATCCCGACGCTGTTTGTCGCGGTCTTCGCCAGCATCCTGTTCCAGTCGGGCGTGGAATTCTGGTTCTCGGACCAGTCGCGCGGGCTGATGGAAAATGCCAACGAGCTGGCACGCGGCTATTATGACGAGAACCAGCGGCAGGTCGGCGACGAGACCATCACCATGGCCGGGGACCTTCGCTACGTCCTGCAGCAAACCGACATGACGGACCCGGAATTCGAGCAGGCCTACGCGCTGCAGGTCTATTACCGGAAGCTGGATGAGAGCGCGATCCTGCTGCGCGCCTCTGACGGGGCCTTGCGGATTGTGGCGATCGTCGACCCCGGCGAGGATATCGAGCGCGAGCGCGTTTCGGCAGAGGCCGAAAAACGCCTGGCTGCAGGCGAAAGCGCCGTGGTCAATGCCACCAATGAGCGCATCGAGGCGGTTACCATGCTCGATGCGGATACAGGCCTGTTCCTCTATGCGGCGCGAAATTCGGATGCCGCGGCGCTGACCCAGTATCGCCGCTCTGAGGCCGTTGTCGAAGGCTATGCGCAGTTAACTCAGCGCGCCCATACGCTGCAATTGCAGTTCAATATGGCGCTGTTCGGTGTCTCTCTGGCGCTGGTCGGGCTCGCCGTGTTCGTCGCGCTGCGCTTTGCCGACCGGCAGGTGAAGCCGCTCGCCGAACTGGCCGATGCCGCCAAGGAAATCGCCGAGGGCAATTACGCCAAGCGTGTCGCCGGACGGACCGGACCCGACGAGATCGGCCTGCTCAACCGCGCGTTCAACCGCATGAGCGAGCAGATCGAGCGCCAGACCGATGCGCTGATCGGCGCCAACCGCCAATTGGGCGAGCGGCGCGCCTTTATCGAAGCGGTGCTGCAATCGATCACCGCCGGGATCGTTACGACCGATCCGCAAGGCCGAATCTTGCTAATGAACACCTCTGCCCAGGAATTGTTACTCGGTGCGCCCGGTCCCGCGCCTGCCGAACGCGAGCTGGCCGATCTCGCCCCGGAAATTGCCACGCTGCTTACCAGCGGTACCGAAAGCGGGCTGGTCCAGTACCGCAAGGACGGCGAGTTGCTGACGCTGGCGGTCAAGATAGCGCCGCTCACCCAAGGCCATGTGATCACTTTCGAGGACATCACGCGCCAATTGCTAGACCAGCGGCAAGCGGCCTGGTCCGACGTTGCCCGTCGCATTGCGCATGAAATCAAGAACCCGCTGACCCCGATCCAGCTGGCGACCGAGCGGCTCAAGCGGCGCTACACGAAGCAGCTCGTGACCGATCAGGCGCTGTTCGAGGAGCTGACCGGCACGATCATCCGGCAGGTCGGCGACCTGAGGAAAATGGTCGATGAATTTTCCTCTTTCGCGCGCCTGCCAAAGCCGGTGTTCCGGCAGGAGGATGCGCTCGACCTCGTCAAGCAGGCCATGTTCCTGCAGGAGGTAGGCCACCCGCAGATCAGCTACCGGCTCGATGCCGATACCCCGCTGCCGGTAATCCATTGCGACCGCCACCAGTTCGGTCAGGCGATGACCAATCTGCTCAAGAATGCCGCCGAGGCAATCGATACCCGCCAGCGTGATGCTTTCACGCAGGCCGATTATCGCGGTAAGGTGCACGTTCGTATCACCGCCGACGATACGCACCTCTCGGTCACGGTATGCGACAATGGCATCGGTCTGCCTGCCAGCGGTGATCGGCTGATCGAGCCCTATGTGACGACGCGCGAAAAGGGCACCGGGCTGGGCCTCGCAATCGTCAAGAAGATCGTCGAGGAACACGGCGGTGAGTTGATTTTCGCCGGGGCCGAGGATGGCGAGGGTGGTGCAATCGCGACGCTGCGCTTCGCCCGCGACCCTACTGCGAAACAAGGACAGAGCGAGGCCGCCGAATGACGATGCGCCAATATTTCGACCCCATTTTTTCGACCTCAATAGTTCGACAAGGAGAATAGCAGATGGCCCTCGACATCCTGGTGGTGGACGACGAGCAGGACATTCGCGAACTCGTGGCCGGCGTGCTGGAGGACGAGGGCTATCAATGCCGCACCGCCGGTGACAGTACCAGCGCGCTGGCGGCGATTGACGAACGTCGCCCCAGCCTCGTGTTGCTCGATGTGTGGCTCCATGGCAGCCCGATGGATGGGCTCGAAGTGCTCGACGCGATCAAGGAGCGTGAACCCACGCTGCCGGTGATAATCTTCTCCGGCCATGGCAATATCGACACCGCCGTCTCCGCTGTCAGCCGCGGCGCGATGGACTTCATCGAAAAGCCGTTCGAGGCAGAGCGGCTGCTGTTGCTGGTCGCCCGTGCGACCGAAACCGAGCGGCTCCAGCGCGAGAGCGCCCGCAGGCGCGAGGATCTGGGCGAGGTCGAGGGCTTCACCGGCAATTCTTCCAGCATCAATCAGGTGCGGGCCACATTGAAGCGTGTCGCCGGGACCGGCAGCCGGGTGCTGATCAGCGGCGCGGCAGGCGCGGGCAAGGAGGTTGCCGCCCGGTTGCTGCATGGCTGGAGCACGCGTGCCGCAAACGCCTTCGTTACCGTCAATTCGGCACGAATCACTGCCGAGAAGTTCGAGCAAGAGCTGTTCGGCGAGGAAGCGGACGGAAACCTCGTGCGCCCTGGCCTGCTGGAAATGGCCAATGGCGGCACGCTCTATTTCGACGAGGTGGCCGACATGCCGCTGGGGACGCAGGCGCGCATCTTGCGGGTGCTGACCGACCAGAGCTTCGTGCGCGTGGGCGGCAGCCGCCAGATCGGCGTCGATGTACGCGTGGTTTCCTCCACAGCGCGCGATCTCGAGAACGAAATTGCCGAGAAGCGCTTTCGCGAAGACCTCTATTACCGCCTGAACGTGGTGCCGATCGAGGTGCCTGCGCTGGCCGACCGGCGCGAGGACATTCCCGCGCTGGCCGAGCATTTCTTCGCCCGCTACGCCCGCGCGCAAGGGTTGGCGCCGCCGACAGTCTCACCCGAGGCGATGGCCGCACTGCAAGCCTATGAATGGCCCGGCAACGTCCGCCAGCTGCGCAATGTGATCGAACGCACCGTCATCCTCGCGCCGCATGAGGGGTTCGACACGATCACGCCCGATATGCTGCCGCCCGAGATCACGGGCCAGTCGAATGTCGGCGAAGTGGGCATGTCTTCGCTGATGGGCATTCCCCTGCGCGAGGCACGCGAGGCTTTTGAACGCGAATATCTGAAAATCCAGATTCGCCGATTTTCCGGAAATATCTCGCGAACTGCGGGGTTTATCGGGATGGAGCGCTCCGCCTTGCACCGCAAGTTGAAGCTCTTGGGCATGGGCGATCGCAATAATTCTGGAGACAATGCCAGTTAAGCGAATTATGAGAGTTGACGCAGGTTTCGCACTTGCAACATGCTCGAGGTCTTGAGCATCAAATCGTCGGTTGTCCTGTATTTGTCATATCGGGCGACCAGAATGCGATCCGCGAATGCGCATCGCCAACAACAAGGAGTCACGTAACATGACCAAAGGTACGCTAACTGCGCGCGCTCTGCCCAAGCGGGTCGAGGCAGAAGAAAAAGCCCCGGCACCCGCAAAGAAGGGCAATGCCACGCAGGGCAAGGGCGGCAATCTTCAGGACCTGTTCCTCAATTACCTGCGCAAGGAAAAGCTACCCGTCACCATGTTCCTGGTGAAGGGCGTGAAACTGCAGGGCATTGTCACCTGGTTCGACAATTTCTCGATCCTGCTGCGCCGCGACGGCCAGTCGCAGCTGGTTTACAAGCATGCGATCTCGACCGTTATGCCGAGCCAGCCCGTCGATGCTGCCCTGTTCGAAACCGATAGCGAGAATGCGCGCAAACAGCGGCTGTTGCAGGACATCTTCCTCACCCGCGTGCGCGATGCCGGGGTGCAGGTGACCATGTTCCTCGTCAATGGCGTGATGCTGCAAGGTCGCATTGCCGAATTCGACCTGTTCTGCATGCTGCTCGAACGCGAAGGCTTCGTCCAGCTGGCCTACAAGCACGCCGTCTCGACGGTGCAGCCGGCCATGCCGGTCGATCTTACCGGCGACTTCGACGACGATTGAGCGTATGTGGGACTGACGCAGTCCAGGACGAAATCAACTGATAGTCGACGACGAATTTGACAATGAGGTTACGCGCGGCGCGCGTGCACTGGTGGTCTGTCCGCAGATCGCCGGGCAGCGCGCCGACCTCTCGCCGGAAAGCCGGGTGGAAGAGGCGAAGGGGCTGGCGCTCGCGATTGGCCTTGTCGTCGCGGAGGCCTATGTCCTGCCGATCCGTGTTGCCAAGCCCGCCACGCTGTTCGGTTCGGGTCAGGTCGAGCGGATCGCCACTGATTGCGAGTTGCACGAGGCCGAGCTGGTTATCGTCGATGGCGCCTTGTCCGCAATCCAGCAGCGCAATCTGGAGGAGAAGCTCCAGCGCAAGGTCATTGACCGGACCGGGTTGATCCTCGAAATCTTCGGCGAACGGGCGGCAACGGCGGAAGGCCGCCTGCAAGTCGAACTCGCGCATCTCGACTACCAACAGGGCAGGCTGGTGCGCAGCTGGACCCACCTTGAGCGCCAACGCGGTGGCTTCGGCTTTCTCGGCGGCCCCGGCGAGACGCAGATCGAGGCCGATAGGCGGATGATCCGTGAGCGGATGGGCCGCCTGCGCCGCGAGCTGGAGCAGGTACGCCGCACCCGCGCGCTGCATCGCAAGCGACGGGGAAGGGCGCCATGGCCCGTCGTCGCGCTGGTCGGCTATACCAATGCGGGCAAGTCGACCCTGTTCAACCGCATGACCGGGGCCGATGTCATGGCCGAGGACCTGCTCTTCGCCACGCTCGA
>DDNW01000121.1:16251-16443 GCA_002341345.1 Erythrobacter sp. UBA2510
AAGGCGATCCTGTCCGATACGGTCGGCTTCATTTCTGATCTGCCGACGCAGCTGGTCGCGGCCTTTCGCGCGACGCTGGAGGAGGTGACCTCCGCCGATGTCATCCTGCATGTTCGCGATATCGCCAATCCCGATACGCAGGCGCAGAAGAAGCAGGTCCTGGAGGTGCTCGCCGACCTGGGCATTGGGGAG
>DDNW01000121.1:16585-23320 GCA_002341345.1 Erythrobacter sp. UBA2510
CGAGGTCTGGAACAAGCTCGACCTGCTCTCGCCAGAACGACGCGCCGAGCTGGAGGAGATTGCCGCCACCGATCAAGACACACTGCTGATCTCGGCCGTCGATGGCGAAGGAATCGAGGCCTTGCGCGAACGGGTGGGCGGTGTGCTGACAAAAGGTGCGGTTTTGCACCGCATCATCGTGCCCGCAGCCGATGGTGCAAAGATCGCCTGGCTGCATGCACATGGCGAGGTGGTCAGCGAAACCGATATTGAAAGCGGTGTTGCGGCTCCGATGCGTCAGCTCGAAGTGCTGCTGACCCCCAAGGAATGGGGGCGCTTCGAGTCATTTGAGTCGCAGACTTAAGAATCGGTCTGAAGTTCAGGCCTCGGTCGATTTCACCGCCTGCCACAAGGCCTCCTGGGCATCGATATCGAGTTCGGCAAACCTACCGTCAGCGAGGCTTTCCATAGCGCGATAGCGCCGCTCGAACTTGTCATTGGCAGCGCGCAAGGCATCTTCCGGAGCGATACCATAGGCGCGCACGAGGTTGACTGCGGCAAACAGCACATCACCGGCTTCCTCGACCCGCTTGGCATCGGGCGCGCTGGCGAGTTCATCGATCTCTTCGAGCAGCTTGGCCGCAGGACCGGCGGAATCGGGCCAGTCGAAACCGTCGCGCGCGGCACGCTTTTGCAGCTTGTCGGCACGCAGCAGTGCCGGCAGCGCCCGGGCCACACCGTCCATGGCGCTGATCAGGCCGCTTTCGACGCGTTCAGCGGCTTTTAGCTCTTCCCAGCGCGCCTTCTGGTCGCCTTGGTCCTCGTCACCAAAAATATGCGGGTGGCGGCGTTCCATCTTCTCGCAGATTGCCTTGGCGACCTCATCGAAGTCGAAATGACCGGCTTCTTCGGCCATACGGGCATGGAACACGACCTGGAGCAACAGATCGCCTAGTTCGCCGCGCAAGTCAGCCATATCGGCACGATCGATCGCATCGGCAACTTCGTAGGCTTCCTCAATCGTGTACGCCGCAATGCTGGCAAAATCCTGCGCACGATCCCATTCGCATCCGTCTTGCGGATCGCGCAGCCGCGCCATGATCGAGAGGAGGCGTTCGATGGGGCGCGTCATCGGGCCTGCTCCCGGCAAAATATTAGATTGATAATATATATTATGTTAATATCAGGGTGGCCCGGACGACACCTATTCACGCCCTATTTTCCCACCAGCGTGAAGAAAAAGGCCACACCCAAAAATATCGCGCCCCAGGTCAGTGCCATGGTCAGCGACTTCTTGCCGTCGATCCTTCGTGAACGATAAGCACCGAGCGCCAGAATCAGCCAGCCGAGCAATGCAACGATAGAAACCCAGCTGCCGCCGCTCATGCGATCAGCTCCATCCCGTCATAGCCGACCATGACCTTGTCCGGCACTTCATCGCACAGCGTCACATAATCCATGCTCTTGTCGAGATGCGTAAGGACGGTACGCTTTGCGTTGACGCGATCTGCCAGTTCCAGCGCCATACCCAGATGCGCATGCGTGGGATGCGGTTCCCGCCGCAAGCAATCGCAGACAAGAATATCGGTATCCATGAACAGCGCGACCGCTTTATCGGTAATTTCACTGAAGTCTGTTGCATAACATACTGATTTTCCATCAGCCTCCATTCGGAAACCGGTGCTGGTCGTTGGACCGTGCGGCATTTCGACCCATTCGAGACCGAACCCGGCGACGATCTTCACCCGGTCAAGCACTTGCAGATCGACGATCGAGGGGTAGCCGTGCTTGCCGCTGAACACATAGTCGAACCGCTGGCGCAGGCGGCTGACCGTGAAACTGGAGCCATAACCCGGAATCGGCGCGCTGCGACCGAAGCGCACAGGCCTGAGGTCGTCGATACCGTGGCAATGGTCGGCATGGTCGTGCGTCCACAAGACAGCATCGATCCTGTCGATGCGGTTCGTGAGCATCTGTTGGCGCAGGTCTGGCGATGTATCGACCAGCAGCCGGTCGCCAGCGTCGCTTTCAACCATGATCGAGACGCGGGTTCGCGTGTTGCGTGGATCGTGCGGGTCGCACTCGCCCCATTCATTCCCGATACGCGGGATACCTGTCGAGGTCCCGGTGCCGAGCATCAGCAGTTTCACGCGGATGCTTTCTTGAAAAGTGCGAAGAAGTTGGTGCTCGTCTGGTCGGCCAGTTTTTCGGGCGTTACCCCACGCAACTGCGCGACGAAGCTGGCCGTATCGCGCACGAAGGCCGGCTCGCAGGTCTTGCCGCGATGCGGAACCGGCGCCAGGAACGGGCTATCGGTTTCGACCAGCAAGCGGTCTTCGGGAATTTCAGAAACGAATTCCTGTATTTCCCTGGCGTTCTTGAAAGTTACTATCCCCGATATAGAAATCGTCAGGCCGAGATCGAGCACGCGCTGCCCGAAGCTGCGCGAGGCGGTGAAACAGTGGATCAGCGCCGGGAAGACACCCTTCCCTGTCTCATCTTCAAGGATCTCGAGCGTATCGGCCTCGGCATCGCGGGTATGGATAACCAGCGGCAGGCCCGTCTCGCGTGCAATGCCGATATGCATGCGGAACAGGTCGCGTTGCACGGCGCGATCCGAATGGTCGTAATAATAGTCGAGCCCGGTCTCGCCGATCCCGATGACGCGCGGATGCTTCGTCGCCTCGCGCAGGACATCGGCGCCGAGATCGGCATGTTTGTCCGCCTCGTGCGGGTGGATGCCGACGGTGGCATAGACGTCGCTCTCGCGCTCTGCGGTGCCGACAACGGCCTGCCACTCGCTCTGGCGGGTGGAGATATTGAGAAAGGTGCCCACGCCTGCCGCCCGCGCGTTGGCCAGCACATCGCCCTGCCGCTCGACCAGCCCCTCGTAATTGAGGTGGCAATGGCTGTCGACGAGCATCATGCCGCGCCCGCTTCTTCGGGCAGTTCAAGGCGCGGGAAGATCGGCTGCGGCTGTTCGAGCGTGTGGTCTGCGGGATTTCCCGAGCCGCCATTGGCGATCCAGTCGAAGTTGCGGTCGGCGTCGGCCACGCCCATCGCATCGAGCAGCTTCTTCGCCGCACCTGGCGCAACCGGTAACAGGCCGATGGCGAGGTCGATGATGCAACGATAAAGTGTGCCCAAAACCGCCGCCATACGCTGCGGATCGCTTTTCTTGAGGCCCCATGGCGCCATTTCGTCGACATATTGGTTGCAGGCGAAGACGGCTTTCATCCACGCATCGAGCCCGGCGGCAAAGGCGAGTTCATCGAACTCAGCCCGCAGATCGCCCAGCACGGCCTCACGCACCAGAGCAAGCAACTGCAAATCTTCCGGCGCTTCACCAACGTCGGGAACTTTGCCATCCAGATTCTTGAAAATCATAGACAAAGTGCGCTGTGCCAGATTGCCGAAGCTGTTTGCCAGCTCGGCATTGGCGCGCATAACGATGCTTTCGGTTGACCAGCTACCGTCCTGCCCGAAGGAGAATTCACGCAGCAGATAATAGCGCAGCACATCGACGCCGAAGCGGTCGGCCAGTTCGCCCGGATCGGTGACATTGCCGAGCGATTTCGATTCCTTGACCCCGCGATTGAGCAAGAAGCCGTGGCCGAATACCTGCTTCGGCAGCGCGATCCCGGCGCTCATCAGGAAGGCGGGCCAGTAGACCGCGTGGAAGCGGACGATGTCCTTGCCGATCAGGTGCAGGTCGGCAGGCCAGAACCTGGCCATGTCGCCGCCCTCGTCCGGAAAGCCGAGGCCGGTGAGGTAATTGGTCAGCGCATCGACCCAGACATACATGACGTGGTCGTCCGCCCCCGGTACTTTCACGCCCCAGTCGAAACTGGTCCGGCTGACCGAGAGATCGCGCAGGCCGCCTTCCACGAAGCGCACGACCTCGTTGCGGCGGCTGTCGGGGCGGATGAAGTCCGGTTGCTCCGCATAGAGGGCCAGCAGCCTGTCCTGATAATTGGACAGGCGGAAGAACCAGCTCTCCTCTACCGTCCATTCGACCGGTGTGCCTTGCGGGGAAAGCTTTTCGCCGCCCTGCCCGTCGATCAGTTCGCTTTCGTCGTAATAGGCCTCGTCGCGGACCGAGTACCAGCCCTCGTAGCGGTCGAGATAGAGGTCGCCATTGGCCTCCATCCGCCGCCACAATTCCTGCACCGAAGCGTGATGCCCAGGCTCGGTGGTGCGAATGAACCGGTCATAGGAGATATCAAGCTTGTCGAACAAATCACGGAAATGGCCGGACATTTCGTCGGCCAGTTCGCGCGGAGTCATGCCCAGGTCACGCGCTTTCTGCGCCATTTTCAGCCCGTGTTCGTCCGTGCCGGTCTGGAAGCGTACCACGCGCCCCTGCAGCCGCTGGAAGCGAGCCATCACGTCGGCGGCGATCGTCTCATAGGCATGGCCGATATGCGGCCTGCCGTTGGGATAGTGGATCGCGGTGGTAATATAATAGGGGTCAGCCATGCGCGGCTTCCCTAGATGCGCCAAGGGATGCGAGCAAGGTGCCGATTTCCATCGCCAGCAGGCTGGGGTCGAAATTGTAGGTCGGGGCCTGCGCGCCGAGCTGGACGAGCCCTGCATGCGCTTCGGCGAGAGCGGGAATGCCGGCAGGCGATACGCCGCGCATCCGTGCGGCCACGACGGCGCGGGCGAGTTCGATGGCGGCGAGCTGCTTCTCGCGGCTCGGGCGCGACCCCATCGCCTCGACCAGCCGCCCGCGTGCGGTGAAGTCCGGGTCGCCACGCTCGGCGATCTCCTTCATCACGCGGTGAACCTTGCCCAGATCGAGTTTGACGAAATCGATCGCGACGCCCGGAGAACCGGCGGCCGCGGCAATCGCAGCCTCCTGCACCGCCGGGTCGGCATCGGGCTCCTCACGCGCGAGGATGGCGTGCATGTCCGCTTCGTCCACGCGCGGGAAGGACAGCACCCGGCAACGCGAGCGAATGGTTGGCAACAACCGCCCGAGCCGGTGCGCCACGAGCAGGAAGAAGGTGCCCACGGGCGGCTCCTCCAGGCTCTTGAGCAAAGCATTGGCGGTCGGCGCCTCCATATCGTCGGCCGGATCGATGATGACCGCGCGCCGCGAACCGATCGTGGGGCGCGTGGTCAGGCGCCGTTGAAGCTGACGGATCTGGTCGATGCGGATATTGCGCGCCAGCTCATAGGGCTTGCCGTCGTCCCGCTTCCGCGCCTCCGCGTCGTTCTTGGGCGGATGCGTAATATAGAGGATATCAGGATGCTCGCCCATTGGTTGGGGTATGCCCGGCTCTGCCACCAGTTCGCGCGCAGCCGCCATGGCGAAGGCCGACTTGCCCAGCCCGCGTCGTCCGGCGAGGATCCAGCCGTGATGCATGCGGCTGCCCGACAGCGCTCGGTGCCACTGTGCCCACGCCTCTTCGTGGCCAATATAGGCAGAACCATGGGGCGGCTGCTCCTCGGTCATCCCCCCTCCCCGAGACGCGCCGCCATGGCCTGCATGATCCGGGCATGGACCTCCTCGACGCTGCCCGAGGCATCGACTCGTACGAAGCGCGTCGGATCACTGGCGGCGATTTCGCGAAAGCGCTCGGCGACGCGCACGTGATAGCTGGCATCGCGCCCACCGATCCGGTCGCTGTCATTGCCGTCGCGCGCGAGCAGGCGGGCCTGCACCGCCTCGCTCTCGGCCTCGAGCAGAAAGGTCAGATCGGGCATCAGTCCCTCCGAGCCGATGACGTGCATCGCCATGACGTCATCGTCACTCAGGGTGCCGTGGCCGCCCTGATAGGCGCGGGAGGAATCGATATAGCGATCGCACACGACCCACTCGCCATCGCCAAGCGCGGGTTCGATCAGTTTAGCGACATGCTCGCCACGCGCGGCGGCAAACAGCAAAGCGTCGGTGCGCGGTGTCCATTGCTGGGCCGGGTCGAGCAGCAGCTTGCGAATGGCCTCTGCCCCGGCCGTCCCGCCCGGCTCGCGGGTCAGCGTCACCGGAATACCTCGCAGGGCAATGGCCTGAGCCAGCAGGCGCGCCTGCGTCGACTTGCCTGCCCCCTCCCCGCCCTCGAGGGTGATGAACAGGCCTCTGCTCACGAGGTCAGACCGCTGAGGCCCGCCGCGATCCGGCGCAACAGCCCAGCCTTGGCAACGTCGCGCTCGGCCACCAGCGGCACTTCAAAACCGGGCTGGTCTCCGATGGTGACATGCAAGGTTGCGATTTCCTGGCCCGCTGCGATTGGAGCTGTGACCGGCCCGCGATAGGTAACATGTGCATGAATCGGCATGGAGGAGGATGCGGGCAGGCTCGCCATGACGTCATGATCCGCCACCAGGGCTACGCTATCCTCTGCCCCAAGCTGAACGGTGGCATTGGAGACCGGTTGCCCCTCGGCCAGCAGCCGCGCAGGTGCGAATTCGGCAAAGCCCCACTCGATCAGCTCACGCGCGGCCTTGTCCCGCTCACGCGCCGTGGGTGAGCCTGCGATGACGACGATCAGCCGCCTGCCCTCGCGTTCCGCCGAACCGACGAAGGTATAGCCCGCCTCGTTCGTGAAACCGGTCTTGAGGCCATCCGCGCCTTCGACCTTGCCGGTAAGCGGGTCGTGGTTGGCCTGCGTGATATTGTTCCAGCGAAAGCCGTGATTGCCGAAATAGCGACCATAATAGGCGGGGTAATCGCGGATTATCGCGCTCGCCAGCTGCACCAGATCCGCCGCCGAGGTGTAGGTCGTGCCGCCGTCCGGGAAGCCGTTGGGC
>DDNW01000121.1:23468-24694 GCA_002341345.1 Erythrobacter sp. UBA2510
CCGTCCGGGAAGCCGTTGGGCGAGCCGAAGTGCGTGTTCTTCATGCCGAGCTCGCGGGCATTGGCATTCATGAGCTTGAGCCACCCGTCAAGCGTTCCGGTCGAGGCCATGGCCAGCGCCACGCTCGCATCATTCCCCGAAACGGTGGTGGCCCCCATCAGCAATTGGTCGATCGTCGGGCGGTCGCCGGCCTTGAGGAACATCGAAGAGCCTTCGCCCGACCATTCGTCCTCGAGCTGCTGGCTGACGAGGAAGGGCCGTTCAAGCGGCAGATCGCCGCTCTCGACCAGCTGAAAGGCGGTATAGGCGGTCATCACCTTGGTGACCGAGGCCGGAATGAAGCGGCGATCCGGCTCACGCGCGAACAGGACTTGCCCGCTCGACATATCGACGAGCAGGGCAATGGGTATTTCCGCGGGGACCGGTACCGCCGTCAGTGCGGCGGTCTGCGCTTTACCCAGCGCCTCGACCGGAATGACGGGATCGGCGCGCAGGTCAGCCGTCAGCAGTCCTGCGCCAAGGGACAGGATGGCAGTACTGGCGATAACAGGCAGGGGACGCAAAATATGTCCTCTCGGGCATGGGTAGCAGATTCGCCACACTGCTATAACGCGGCAGGTGCACCCTGCCCAATCCCCAGCGCGGTGCCTATCCTCAGCGGACGATCTCGTCCGCCAGCAGCCCCACGCTCATCGCGTAATAGTTCGAGCAATTATATTTCAGGATCGCCTCGTAATTGCGCGTGATCAGATATCCGGGCGCCGCGCGGCCATCGGGCTCGAACAGGCTGACGAGCACGTCGTCGCCGATGGGTGCAGCCGGTGTCACGCCCGCCTCGCGATACTCGCGCACCGTCATCCATGGCCCATGCCGGTTATGAACGCGCGGGCAGTCGGAGAGATTCGCACCCGCCTCGATGCCGGGGACATCGACGCTGTTGGGCACGAAGGCGCGCACGCCCCAGGGCTCACCCGGTCGCCAGCCCGAGGAGCGGAAATAGTTGGCAATCGAATGCAAAGTATCGGCGTCCGATTCCCAGATGTCCCGGTCGCCGTCCCCGTCACCATCGACGGCCAGTCGCAGATAGACGCTGGGCAGGAATTGCGGATTGCCGAAGGCCCCGGCCCAACTGCCCTTGAGCGCGCTGCGCGGGACGCCCTGATCGACCATCTTCATCGTGGCGATCAACTCGCCCTCGAACAGGTCGCGGCGGCGCCCCTCCCAGG
>DDNW01000121.1:24797-25382 GCA_002341345.1 Erythrobacter sp. UBA2510
CCCCCAGATTGCGACAAGGATCTGCTCGGGCACACCATACGCCTCTTCAACCTCGGCCGCGAGATAGCGGACCTGCGCCATCTTGCGCCGACCGGCGGTGATGCGTGCCTGCGTATTATGCCGCGCGATATAACTGGAGAGATAGGCGAATCCGGTCGCCGGATTGATATTGCTCCCCTGTGCGACATTGTCGCGGTCGAGCGCCATGACCCGGTCGCTGGGCGTCAGGCCTGCGGTAATGGTGCGGATCGCGCTGTCAGAGACGCCTTCGGCCCGCGCCTTGGCCGCCACCTCATCCAGGTATTGCGCGAAGCTTTCCTCCTGTGCGCAGGCGGCGGTGGGCAACAGCGCGAGGGCAGCGGCGAGCGGCAGGATGCGTCGGGTCAATGATTTCATGCGGTCTCTCCTGCCATTGTGCGCCGAACAAGGGAATCCCGGTGCAACAACTTGTCCGGAATTGTCATGAAAACTTAGCGGTCTGGCGATGAAAGCGGGCTGAACCGGGGCTTTCGAGTGTCGACAGCTTGGCGAGTTGAGGCTAAGCGCTGGCGCGGTCGCGGACAGGTGGCAGAGCGGTTGAATGCA
>DDNW01000112.1:0-387 GCA_002341345.1 Erythrobacter sp. UBA2510
GCTCGTCCGCGGCGCGGGTGAAGCTGAGGTGCCGCGCCGCCGCGTCAAAGACGCGCAGGGCATTGAGGGGCAAATGCGTGCGTTTCATCCTGAGCGGCCTGTATTGTGCGATCGCGCGCGCGGCAAGGTCGCAAGAGTGCGGCGTCCCATCGGCGGATAGCTTGGCGTTCGCCACACGCTCGGCTATGGGCCCCGCTCAAAGTACAAAGTCGCCCCGCGGCTGAAGAGGATAATCGGCCAGGCATGATCGAACCGCAGCGCCCCCTGACCATCTGCGATCTGACGCAGAGCTACGCGCCCAGCGGCGGCGGCGGCATCACCACCTATCTGCGCGAAAAACGCAGCTGGATGGATGAAAATTCGCAGTCAGAGCTGATCCAGATCGTG
>DDNW01000112.1:602-7342 GCA_002341345.1 Erythrobacter sp. UBA2510
CAGTGCCCCTGGGTGCTGCCATGGACCGCGATCCGCTATCGCCGGCACGTCCCCGAAACCACGCTGGTCGCGGGCTACCACACCGATTTTCCCACCGCGCAGATCGAGCGCGTGGCCAGTGCCATGCTCGGGCCCCGCCCCGGACGCCTGCTGAAGGGTGCGGCGCTGTTCTATGCCGGACGCACCTATCGCGAGTTCGACGGCATCTATGCGCTGAGCCAGTCGACCCGGCAGGTGCTGATCGACCGCGGTCTGGAAAACGTCGCCATGCTCGACCTCGGCGTCAACAAGGCGCGCTTCGGCCCCGACAAGGCCGACCCTGCCTTCCGCGCCGAACTGGGCCTGACCGGCAAAGGGCCCCTGCTGATCTATGCCGGACGGCTCGACGCGGAAAAGCGCGTCACCACGGTGATCGAGGCGGCCCAGCGCCTGCCGCGCGAACTCGACGCCAGCCTCGTGATTATCGGCGAAGGACGCCAGCTTGGCGAATTGCAGGAACTGGCAAGAGGGCTCGACGTCGCTTTTCCCGGTTTCATGGACGATCGCGACAGGCTCGCCCGCGCCTTCGCCTCCTGCGATATCTATGTCTCGGGCATGGCGGACGAGACCTTCGGCATTTCAGTGATCGAGGCGCAGGCGAGCGGCCTGCCGGTGGTCGGCGTGGCGATGGGCGCAATGCCCGAACGCGTCCCGCCCGAGGTCGGCCTGCTCGGCCCGCGCGACGATGCGGACGCCATGGCGGCCAACATCCTCAAGGTCTGGAACGGCGACCGGGCAGGCATGGGACAGGCAGCGCGCAAGCTGGTCGAGGCGCGCTACGACTGGGCGCAGACCTTCGAGACGCTGTTCGACGAGATCTACCCGGCCGCGCGCGCAAAGGCGCGCGAACGGCAAGACCGGCGCAGTGTGGGCGAGCGTATCTCCGCCACGCTGCCGCGCCTGCGCGACCGCAGGGGCGCGGGAACGTTTGGTTTGAGATAGGTGGCTCCGGCCCGCGTAAGCGGGAAAGCCCTACTCCGCGACGGCAGGTGCCGAGAGCGGGAAATAGGGAATCGCGACTTCGAGCAACGATCCGTCCGCGCAGGTGAAGGTATAGAACCCTTCCATCGAGCCGTGACGTGTCGTCAGCTCGCAGCCTGAGACATAGTCATGCGACTGGCCAGGCACGAGCACCGGCGTTTCGCCGACCACGCCCTGCCCGTCGACCACATTGACCATGCCGCGCCCGTCGGTGATCCGCCAGTGGCGCGTCTGCAGCTGGATGGTGTCGTCGCGGTCGTTCTCTATCCGGATATGATAGACCCAGAACCACCGGCCCGATTCCATGCGTGACTGCTCGGGCATGAAGTTGACCGAGACCCGCACCGTCACCCCCTTGGTGATGGCGACATGTTGGAACAGCGAATTCATCGCGGCCTGAGTCATCGTGAGACCAAGCCTATACGATATCACTCCGGCCACAAGAGGCTGGCGCTACAAACCAGCCTTTTTCAACGCCTGATCGAGGTCCTCGATCACATCCGCCCGGTCTTCGAGCCCGACATTGATCCGCAGCATCCCTTCGGAAATGCCCATTTCCGCGCGCGCTTCCTCGCCCATATTGGCGTGGGTCGTGCTGGCCGGGTGACACATTAGCGACTTCGAATCGCCGATATTGTTGGAGATATCGACCAGTTGCAGCGCGTCGAGCACGGCATGTGCCTGCGCCCGGCTGTCGAGCACGAAAGAGAAGATCGGCCCGAAGTCGTCCATCTGCTTTTTCGCGATATCGTGCTGGGGATGGCTCGGCAGGCCCGGATGCAGCATCACCGGCACCCGGCTCTCGATCGACTTGGCAAGCGCGAGCGCATTGGCGCTCTGGCGCCTGGCGCGCAGGTCGAGCGTCTCAAGGCCCTTCAGCACAACCCAGGCATTGAAGGGCGAGCAATTGGGGCCGGTGTTGCGCTGGAACGGCAGCAGCACTTCGTCGATCCATTGCTGCGAACCGCACACGGCACCCGCCAGCACCCGGCCCTGCCCCTCCATCAGCTTGGTCGCCGAATAGGCAACGACATCCGCGCCCCATTCGAGCGGACGCTGCAGCGCGGCGGTGGCGAAGGCATTGTCGACCACGGTGGTGATGCCATGCGCCTTGGCGAGCGCGCAGATCGCCTCCAGATCGACGATATCCATCGTCGGGTTGGCCGGAGTCTCGAAGAAGAAGACCTTGGTGTTGGGCCGGATCGCGGCCTCCCACGCGGCGAGGTCCCGCCCGTCGACCACGCTGGTCTCGATTCCGAAACGCGGCAGGAGGTTGTCAAGCAGCCAGCGGCACGAGCCGAAGGCAGCACGCGCGCCGACGATATGGTCGCCCGCCGACAACTGGCACAGCAGGGCGGTGGTCATCGCGGCCATGCCGGTCGCCTGCATGCGGCAGGCCTCGGCCCCTTCGAGCACGGCGATCCGCTCCTCGCACATCGCCACGGTCGGGTTCTGGAGGCGCGAATAGGTCATGCCCTCGGCATCGCCGGCAAATCGCGCCGCCACGGTCGCCGCGTCGTCATAGGTGTAGCCGGAGGTAAGAAACAAAGCCTCGCTCGTCTCGCCATGCTCCGAACGCCAGGTGCCGGCGCGCACCGCGCGGGTCGCGGGACGCCAGTTCTGCGTTACGGAGCGGTCGGTGCCGGTGGTCTTTTTCATAGCGCGGCGGCTTTAGGCGCGCGATGCAGCCGGAGCAAGACGGCACGCTGCCGCATTGTCACAGATTGCGATGATGTTATCGCTGCGTCATGAGCATGCCTCCGGCCCATCCGCGTGACCCCCTGCTTGTCCATGTGCTGCTGGCCGCCGTTTTCGCCGCCCTGTGCACGGTTCGACTGACAATCCCCTCGACGCCCAATTTCGACGAGGTGCATTACCTGCCCGCCATGCGCGAGCTGCTGGCGCTGGGCACTGCAACCAATCTCGAACATCCGCCCTTCGCCAAGCAACTACTGGCGCTGGGCATGCTGGTGTTCGGCGACAATCCGCTCGGCTGGCGGATCATGCCGCTGCTGTTCGGCACGCTGGCGCTTTATGCGAGCATGCGCGGCATGTGGCAGGCGACGCGCAGCCGCTTTGCCAGCGTGGTGACCGGCCTGCTGCTGGCAACAGGCTTCCCGTTGCTGGTGCTGTCGCGGATCGCTATGCTCGACATCTTCATGATCGCTTTCGTGATGGTCGCGCTGTGGCTGTGCGCGCGGGCGGCGCGCGCGCCCGAGAAGGCGCGCCCGCTGCTGGCGATGGCGGGCGTGGCGCTGGGCCTCGCCATGGCCAGCAAGTGGAACGCGGTGCCGCTCGCCGTGCTGCCGGGGCTCGTGTTCCTGATCCTGCGGCTGCGCGAGGCGGGCACGGCTTTCCTTACCGCCCGGCGCGGCGCGCCGGTGCCGGGCATGACCTTGCTGGAGGGGGCGCTGTGGCTGGGTGTCGTCCCGCTCGCCACCTATGCGCTGACCTTCTGGCCTTTCCTGTTCTACGACCATGTGCCCGGAAATCCGGCGGGTATGGTCGCGCTGCATCGCCAGATGCTCGACCTGCAGATGCAGGTGAAGGAGACACATCCCTACCAGTCGCAATGGTGGCAATGGGTGCTTAACCTCCGGGCGATCTGGTTCCTCTACGAGCCGGTCGACGGCGCACGGCGCGGCGTGGTGCTGCTGGGCCATCCGCTGACTTCGCTGCTGGCGCTGGGGGCGCTGGTCTGGGCGGCGCGCGCTTACTGGCTGCGGCGAGACCATGCGGCGGGCGCCGTCGTGCTGCTCTACATCGTCACGCTGGCGAGCTGGGTCGTCGCGCCCAAGCCGGTGCAGTTCTACTATCACTATTCGCTCGCGCATTGCTTCGCACTGATTGCGCTGGCGCTGCTGCTCGAGCGGCTGTGGCACCGCGGCGAGCGCGCATTGGTGATCGCGATATCGGCTGCGACCATCGGCCTGTTCGCCTATTTCTACCCGATCCTTACCGCCGCACCTTTGGGTGACGAGCAGGCTTTCCTGCGCTGGGCATGGCTGGAGGGATGGCGCTAGGGGTAGCGGAAATTCCCGTCGCGCCGCTTTGAAACGGCCATCCCTTCCGCATTTCGGCAAGGTTTGGCGCTGGATTAGCCGTTTCCCGGAAAGCTGGGTTCGACCCAAGCGAGAGCTTTTTCGTAAGGATCGCATCGGGCATCCTTGGCACCGAACCGACAGCCATGAGCCGGGGGGCCTCACCATGTCCGATAGCCACGATATTCGACCCGTTTCCACCAGCGGCCTGCCGCTCAGCCGCCGAACCTTGCTCGGGGCCGCCGGGGCTACCGCCGCGCTGGCGCTGAGCCCTGCCATGGTGCGTGCACATTCAGGCGGCACGCGCCCGACCGTCTTTACCAACACCAGCGTCTATACCGGCGGGATCATGCGCCACGGCGTCGCGCTGGCCGTGGTCGGGCAGCGGATCGCCGCGATCGACACCAGCGAGGCGGTGCTCGCCGCCTACCCCGATGCCGAAATCTACGACGGGCGCGGCAAGGCGCTGCTGCCGGGCCTGATCAACTGCCACGCGCATATGGCGGCCACGGTCGCACGCGACTTCAACGAGGATTACGGCTTTCCCAATTCCTCCAACCTGAAGGTCTGGCCGCGCCAGCTGCTATCGGCGGAGGAAAAGGCGCTGATGGTCGCCATCGCCGCGCTGGAGGCGATCAAGACCGGCACGACCAGCATTTGCGAGAACACCAGCGGCATCGCCCCCTATGCCGCTACGCTGGCGGATTCGGGCCTGCGCTGCATGTTCGCGGAGTCCGTACGCGATGCGCCCAATGTCCCGGGCCCCATGTCGCCCGAAGGCCTCGCCGCGTCCGAACCACCGCTCTTCTCCGACCAGCTGCGCGAGGAAGGGATGCAACGCATCGCCGATCTCTACAGCCGCTGGCACGGGGCCGAGGACGGGCGCATAAGCGTGTTCCCCGCAGCGGGTCTGGCAGAAATGTCCTCGCCCGCATTGCTGCACGATATTCGCGACTTCGCCGACAGGCACGGGCTAGGCTACACGATCCATTTGTCGCAGAGCCAGCCCGAGCTGGACTTCATGCAGCGCTATCACGGGATGAGCCCGCCCGCCTTTCTGGCGCAGCATGGCTTCCTCGGTCCGCACCTGTTCGCCGCGCATTGCCGCTATGTCAGCGAGGCCGATATCAGGCTGTTGGGCGACAGTCACACCATCGTCTCGCACCAGGCGGGCATGGCCGCCAATCGCGGGGTCGCTCCGCCGATCACCGAATTGCGCGAAGCCGGGGCCGTGATCGCCTGCGGGACCGACAACAACACCAACGACATGTTCGGCGTGCTGCGCACCGCGCTGCTGACCGAGCGGATTCGCCGCGGCGTTATGGACGAACGCCCCGGCCTCTTTCCGCAGCCCGAGGATATTCTCGACGATACGACGCTGGGCGGCGCGAAGGCGTTCCGGCAGGAGGACAGCATCGGCGCGCTCGACGTGGGCAAGAAGGCCGATATCCTCGTGCTCGACACGCAAAAGGCGCATCTGGTCCCGGCGGGCCGCGTGATCTCGGCCTGGATCCATAACGGCCAGCCCTCCGACATCGAAAGTTCGATGATCGACGGCAAGTTCGTGATGCGCGAAGGCAAGGTCACGACGATGGACGAGGCGGCGCTGATCGCGGAGGCGGACAAGGTCGGCCAGCGTATCTGGGCGCAGGTTCGCGAGGCGAATGGTGGACCGGTGCCGATCCCGGGGCACGCGGCGTATTAGGAGGTACCTAACGGACGCATCGCACCAATGCATCGCGTTCCCCCTCGGACAGGGTCTCAGGCGAGAAAAAAGTTACCAGCGTTTTGGTGCCCGAAGGCTCAAGAACCAATCGTCTCCCGTCTTCGCCCACATAGGTTGCAAGTGCGTCAAACGAGCCAAGCCTGCTAGGCAAGTAACTCAGGTATGAGAAAACCGCATCGCGCTCAACCGCAGTCAGGCACTCCGCGACCCAAGTACTGTCCCGCTGGGCATATTGCCTGAACTGGATACTCGGTTCCTTCCCCGGCTCGTCAGCAGGATTCGCCAGCCACGTCAGCAACACCAGACATGCTCCTGCAAGAATGACGAGAAAAACTGAGCCGAGCCTGTTCAGTGCCTTGCCAATCTTTACCGGAACCGGCCCCACACGAACTTGCTCGACAGCGCGTAGTTCCACACCGAGGCAAGCACGATCCCGACCAGTGCCGAGGCCCACCAGGCAAAGCCGTTCGCCTGCAACAGCGACGCCGCCGCGACATTGGCGAAGGCCCCGACCGAGCAGGTTGCACAGAACTTCAGCCAGCCCCAGAACAGCCCCTCCGCTCCCGACAGTTTCTGATCGCGATAGGTGAGCAGATTGTTCAGCCAGAAGTTGAAGCTCATCGCCACCATCGTCGCCGTCGCCTGCGCGAAGGGGAAGCCGGTCAGCCCGGTGCGATAGAGGCTCGCCAGCACCATCATGTGCACGATCACGCCGATCCCGCCCACGGTCGCGAACAGCGCGAAGCGCGTGGGGATGATGCGCCCGAAATAGCGCTCGTAAAGGCCGGCAAGGAAGTCGAGCACGACGCCGTGGTCCAGCTTGCTCTCGCCCGAGAGGCGTTTTTCGAATTTCAACGGGAATTCCTTTACGCGAAGGGACGGCTTGGCGGTGGCGAGAATGTCGAGCATGATCTTGAAACCGATGCCCGACAGCGCGTCGGCCTGTTGGCGAA
>DDNW01000112.1:7454-8183 GCA_002341345.1 Erythrobacter sp. UBA2510
CAGCGCGTCGGCCTGTTGGCGAAGCTGGTCGGTGCGGAGCAGGAAATAACCGCTCATCGCATCGGACAATTCGGTGCCGGTCAGTCTGCGCGCCAGCGCGTTGGCGATGCGGCTGCCGTTCTCGCGCCCCTTGCTGGTCAGCCCGTCGGCATTGCCGCCCTCGGCAAAGCGGCTGGCATAGGCGAGGTCGTAGTCGCCCGATCTGACCGCCGCGAGCATCTCGACCAGCAGCGCCGGGTCGTGCTGGTGGTCGGCGTCCATCACCGCGACGAAGGGCGCGGCGGTGGCGCACATGCCCTCGATCGCGGCGCTGGCAAGGCCCCGGCGACCGATGCGCTGGATCACGCGGATCCGGCTGTCGGTGCGACCGATACGGCGCGCTTCCTCGGCGGTGCCATCGCGCGAATTGTCGTCGACGAAGACCGCTTCCCAGCCGGTCGGGCCAAGCGCCGCCTCCAGCCGTGCCACCATCGGCGAGATATTGTCCTTCTCGTTGAGTGTGGGCAGGACAATGGCGAGTTCGAGCGGCGCAACGGTATGCTCCGCTGCGGCAAGCGCACCTTCCATCTCCGGCTCAAGCTTCATGCCCGTCATTCCCATGCGCACCAGCGCTACATGGTTAATGCTAACACAGCGTTAGCGGCCACGGAATTGCGCGTTGTTTGTTCCGCTCACGCGGGTTCGGCACCGGCCCTCTCCCCCTCCCAGCCTCCCGTCAGGATAAACATT
>DDNW01000112.1:8295-31280 GCA_002341345.1 Erythrobacter sp. UBA2510
GGTAAACTTTGGGAGGTCGGGAGAGGGAGCGGGCCGGTGCCGCGACTGTTTCAGCTCGGCTGAAACAGAATTAGAGCCGCGCGAGGACCGCATCGGCGACTTCGGTGGTCCCGGCAGTTCCGCCCAGATCGCCGCCGCGCACGCCGTCTTCCAGCGCCTTGGCCACCGCCGCCTCGATCCGCGCAGCCTCGGCCTCCAGCCCCAGCGAATGCCGCAGCAGCATCGCAAGGCTGAGGATCATCGCCATCGGATTGGCCTTGCCGGTTCCCGCAATATCGGGCGCGGAGCCGTGGATCGGCTCGTACAGGCCGAACGTCCCGTAATCGGTCTGCCGCTCGCCGAGCGAGGCGCTGGCGAGCAGGCCGATCGAGCCGACACACATGCTCGCCTGATCGGAGAGGATGTCGCCGAACAAATTGCCCGTCACCACCACGTCGAACTGGCCGGGCGCTTTCACCAGCTGCATCGCGGCATTGTCGACATACATGTGGGTCAGCTCGACGTCCGGATATTCGGCGTGAGTTTCGATCACAACATCGCGCCATAACTGGCTGGTTTCGAGGACATTTGCCTTGTCGACGCTGCACAATCTGCCCGTGCGACCATGCGCTGCACGGAAGGCGACATGCGCGATGCGGCGCACCTCGTCCTCGGCATAGGACATGATGTCATAGCCCTGCCGCCGCCCGTCCTCGAGCGTGCGCATGCCCTTCTCGCCGAAATAAACGTCGCCGTTCAACTCGCGCACGATCAGCACGTCGATCTGGCGGGCGATTTCGGGACGCAGGCCGGACATGCCCTCCAGCCCCGGGAACATGGTTGCGGGGCGCAGATTGGCGAACAGGCCGAGTTCGCTCCTGAGGCCAAGGATCGCCTGTTCGGGGCGCAGGTGGCGCTCCAGATTGTCGCAATCGGGATCGCCGACCGCGCCGAACAGCACCGCGTCCGCCACGCGCGCCTTGGCCAGCGTTTCGGGCGGGAGCGGGTGACCGTGCTTCTTGTAGGCGCTGCCGCCGACGTCGCCTTCGGTCAGGGTCAGGCCGGGCAAAGCGAGCGCGTCGAGCACGCGGCGCGCCTCGACCATGATTTCGGCCCCGATGCCGTCCCCGGCGAGCAGCAATATTTTCACGTTTCAATCCGTCCCAGCAATTGTCTCAGGCGATGGCGCGCGGCCATAACATCGGTTCGGCGCTCGGCAAGCAGGTAGTTGTCGAGCGGGTCCGCCAGAGCATCCATAGCGGCCAGCACCTGCACCAGTTCGCCGGTCGGGCGCACCGCCCAGCCCGCGCCCTCTCCGCCATAGCCCATTTCGCGCAGCAGCAGCATTTCATAGCCGACCAGCGCCCCCGCCCAGCCACGCGCAGAAGGGGCCGCGCAGATTGCCTCCAGCAGCCCGCCCAGCGCCTCGTACAGATGCGGATAGGGCTGGCGTTCGGGCAGGACGCTGGCGGTCAGCGCACTGGCCCAGCCGATCGCGGCAGCCTGCAGCGGTTCGCCCAGCCACGGCCCGCAACTGGCGGTGAGTTCGAGCTTCATGAAGGGCAGTTGCGTTTCCGAACGCGCGGAAAGCTGCATCTCGACCCGGTTGCCGGGGATCACGACCGGGCGCAGGTGCCGCCCGCGCCCACCCGCGACATAGCCTGCGACAAGGCCATGCTCGGCAGTCAATAGCCGCGCGACCACGGCGGTTTCGCCATGCTGGCGCGCGGCGACGAGGATGGCGGGGGCACGGATCTGCATGGGGCAGGCCTTTGCCCCGTGCGGGCCTTACTTGTCGAGCTTCGCCTCAAGCGCGGCCAGCCGTGCCTCCAGCACATCGCACTTTTCGCGGGCAAGCGCGGCCATGTCCTTCACCGCGTCGAATTCCTCGCGGCTGACGAAATCGAGGCCGCCCATGGCTTCCTTCATTTTCTCGCGGGCATTGTCGCGCGCCTCGCGGGTCATGCCCGCCAGCGTACCGGCGGCGGCATTGGCCATTTTGGCGAAGTCGGCGAAGATCGGGTTCTCGCTCTGCATGGGCAGTCCTTTATGCGTCCGGCCACCGCCGGCGATGATTACAATTCGATGCGCTGCGATTCCTCGCTCGATTCTTTACCGCCATCGGGATTGAGTTCCCAGAACTGGTAGTTGAGCAGGCTCGCGAACAGCACCCAGCCAAGATAGGGAAGCAGCAGCACGCCTGCCAGAGGGCGCACCTTCCAGAACAGGAAGAGCGTGACGATCACGGCGATATCGATCACCAGCAGCAGGATCAGCGCCTCGAAGATCATGTGCTGGCCGAAGCACACCGGCGACCAGGCGAGGTTCAGCGCCAGCTGCACGATAAAGGCGATGATCGCGGCCGTGCGTGCCCTTGCGCCCCATGCCGCGCAGACCATGGCGAAAGCAAAGCCCATGATGGCATAGAGCGCGGTCCACACGATCCCGAAAGTGACGGGCGGCGGGAAGGTCGCAGGCTTGGTCAGCTCTTCGAACCACGGATTACCCGCGCCGCTCCCCGACATCTGGCTGGACAGGTAACCGAGCAACAGGACGGCCGGGACGAGGAACAGGGACCAGCGCAAGAGGCTGGCGCGCAATTGCGCGGGACTGGCAAGTCGATTCATCCTGACTCCTGACTAAGCTGCAAACCCGGCTAATTCTTGTCTACTCGGTCGTTCCAAGAGCGATCCACCCTGTCACACGAATCGCGCAAGCGATACTGGCGAGGGCCAAAGCGCCGCGCAACCGGCGTTGACCGTCCTTCGCATCCATTGCGGACCATCGTGTCAAAATGGCGCGTCATGCCGAGGCACCGCCGCGCCGTGCCGCAATCAGGAATTCCAGATTGCCCTCGCTGCCCTTGATCGGGCTTTCGGTCAGGCCGAGGATGGTCCACCTCTCCCCTTCGAGCCAGTCGCGCACCTCGTCGCAGACCCGGGCATGGAGCGCCTCGTCGCGTACGATGCCGCCCTTGCCGACTTCGCCCTTGGCCACTTCGAACTGCGGCTTGATCAGCGCCACCAAAGTGCATTGCTCTTCCGCCAGAATAAGCGGCATTTCCAGCACCTTGCGAAGCGAAATGAAGGATGCGTCACAGACCACCCAGTCGCATGACCGGTCTATCTGCAAGGGCGTGAGGTGGCGGGCATTGGTCTGTTCGAGGACGGTAATCCGGTCATCTTGCCGCAACTTCCAGTCGAGCTGGTTGGTCCCGACATCGACCGCGAAGACATGCGCTGCGCCATGCGCCAGCATGACCTGCGTGAACCCGCCGGTTGAGGAACCGATATCCATCGCGACGGCGCCCGTCGGATCGAGGCCGAAGTGCCTGATCGCATGATCCAGCTTCACCCCGCCGCGCCCGACCCAGGGATGATCGCGGCCCCTGACCACGATCTCGGCATCTTCGGCGACCTGCTGGCCGGGCTTGTCCACCCGCCGCTCGCCCAGAAACACCACGCCTGCCATGACCAGCGCGGAGGCGCGGGCGCGGCTTTCGGCATGGCCTTGCTCGACGAGCAGCTGATCGATGCGGCGTTTGGCGCTCATTGCGGCGGGGTTAGGGAGAAGTTCGGCGGATGCAAGCGGGTTGCTTGCCGGAACCTTGCGCGAAGCCTTAATTCTGACTGTGAAAAACAAAAATACAAGACTTGTCTTCGCCATCGGGACGATTCACAAAGGCACTCAAGACCGGCGGCACTCGCGGTCTTCGCCCACCCAATGAAACGGCCGGGCGTGGCTTTCCAAGCGCGAAAGGAGGTGATCCGATGTCTCATGGTTCAGCAGGGAGGTCGGTGACGACCCGCGCGGAGCATATTCGGTAATTCTGACTTTCGCCGAGTAAGGCTTCGTGAGCGGTCTACCAGACCGCTGACCATGCGAAGGGTCGTTTGGCTTGAGGCCAAGCGGCCCTTCTCATTTTGGGGTTTTGCAAAGGTGGCCGGTTTTTGGGGTGGGAAGCGGACTTTGGGGGAGGGTTATTTATAGTGATAACGTTCTGCGATGATCTATAACATTATTGACCGCCGCAAACGCCCCTAACGGTGGCGCGAGGTGTACGCGATTATCGAAGTTACCAGTCACGATAATTCCTGCGCAGATGCCGACCAGCAGCCCGCAGTGGATGACGACATCATTTACGATCAGCGCGAAAACATCTCGCTGCATGAGGCTGCTGTGTGGGCAACAAGCGTTCCGTGCGCTGTCACGCTCTACCTTTACGACAAGGGCAACGGCACCTCGTAGCCAACATCCGCAATTGGGTCGTAAGCGGAAAGTCGAAGCTAATGCAGCGCGCCACCCGATTCCGGCGCATCAGGCCCGAGAATCCGCCGCGCCTCGCGCATCATCACCTCGGTCGCCACGGGCTTGACCAGATAGCCATCGGCGCCAGCGCCCGTCACCTCTTCCCGCACGTCATCGGTGGCATAACCCGAAATCGCGAGAATCGGGATCGCGGCGGTGGTCGCCTGTGCTTTCAGCTGCTCGATCAGTTCAAGGCCGGATACATGCGGCAGGCCGATATCCATCATGATCAGATCGGGGCAAAAGCGCCCCACTGCGGCCAGCACCTGCGCCCCGTCGGCGACCAGCTCGGTCTCGAACCCGTCAATGCGCAGCGATTCCTCGAACAGGAGGCCATTGAGGGCGTCGTCCTCGACAATGAGTACGCGGCTGGTCATGACTCATATACGTATTTTCACATTATTCGATCCCGGATTTCTCAAGCGATTCAACATTTTGTTAAGGATCGCGAGCCGCCCCGCTCCACGGATCAGGCTAAGAACGGGTCAGTCGCTTACTAATCCCCGGAACCGAATCACTGTTCATTTGTCGTGCAGCGGCAACCGGTGTATGTTGCAATGCAGCATAGAAGGTCTGTGCCCTCATGAAAAACTTGCTTCCCCCGCAACGACTCGACGTCGCCCTGCAAGGCGGTGGCGCGCATGGCGCCTTCACCTGGGGCGTGCTCGACCGGCTGCTCGAAGCGCCCGACATCCGCATTTCGGCCGTCAGCGGGGCCAGTGCCGGGGCAATCAACGCGACCGTCTTCGCCACCGGCATGGCGACGGGCGGACCGGCAGGCGCGCAGGCCGCTCTCGCCGCCTTCTGGAAGGCGCTGAACGATGCGGGGCGTGATTCCGGGCCGCTGCTGCCGCTGCTCGAAGCGTTTCCGGAAACCGCCGAACTGGCCGTGACCTGGTGGTCGCTGCTGTTTGGCGACGTTCCCCTGCCCAATTCGCCACGTCTCGGGAAACCGATACAGGACGTATTGCGCAAATTGCTGGAGGAGCATGTTGACTTCGCCGCGCTGCGCACACGCAAGGCGCCGCGCCTGTTCATCGCCGCGACCAATGTGCGGACCGGGGGCGCGCGCATCTTCCGTAATGACGATCTCAGCGTCGACGCATTGCTCGCCTCGGCCTGCCTGCCACTGGTCTTCCCGCCGGTGACGATCGACGGGGCCGAGTACTGGGATGGCGGCTATAGCGCGAATCCGCCGCTGCTGCCGCTGGTCCTGGAAAGCCCGAACGATGATTTGCTGCTGATCACGATCAACCCGACCACGCGCGAGCAGACTCCGTCCTCCTCGCGCGATATTTCCTACCGGATTTCCGAGCTCGGCTTCAGTCAGGGGCTGGCACAGGATTTGCGCGGGCTCGACATGATCCAGAAGGCAGCCGCCCCGCTATTGCTGGCGCGCGGCGTGCTGGGGCGACTCAAACGCCTCAGGATGCACGAGATCCATGACGAGCCGACGCTGGCGGCGATGCATCCACGCTCGAAAATGGTGCCCGCCTGGCAGATGCTCACGCAGTTGCATGCCGCAGGACGCGAGGCCGCCGACCAGTGGCTGGGCGAGGATGCGCATTACATCGGCAAGGCAAGCACGATCGACATCTCCCAGCGTTACGGGATCGCATCCTAACATCGGAGCGCCCCAACCGATCCCGCAACCCCTTGCCTCTCCCGCGCACCGCGACTAATCGGCCCGGTCCAAGGAGTATCCCGCAATTATGGCGACTGTGCCCGCCCTGACCTTCACGCATTTGCCCCACCCCTCGCCGACCAGCGACGAGGTACGCGAGGCGGCGATCGCCGCGCCCGGCTTCGGTACGGTGTTCACCGACCACATGGTGTCGATCGATTGGGATGAAGGCCCTGATGGCATTGGTGCGTGGCACAACGCCACGATCGGCCCGCGCGTGCCCATCGCGCTCGATCCGGCGGCGAGCGTGCTGCACTATGCGCAGGAGATTTTCGAAGGGCTGAAGGCCTACCGCCTCGCCGATGGCACGATGGCGCTGTTTCGCCCGGAGGCAAATGCGGCGCGCTTCAACGCCTCGGCCCGGCGCCTCGCCATGCCCGAACTGCCCGAAGAGACCTTCATCGAGGCGGTGCGCCTCGCGGTCGCAGCCGATGCCGACTGGTTTCCGACCGTCGAGGGCGGTTCGCTCTACATCCGGCCCTTCATGTTCGCCAACGAGCATTTCCTGGGGGTGCGTCCGGCGAAGAAGTACAAGTTCCTCGTGATCCTCTCGCCGGCCGGCAATTACTTCAAATCCGGCGCGCCCGCGGTCAGCGTCTGGGTGTCGGACTATACCCGCGCGGCCCCCGGCGGCACGGGCGCGGCCAAGTGCGGCGGCAATTACGCCGCCAGCCTCGTCCCCACCAAGGAAGCGTTCGAACGTGGCCACGATCAGGTCGTGTTCCTCGACGCTGCCGAACACAAATGGATCGAGGAACTGGGCGGCATGAACCTGTTCTTCGTCTTCGAAGACGGCACCATGGTCACCCCGCCGCTGTCAGGCACGATCCTGCCGGGCATTACCCGCGACAGCCTGATCGCGCTCGCCCGCGAGGAAGGGCTGACCGTGCGTGAGGAAAAATACAGCATCGACCAGTGGCAGGCTGACGCCGCCAGTGGCAGGCTGGTCGAGACCTTCGCCTGCGGCACCGCCGCCGTGGTCACCCCGGTCGGCCGTGTGGCGGGCCGCGAGCACGACTTCACCATCGGCAGCGGCGGTCCGGGGCAATTGACGACAAAGTTGCGCGAAAAGCTCGTGGCGATCCAGCGCGGCGCAGCCGAGGACCGGCACGGCTGGGTAATGAAACTGGGCTGAACCCGGACGCCGCCGTTGCGGACGGGATCACGCCGAACGAGATAGCGTGAGCCGGAGAGAATACGGACTCGGCTTAGCGTCCCTTGCGGAACAGCGCCGCACCAGTACGTGCCGTCTGGACGATGAAAATGCCCATCATCAGTGTGCCCAGGCAAAATATGAAGATGTCGAAGCCGGAAAAAGGGATCGTGTGCATTGCCTGACCGAAGGTGAGCCTGGGGTCGTCAAAATACATCATGACCGTCATCGCCATCAGCGCGAGCCGGACCTCGGTAGGGCCGCCACCGAGATAGGTGAGCTGAAAAACACCGAATATGCGCGCCACGATGAAAGTGTGCACCGACAGCAGCAAATATCCCATCAGCCCGAACAGCGCGACATCGACCCGCAGATAGGGGCTGAACCCCAGACCCAGCACCAGCACCGTATTGGACAGGGCATCGAGACTGTGGTCGATGAAATAGCCGTAATCAGGCCTTTCGATCCGGCGATAGCGGGCGATGGCGCCATCCAGTGAATCTCCGAACCAGTTGAGCGCGAAGCCAATAAGCACCAGGAACAGCCAGTCCCGCCCCCAATTACTGAGTACGAAACCGGCACAGACCAGCATCGCTCCGGCAAAACCCAACGCCGTCAACCGGTCAGGTGTCAAAGATGCAGGCAGACGCGGACATAGCCAGGCGATCAGCCGCTGTTCCGCAGCTGCAGTAAGACTAGTCTGTATGCGAACAGGGGCTGCCAAGCTGTAATACTCTCCAGAACAGCTTTCGTGTCACACAATTGCAATGAAACCAATAGGCATGCGACAGGTGCCTGTCAGATGCTGCTGGGATAGAGCGGGCGGATATCGACCGGGATGTTGCTCATTGCGGCAATGGTATCCTTCGCGTGACTATCAAGCACGCCATAGCGGTCGAGGAAGGCCTTGGTGCCCGCGTAATCGCCGGTTGCCTGCAGCATCAGTTCCTCGGCCAGCATCTCCTTCAGCGCGCTTTCCATCCGCGCCTTGTCGAGGACATATTTGCCGGTGGTCTCGTCGAACGCGAAAGCGCCTTTCTCCAGCAGATAGCCATATTGCGCCGCCGCGCCGAGGCCATGCGCCTCCTCCGCGCCGAATCGGACCGAGCGGAAGATGCCGGTGAAATAGGTTGCCCATAGCTGGCTCTTCTCGGCGGCGGGCAGTTCGCCCTTCTCCATCATAAACAGGATGTTCCACACGCCCATGATATCGGCCTTGCTCTCTTCCAGCGCCGAATAGAGGTCGCGCAGTTCGGCGTTCACGGTGGTCTTGCGGCCATAGACGGTAATGGTCCCCGGCCCCAGTGAATGGCTGAGTTCATGGAACAGCGTGCTCAGTTCCATGTATTTCTTGGCCACCAGTCCGGCCTGGTCCTCGGCCAGCACGACGCTGGCCATCGGCTGTAGGATCATGTCGTATTTCGCGCCCAGCACGTTCGACAGGATGACCTTCTTCGCACCCTTGGCCTCGCGCACCCGCTCGTCATTGGGCAGGTTGAACGCGATGGTCTGGACGCCCGGAACGTTATCGCCGCCGCCCTGCACCTGGTCGGCGACCGAGATCGGGCTTTCGAAACCGCGCGCGAAGTTCTTGTGCTCGTCCGAAATGGGGAGGTTACCCTCCATGTCGCGCAGGTAAGCGACATAGCGCCTGAGCGCGGCGGACTCTTCCGGGTTGCGCAGGGTGACAAAGCTTTCGAACGCAGTCTTCGTGCCCATCAGCCGGTCGGTGTAGACCTCGTAGGGGCCGATCGCGACCTCGATAGGCGTGTCCTTGAGGTCCATCCACGCCATCTCGCTCTCGTAATAATCGTCCGAGAGGAAGCTTTCGGCACGCAGCGAGAGAAACTTCTTCAGGCTTGGATTGCTCGTGATTTCAGCGGCTTCGCGCAGCAATTTCGCAGCCGGTTCGAGCCATTCCTTGTATTCGACCGAATAAGGCACCGAGACCAGCGTCTCGCCGTCTCTCTTGACCACCGTATAGGGGCTCAGGATCGCCTCGCGCTGATCGGGATGCGACGCCAGATAGGTTTCGAGTTCCGCACGCGTCAGGTCCGCCGGGTAGAAGCCCGCGCCCTCCGGCATGGGCGTATCGCCGTAGAAGGGATGAAGATCGGCAACCGTATCCCACGGCCCGAAATTGCGGTCGAACATGTCGAGCAGGTCGGCATCGCCCGTCACTGCGATCTGCTCGCGCATGGCAGGCAGATCGGCGCCGCGCTGGCGCAGGTAGATTTCGCTCATCAGATGGCTCGCCTCGATGAGCTTGTTGACCACCTGCCGCTCTTCGCCGCTGAGGTAGGATGTATCCGGCGACATCGTGACGTCGGCAATCGTGTCGCGGCTGGCGATCATGTCATAATCGTCGCTCGTTGCCTCGCTTTCGGGTGCCGGCGAGCAGGCTGCGACTATCGCGGTCAGGGGAAGCAGGGCGGCAACGAGAACACGCATGGGCAAATCCGGATACAAATGAAACCGGATGAGGGCTTAGCGATGTCTTGAGCCGCTGTCACGCGGTGCAGGAAGAGTCCTCAGCTATCGAGGTCGCGCCAGCGCCATTGCTGCGGCGCAGCGCGGGTCATGCTCTCGGCCAGTTCCATAACCGCCTCGAAAGCTTCGCCTTCCATCGCGGGCGCCTTGGCCGGGATCGCCTGCTGCATGCCCGACAGCGCGAGCGGCGTGAACTGGAAGATATTGCGCGTCGCCACGCCCGTTTCCGCCACCTCGACGCTGACATATTGCGTACGGCCCGAAGCCAGATGCAGCGCGATCTCGTGCTCGCCTGCGGGCAAGTTCTCGAAGAGATAGCTGCCGTTTTCATCGCTGATCGTTTCGAGCGCCAGCGCATCGATGGTCAGGCGCAGGCCCGCAACCCTAGCGCCCTCGCCATCATGCACCACTCCCGCGACATCGCCCGCTTGAGCGACAGTGGGGACGGCGATGGCGGTGCCGAGCAGCGCAGCAAGCGCAAGGAATCGGTGTGCGAATTTCATAAAGGCGACAAAGCGGAGTTTTGTGACTCCGCGATTACAATGGATGACAATTTCGCGTCGGGCGCATGCGCGGCAGAGCGAAGCGAACTCTTCCCCTGCCCGCGCCGCCGCCCTATCCAGCACAGCATGGATGAGGACGCGCGCCATTTTGTCGAACGCAGCGTTGGCTCGCGGCTGCGGCTGATCGCCGATAGCTTCGAACGGCTGACCGGTGAGCCGCTTGTCCCCGAGGGGGAGACCCTCTGGACACTGCCCCTGCCGGTCCTCGCGCATGACACACAAGCGAGCCCGCACTTCATCTACGCCAATCGCGCCGCCCTCGCGCAGTTTCGCATGACTGCGCGCGACGTGATCGGGATGGAGAGCCGCCGCTCCGCCGAGCCGGACCTGCGCGCCGAGCGACAGGCGATGTTCGACCGGCTAGAACAGGCCAATGTCGTCACCGGATATGAGGGTATCCGCATCGCCGCCGACGGCAGCCGGTTCCGCATGGTCGATGCGGTGATCTGGAACCTGGTCGACGAGCACGGCGCCCGCCACGGACAGGCAGCTTTGCTGCGGAAGTGTGTAGCGGTCAAATAGTAGCAGGCGAGCGGCAAAAGCCAGACTGCGCCCGCGCCAAGCCATCCTTTCTTGTCCGTCCAGCCAGCCGTCACCACCTGAACCGCACACTCACCCCAGCTGCCGAGGAGCGCCTCACATGTCCGACAGCTACACCCCGCCCGAAATCTGGTCGCCCGACACGAAAAGCGGCGGCACTTTCGCCGGGATCAACCGCCCCTATGCCGGGGCACGCGAAGAGCGTGACCTGCCCGCAAGCGAACATCCCTTCCAGCTCTATTCGCTGGCGACACCCAATGGCCAGAAGGTCGCCATCATGTTCGAAGAGTTACTCGACGCTGGCCATGAAGATGCCGAATACGACGCCTGGCAGGTCAAGATCGGTGACGGCGAACAGTTCTGGTCGGGTTTTGTCGACCTAAACCCCAATTCCAAGATTCCCGCACTGCTCGATCGCTCGGGCCCCGAGCCGCTGCGCGTGTTCGAAAGCGGCGCGATCCTGCTGCATCTGGCCGAGAAATTCGACCGATTCATGCCCAGTGCAAACCCGGCGCGCGCAGAGGTGCTGAGCTGGCTTATGTGGCAGATGGGTACCGCGCCCTTCATCGGCGGCGGCTTTGGCCACTTCTACAACTACGCACCGGAGAAGCTGGAATATCCGATTGACCGCTATGCGATGGAGACCAAGCGCATTTACGACGTCGCCAACCGACGGCTCGCCGAAAGCGAATATCTGGGCGGCCCGGACTATACGATTGCCGACATCGCGACCTACCCCTGGCTGTCGAGCGTATGGCATGGTGGCTATAACGGCGCAGACCATTTCCTGTCGCTGCACGAATATGAACATGTCGGGCGCTGGATAAAGGCAATCGACGCGCGCCACGCCGTCATTCGCGGGCGGCTGGTCAATTCCGCCGCCCTGCCCGAGCGGCATTCGGCAGCGGATTTTGAAACGGTCGAGGATCGCACCCTGTTCAGCCCGGTTCGCAAGCGGCGCGACGCCTGAGCGGGCGCGTTGCGGGACAAGGCGACAGCACAACTTGCAAGCCGGGGCGCGCAGGCTATATGGGCGCCTTCCCGTCTTCGGCAGCAAGTGTGCACCACGACTACGGGCAAGGATGCTGGGGCGTCGCCAAGTGGTAAGGCAGCGGCTTTTGGTGCCGCCATTCGCAGGTTCGAATCCTGCCGCCCCAGCCAGTCACTGCCACGAAATCGCAACTTGACTATGTGCGCCCCGGGGCCTGCGCCTTAGCGCCAGATCGCAGATCAGCGCGGACGCCAGACATGAAAAAGCCGGACACGCGGCGCGCGCCCGGCTGATTCTGAAACAACATCCGATGTGGATGTTTGCCGTGCTACTACGGGCTGGCAGGCTCGTCACCGCCGTCGTTGCTGGTGATGATCACCAGAGCGGCAACCGCGACCAGCAGCGCCAGAATGTAGAAAGCCCCATCGTTTTCGCCAACGAGCGATTCGGCATCGGCCATGCTCGTCGAAGCGCGGTCCGCCTCGGCAGCAGTGGCACCGGCCGAAACGGCGACCAGCGAAGCCGCAGCGGCGGAAGCTAAAATCTTGCGGACCATTTCAAAACTCCTTGTTGCAGCCTGAAAGCTATCACAATTATGCCGCGATGCAACAAACGCATTGATTTTGGATTAAACTTTTCTGATCGGGTCGAAATATGTTGCATCACGGCAACGTAAAACAGCACCCTTCAAGCCGCCATTCGCAGGTGTCGCGGGCTCAGATTGTAGTGTCTACGGGTTCTTGCGGATGGTGCGGAACGAGGATCAGCACATCACCCTCGACCCGCCACGAGGCCAGCCGCGACAGCAGGTTCATCCCGATGACATTGGTCGGCCCCAGGCCCGGCGCGATGATCGCATCGAGCCCGCGCGCCGCCACATTGCCGAAGCGCAATTCGTCGATCGAGGTCATCTGCGCGGCCACCGCCCCGTTCGCGGTCTGCAAGCGGATCGGCAGACCGCCCTCACGCGCCTCCAGCCGCGCTGCCTCTGCCGTCTCAGCTGACACTGCGGTCAGCGTCGCGCCGGTATCGACAAGAAAATTGGCCTGATGCCCGTTGACGCTGGCGGCAAGCCAGAAATGCCCGTCGCGCGCCATTTCGACACGCGTCTCGCCGCCCTCCACCACCTGTTCGGGCAGGCCCAGCTCGGGAACCGCAAGCGAGAAGCGCGGATCGAGGCGCGACAATTGCAAAACGATCAGCACCAGCACCGCCATCAGGCACAGTGTGCTCGCCATGCGCATCGCACGGCCTAGCACCGGACTGCGGCCGATCACGAAGGTGCCGAGCAGGCCCAGCCCCATCGCGACAATGGCGGCCATGAGCAGGCCCGAACGCGGCAATTCGCGGATTGAATGCGCCAGCTGGTCCCAGATAGGTGCGAATTCCATGCTCGCCTATATAGGAAACCGGAAAGGCTTTGGCGATATCAGCACGCCGGACCCGCCGACCATGGCCTCACGGTGCCCCGCGTGGGATCGTTGCCCGCGCCATGATCAGTGAGAAGTGGCCATCTGCATCCAGCCAGCGCGCCTGCGGTGTCCAACCGCCCGCCAGCAACAGCATATTGGAGCTGCGCCGCCCGAACTTGTGGCTGTTTTCGGTATGGATCGTTTCCCCCTCGCGCATGGTGAAGGGTTTGCCCGTGACGGTAAAACGCAGATCCCGTGTGGCAACGAGGTGCATCTCGATCCGGGCATAAGTGTCGTTCCAAATCGCCCGGTGACGCAGTGCCTCTACCGGAATCGTGCCGTCCAGCTCGCGGTTGATGCGCTCGACCATGTTGAGGTTGAAGCGCGCGGTTACCCCTTGGGCATCGTTATAGGCGTTAAGCAGCACGCTGCGCTGCTTGATCAGATCCATCCCGATCAGCAGCATCGCGTCATCGCCCAGCGTGGCCCGCATGGTGCGCAGCAGATCGACCGCCGTGCGCGCTACCATATTGCCGATGGTCGATCCGGGAAAGAAACCGAGCCTGGGCAGATCGGCAATCTTACCGGGCAATTCCACCCGGCGGTTGAAATCAGCCTCTACCGGCAGGATCGGCAGGTCGGGAAATTTCGTCGCCAGTTCGGCGGAGGAAGCGCGCAGGAAGTCCCCGGCAATGTCGAGCGGGACATAGGCCGCCGGATCGATGGCGCGCAGCAGCAGTGGCGTCTTGACCGAGGAACCGGAACCGAATTCGACCACTGCCCGCCCCGGCCCGGCCAGCGCGGCGATCTCGCCCGCACGCGCCTTCAGAATGCTCGTCTCGGCACGGGTGGGGTAATATTCGGGCAGGCGTGTAATCTCTTCGAACAGGTGCGAGCCGGCCTCGTCATAGAACCAGCGCGCCGGAACCGCCTTCTGCTCCTGCGAGAGCCCCTCCAGCACATCGGTCCGAAATGCCTTGTCTACGCCCTGCTCGTCGCGTTCGACGAGTTGCAAGCCTTCGCTAGCGGCCATAATCAGAGGTCCTTGGCAAGCCTGACGCCGGTGAATTGCCAGCGCTGGTGAGGATAGAAGAAATTGCGATAGCTGGCGCGCGAATGGCCGCGCACGGTGGCGCAACTGGCGCCCTTGAGCACGCACTGGCCGGACATGAACTTGCCGTTATATTCGCCCACCGCGCCTGCGGCAGGGCGATAGCGCGGATACGGCAGATAGGCCGAGCGGGTAAACTGCCAGCAATCACCGAACAGCGCCGAGCCGCCGCGCGGCATTGGCGGAGCCTCGCACCCGGCAGGATGATCGAGCTGGTTGCCCGTCGCCGGGTCCGATCCCTCGGCCCGAGCGATCGCCTCCCACTCGAATTCGGTCGGTAGCCGCGCCCCTGCCCAAGTTGCGAAGGCATCGGCCTCGTAATATGAAATATGCGTGACCGGCGCGTCCGGCTCCCGCGCCTGCCAGCCCTGATGCGTGAAATGCTCGCCCCCCGTTTGGCCGTCGCGCCAGTAAAGCGGGGCCGATATCGCATTGGCCTTGACCCATGCCCAGCCGTCGGACAGCCACAGCGAAGGCGTGGTGTAGCCGCCATCGGTAATGAACGCTTCCCATTCGCGATTGGTGACGAGGCTGCGCGAAAGGGCGAAGGGATCGAGCAGCACGCGGTGGACCGGCCCTTCGTTATCGAAGGCAAACCCTCCGGGCTTCTCGGAAGACAGCATGCCGATGCGGGCCATGCCCCCCGGATGCTCGAGCCATCCCGCTACCGGGGCGGCAATTGCGGAGGTCTCCTGCCATTGCCACATGGCCGGACCGAGCGGGTTCTGGTGCAGGGCATGTTTGATGTCGGTAAGCAGCAGTTCGGCATGTTGCTGTTCGTGCGCTATGCCCAGCGCGACCAGATCGGCCAGCGCGGGGTCCTCCAGCAAGGGTGCCATGGCGGCATCGACATGGGCTCGCCAGTCGAGAATTTGCGCAACGCCGGGCCGCGACAGCATGCCGCGACGGTCGCGCGCGATCCTTGCCCCTTCGGTCTCGTAATAGGAATTGAACAGATAGGGCCACTCGTCATCGAACAGTCGATAGCCGGGCAGGTAGTCGCGTAGCAGGAAGGTTTCCCAGAACCACGTAGTATGCGCCAGATGCCACTTGGCAGGCGAGGCATCCTCCATCGACTGGATTGTCGCGTCTGCCTCGCTCAGCGGAGCGGCCAGCGCTTCGCTGAGCTGGCGGGTGGTGGCAAAGCGTGCGGCCAAACTGGCGGACGCAGCTGTGCTGTCATCGTCGATTGAGCGGGACTGGGCTTCAGGCACGGCGCGCTCCTGCAAACTGTGGGAGGCACATGCACCATCGCCCCCACTTCCACCGGGTCAACCCATGGTGTGGCCAGCCGTTCCGAGCTGCGCAGATGAAAAAATCAGGCGGCGCGGCGCACCTGATTGCGTCCACCCGCCTTGGCACCATAAAGCGCCTCGTCCGCACGGGCGAGCAGGCTGCCCGCATCGTCGTTCGGCCCCAGACAGGCGATCCCGACCGAGACGGTGACCGGCGGCAGGCCTTGCACCCCGCTGTCGGCGGCAATCGCCGCGCGCAACCGTTCGGCCAGCGCCCGCGCATCGTTCGGGCCAAGCCCCGGCATCAGGCAGACAAATTCCTCACCGCCGATCCGGCCCACCAGATCGCTGCCGCGCATCTCGCGCCGCGCAAGACTTGCCACGCGCAGCAGCACGTCGTCGCCTGCCTTGTGCCCGTAGGTATCGTTGACCTTCTTGAAGTGGTCGATATCGAACAGCAGCACCGACAGATTGGTGTTATCACGGTGTCCCTGATCGACCAGCCGCTCAAGCAGGCCGAGCGAGCAACGCCGGTTGGGCAGTTCGGTCAGCACATCGGTATTGGCGAGTTTCTGCGCCTCGGCAGCGAGGCGCACCGCACGACCGCGCGCCAGGTCGAGCGCCTCCTCGCGGCGGACCTGCCCCGTGACGTCCATCGCCACCGCGAAAACGCTCTTGCGCATCCCTGCGGGATCAAAAATGTTCTGCGCCGAAAAGCGCAATATCCGCTCCGGCCCGTCGACTGGCTTGATCCGGCAGTCGAACGAGTAGGCGGCATTTTCGCGGCAGTTGCGTTCGAGTTCGTCGAAGACCGTTTCGCCCCCGCCCTGCAGCAGGTCACGGATGTCGTCACCCTCGCCCGCCAGATCGGCATCCATGCCAAGCAATTCGTACATGACGGGCGAGTAAATCTGTTTTCCGCTGGTCAGATCGAGCTGCCAGCGCCCGATCTCGGCCAGTTCCTCGGCCAGCCCGAAGACCGTCACGTTTTCTTCCAGCTGCGCGTTCTGCATGGCAAGCTGGTTGGCCATGTCATCGCGCCGGGCGATGATCGAGGCAATCGGCACTGCGGTAGCCAGCGACAACGCCAACCAGGTCTGGATCAGCAGCATTGCCTCTGCCGGATCGGAGGCGAGATTGGGGAGCGGGCTGCGCCCCCCTATGCTGAACAGCGTGGCGATTGCGGCCACCAGCAATACGTTGAGCGCCGGGGCAGGAGCAGGGAGACGGATCGTCGCGAGGATCAACCCGGTCAGCAGAATGGGAACCAGCAGGTAGCTCTCGGCCTGTAGCAGCACGATCGACAATGTCGCGACAAAAGCCATCGTCCAGGCCAGTTCGTTCGTGAGCTTTGGCCCGTCGGAGGCGTCCGGTTGGAGCAGACGTTTGCGCCCGTGGAGCACCAACGAGGTCATCGTAAGCATGCCGAGCAGATGGGCAAACAGACCGGTCGTAATCGCCCCGCCACCGCCTGAAAAAGTCACTGGCAGCATCACCAGCGCATAACCGAAGCTGCCGGCAAAGGCCGCACCGTAAAGCCCGAGCACCTGCCGCGGACCGTCGGGCAGCTGCACATTGCCCTGCATTGCCCACAGGCCCAGCGCGGCGCAGATCATGCCCTCGGCCAGCGTGGCGAGCGCGAAGACCGTCGCATAAGGAACAGACGCACCCGAAGCGAACAGGACGGCGAAACTTACCGGGCCCAGTACTGCCGCGGACAACAGCCAGCGACGTTTGGGCAGCAGGCCGAACTGGGCGACCGACAGGCCAGCCGGGAGCCAGATCGGCACCTGCGCATCGAGCACCGTCGCCAGCGCAAGGCACACAGCCGCGAGCAGCGCCCAGACAAGCGCGCAGGCGACGATGATCCGAAAGTCCCCAACCAGTTTCACATCCGGTCCCCTGAATATGCTCAGGAGAATAGCCGGGTAATGGTTAGGAGAGCCGCGTGCTCGCCTAGGTATAAATGCTAGGACACAGCTAGTCAGGCGGCGTCGCGGCGCCGTTCCTCGATCTCCAGGTTGAGCATCTCGGCGAGCGTAAAGGCCAGTTCGAGCGACTGCGCGGCATTGAGGCGCGGATCGCAATGCGTGTGATAGCGATCCGCCAGACCCGCATCGGTGATCGCGACCGCGCCGCCCGTGCACTCGGTCACGTCCTGCCCGGTCATCTCGACATGAATGCCGCCAGCATGCGTACCCTCGGCGCGGTGAACGGCGAAAAAGCCCTTCACCTCGGCCAGAATCCGGTCGAACGGACGCGTCTTGTAGCCGCTGTCACTCTTGATGACGTTGCCGTGCATCGGGTCGCAGCTCCACACTACCGGGTGGCCTTCACGCGCCACGGCGCGGACCAGCGGGGGCAGGCCCGCCTCGACCTTCTCATGGCCGAAGCGGCTGATCAGCGTCATGCGACCCGCCTCGCGCGACGGGTTGAGCACATCGAGCATCTTGAGCAATGCATCAGGTTCAAGGCTGGGGCCGCACTTCATCCCGATCGGGTTGTTGATGCCGCGCATGAACTCGACATGGGCACTGTCTGCGAACCGGGTGCGGTCGCCAATCCACAGCATGTGCGCAGAGGTATCGAACCACTCGCCGGTCAGCGAATCCTGCCGGGTCAGAGCCTGCTCGTAAGGCAGCAGCAGCGCCTCGTGGCTGGTGTAAAGGCTGGCCATCTTGAGCTGCGGCTGGTCCTCGATATCGATCCCGCAGGCCTCCATGAAATCGAGCGCCTCGCCGATGCGGTCGGCAATCGACTTGTATTGTTCAGCCCAGGCGCTGCGGCCCATGAAATCGAGCGTCCACTTATGGACCTGCCGCAGATTGGCATAGCCGCCGGTCGTGAAGGCGCGCAGCAGGTTCAGCGTCGCCGCCGCCTGGCTGTAGGCGCGCAGCATGCGCTGCGGATCGTTCTGGCGCTGGCCGGCTTCGAAATCGATGCCGTTGATGATGTCGCCGAGGTAGCTCGGCAGCGTCACGTCGCCTTGCGTTTCGGTCGGCGCGCTGCGCGGCTTGGCGAACTGGCCGGCCATGCGCGCCACCTTCACCACGGGCAGCTTGCTGGCATAGGTCAGCGTCGCCGCCATCTGCAGGATCACGCGCAGCGTGTCGCGGATGTTGTCGGCCGAATATTCGGCGAAGCTCTCGGCACAATCGCCGCCCTGCAGCAAAAAGGCCTCGCCGCGCGAAACTGCACCCAGCTTCGCCTTGAGCGCACGTGCCTCACCGGCGAAAACCAGCGGCGGATAGCCGGCGAGCGTGTGCTCTGCCTCGGCCAGCACGGCCTGATCTTCATATTGCGGCAGGTGTTTGGCAACGAAGCCATCCTGCCGCCAGCTTGCCGGATTCCAGTCCTTTGACACGGTATTTGTGCTTTCTTCTCAAACCTGTGGGAGGAAAAGGCGATTGCGCGGCGCCAAGGCCTTGCAAGCGTCCAATCCTGCCGGGATGGGCCTATCTAGTCCTGCAAAGCGCCGCTTACAAAGGTTTCATGTGCAATCGGCTGTAGCAAAAAGTCGTAATTACTGTTCGCCCCAGCCGATTACTGGCGCTGAGGGTACGGCGCCAACCCTCTCCCACCCGCGTGAAGCTAGGGTCAGCGCCCGGTTACAGCAGCCGTGTTGCCGGCCATACTTTCGGGCAGGACGACCAGCCGCCACGCGCCATGCTCGCCTGCCAGGTAATACTGCGCCAGCAGCTGCACCTCTTCCGGCGTCGTGTCGGCATAATCGGCATACCAGCCGCGCAGATGGACCATGCGGTTGATGTCGAAGGTCGCGCCTTCGAGCTGGTTGAGCCAGAAGGTGTGCCCGGTCTGCGCGCGGCCCAGATATTGCCGGATCGGTTCGAGCACGCGCGCCATCTCGTCCGCCGTCGGCCCGTTGGTCGCCAGATCGGCGACGATCCGGTCGGCCTCCTCGAAGAAAGCAGGGACATCGCCGGGTCGCAACTGGACCATGGCGAACAGCGTTCCGCCCTCGGCCAGATCGAGCGGCCAGACCGAATTGGCGGTGGGCGAATAACTCGCGCCAGAGCGCTCGCGCATCGCATCGAGCAGGCGATTGCCGAGCAACTGGGCGAGCAGGTCGAGCTTGCGCGCCTCGGGCAGGCGGTCGGACCCGCCGCCGGTCGGCCACGCAATGACCGCCGCCGCCTGATCGGCATCGCCGCTATGGGTCAGCACCAGCGGGGTGTCGTTCGCTTCGGGGAAGGCGAAGGTGCGCGCAGCCACTTCAGGATCGAGCGGCTCGCGCGCGGGCAAGGCGCCAAAGGTCCGCGACAGTGCGGCAATCGTCGCATCGCGATCGATATCGCCGAACACCGCCACCTCCAGCGGTCCCTGTGCCAGCAGGCGCGACCAGACGCGGGCGAACTCTTCCGGCGTCGCCGCGCTGATCTGCGCGGGCGTTGGCGTCGCGAAACGCGGATCTGAGCCGCGCATCAGGTAATCGAAATCACGCGCCAGCACGCCATTGGGATCGCGCCCATAAGCGGCATAGCCTTGCAGCGCGCTCGCCTTGGCCCGCTCCACCGGCGGCGCGTCGAAGCGCGGATCGGCCAGCTTGGCGGCAAAAAGATAGAGCTGGTCGGCCAAATCTTCCGAGCGTGTCAGCCCCTCGAAGGTGAAGGCACCGTCCTCGATGTTGAAATTGAAGGTCAGCTTGCGTCCCGAGGCAAGCCGGTCCAGCCCGTTCTGGTCGATCTCGCCAAAGCCCTGGCTGACCATCGCCATCCGGCCAAGCATCGCATAGACCGCCTCGTCCTCGCCGAGTGAGCGCCAGCCGCCGCCGAACCGCACGCGCACGGTGACGCGGCCCGGTTCGTTGTCGCGGCCATAGATCATCGCGCGCACGCCATTGGGAAATTCGAGCTGTTCGAGCGTGTCGAAGCCCATCGGCTCGATGCTGACGGGCGGCGTCGTCTCGCCGATCGATGGCAGCTCGTCGAACCCAAGCACAGCACCCTCGGCCTGCGCAGCCATGGAGGCATCGGCCGGCGCCATCAACGCGGCGCGCAACTGCGCCTCCTCGTCCTCGCCGGGGCTGGCAGCGGGCGCGAGCATGACCGCGCGCATCACCTCGCCCTGGAACAGGGCGCGCGTATGCTCGAGGATCGCCTCGGGCGTGAAACGGTCGTTCATCTCCCGGAAAACCGACAGGAAAGTTTCGGGTGCGGCAATCGCCTCGCGGATGTCGACCGCATCAACCACCGTATCGGCCAGCTGCGCACCGGCCTGAATCTCGGACTGGCCGACCATGTCGACGAAAGCGATGTCGTATTCGGCGACCTCGCGGTCGATCGCTTCCTGACTGGGCGCCTCGGCCAGCGCATCGGCGATGACGCCGCGCACTTCGGCCAGCGCCGTCTCCCAGTCATCGCCCAGTGGCGCGAGGGTCACGAAGGTCGCATCGGCGGAACGACTGACCTTGTCGCGCCCGACCGAAGCATAGAGGAAGCTGCCGCCCGAGCGTGCACGCTCCTCCAGCCGTCGGTTGATGACCTGTTCGGCAATCGAATCGATCAGGATACCGCGGTTGTATTCAAGGTTGTCGACCACCCCGACCCATGGACGCAGGATGGCATAAGTAATGCTGCGCGGCTGGCCCGCTTCGACGATGACCCGCACGTCACCCACCGGCACGCCGTCGTCATTATCGTTGGCCGCACTGCCGGCAGGGGGCCTGGGGCTGCCGAAATCGGGCTGCGGAGTCAGCTTGCCGGGAACCTCCCAGTCGCCGAAATAGCGCTCGACATAAGCGGCGAGGACTTGCGGGTCCGCCTCGCCCACCAGCACCACCACCGCGTTGTCGGGCCGGTACCACCGCCGGTGGAAGGCCTGTACCGATTGCGCAGTCGCACCCTGCAAGGTTTCGACGGTGCCGATCGGGATGCGCGAAGCATAGGGCTGTCCCGCGAACAAGGTCTCGCGCATGGCATTGGCGATGCGCTCGCCCGGTCCGGCGCGCTCGCGCTTCTCGGCCAGCACGATGGGCACATCGGCGGCGAGGTTCTCAGCTGACAGCGCAGGTTCGCGGATCATCCCGGCAAAGCGGCGAATGCTGTCGGTCAGCACCCGCTCCTGCGCATTGGGCAGGTCCAGCTTGAAGACGGTCTGCGTATGCGTGGTCAGCGCATTGGTATCGTAGCCGAGCCGGGCGCCCAGCCGCTGGAAAAAGGGGATCGCCTCGGAATCGGCGAAATAGCGCGACTGGCGGAACACCATGTGCTCGATCAAATGAGCATAGCCCTGCTCGTTCTGGCGCTCGTACAAAGCACCCGCATCGATCCGCACACGCATCGAGACCTGGCACGGCGGGACGCCGTTCTTGCGCACCGCATAGCGCAGGCCATTGGGCATCTCGCCCATCAGCCATTCCCCGTCGACCGGAATATCGGTGCCGCGATAAATCCACGGATCGTTCGGGCGGGTATATTTGGGCGCTGCGACCGGCTCGCTCAGCGGCAGGCCGCAGATCGTCTGCGAGTCGGCGGCAGGGGCCGGAGCCGACTCGACCTGAGCCTGCGTCTGGACCTGTGCCTGGGCCTGAACCGGCAGCGGCAACAGCGAAGTGATGAGGAAAAGCGGGAGCGCGCGCGCGATGCGCTGGGAAATCGTCATGGGGGCAATAGGCCTTCAAGCTATGAAGCTTGTGTGAATGGAACCCGCATAAAGGGCAAGTTGCCTTGCAACTGACGAGATCGCAGTGCCCTTGCCCCGGCCCCTTCAGGCTCCTACCTAGATATCATGTTTATCGAGACCGAAACCACGCCCAACCCGGCAACCCTCAAATTCCTCCCCGGCCAGCAGGTCATGCCCTCGGGCACGCGCGATTTCGCCAGCCCTGAACAGGCGGAGGCCAGCCCGCTCGCGCAGGCGCTGTTCGACACCGGTGAGGTGACCGGCGTGTTCCTTGGGGGCGATTTCGTCTCGGTCACGGCTGCTCCCGGCGTCGATTGGGGAATCTTGAAACCGCAGGTGGTCTCCGTCCTGCTCGACCATTTCGTCAGCGGCGCGCCGCTGTTCACCGGCGGCGATGCCAGCGGCATCGCTGTGCCTGCCGATGGCGATGGCGAAATGATCGGCGACGACCCCGCCGATGCCGATATCGTCGCGCAGATTCACGAACTGCTCGAAACCCGCGTCCGTCCGGCTGTCGCAGGTGATGGGGGCGACATTCGCTATCGCGGCTTTCGCGAGGGCGTGGTCTATCTGGAAATGCAGGGCGCGTGCAGCGGCTGCCCCAGCTCCGCCGCAACGCTCAAGCAGGGCATCGAAGGGCTGCTCAAGCATTATGTCCCCGAGGTGACCGAGGTGCGCGCCGCCTGATCGCAGCGTTATCGCAGCAACATGTGAACTTTTGGCGGGCTGCGTCGTTGCCCTGAGCGAAACGTCACATATTCCCAGTGGAGACACCATGTCCGAACCCCTTTCCGATAGCGTCCTCGACCAGCTGTTCCGCGAAGCGCGCAGCTTGGACGGCTGGCTCGACAAGCCGGTCAGCCAAGGTCAGATTCAC
>DDNW01000112.1:31441-33674 GCA_002341345.1 Erythrobacter sp. UBA2510
GGTCAGCCAAGGTCAGATTCACGCGATCTACGAATTGCTGAAAATGGGGCCGACCGCGGCCAACCAGCAATCCGCACGCTTCGTGTGGTGCAAATCGGATGAAGCGAAAGCCCGACTGGCCGATTGTGCGTCCGACGCGAACAAGAAGAAAATCCGGACCGCGCCGGTCTGCGTCATCATCGGCTACGACCTCGATTTTCACGAGCAACTGCCTTGGTTGTTCCCGCATACCGACGCGAAGAGCTGGTTCGAAGGCGACGAGGCTGCGCGCAAGGAGGCCGCCGCGCGCAACAGTGCCTTGCAGGGCGCCTATCTGATGCTGGCGGCGCGCGCACTCGGCCTCGATTGCGGTCCCATGTCGGGGTTCGATCAGGAGGCGGCGACCAAGGCGTTCTTCGCCGACCAGCCACGCTATCGGGCCGACTGGATCTGCTCGATCGGCTATGGCGACCGCGAGAGCATCTTCGGCCGCAGCCCGCGCCCCGAATTCGACACCTTCAACAGCGTGATCTGATGCATTAAGCAGGCCGGGTGACCACTCTTGCGATAGATTGTGCGACTCCGGCCTGCTCGGTCGCCCTGTTCGAGGGTGAGCGATGCCTGGCCAATGCGCATGAAATCCTCGGGCGCGGCCATGCCGAGCGACTTGTGCCGCTGATCGCCGCCTTGCCCGGGCGCGGTCGGGCCAATCGCATTCTCGTCTCGCTCGGCCCCGGCAGCTTTACCGGCGTCCGCATCGGCCTTGCCACTGCGCGCGCACTGGGCCTTGCCTGGGGCGCCGAGGTGCTCGGCTACCCGACGCTGGCACTGGTCGCGACGATGGCACGCGAAGAACATCCGGGAGAATCCGTCACCGTATGCATGGCCGGTGGTCATGGCGAGTGGTTCGTGCAGGATTTCGACGAGTACGGTCTGCCCGAGCAACCAGTCGCCTCGCGTACGCCGAAAGCGGCGGCCAGCCACACCGGCTATCGCCTGCTGGCGGGAAGCCGCGCCGTCGAACTGGCCGAACTGACCGGTCAAGCGCATGAGGTGCACGATATCCTGCCCGATGCGCGCAAGGCGCTGCTAGTGCCGAGCGAACTGCTCACGCGCGAACTGACCCCGATTTATGGCCGCGGGCCGGATGCCAGGCTGCCCGGAGTAAAAGCCGGGGCCCAGACGGAAACCGCACCATGAGCTCGCTGCCCAAACTTGAGCCCTCACCTGATCTGCTCGACGCGATCATGAAGGTGATGGAGGTCGGGTTCGATCCTGCCTATGGCGAGGCATGGACCCGGCGCCAGATCTGCGACGCGCTGAACTTCCCGGCGACCCATTGTTTGCTGGCCGATGTCACCGGCCATGAACCACGCGATCCGGGCGACACAGTCGGCTTTGCCCTGTCGCGCTGCGTTGTCGATGAAGAGGAATTGCTGCTGATTGCAGTGTTGCCGCAATTGCGTTCTCGCGGAATTGGGCAGGTTTTGCTTGATCGCTTTGAACAGGCGGCGATTTCGCGTGGCGTAACGCGCGTTTTTCTTGAAATGCGCCATAATAACCAGGCCGGCCGGCTTTATCGCCGCAATGGCTATGAACAGGTGGGCTTGCGCCGTGACTATTACCGGCGCGGGACCACCGGCCCGATAGATGCCTTGACCTTTGCGAAGGTTATTTCTTCTGCAGGCGCCTGAACAAGCCATTGGCACAAGGTCTAAGTTGATCGGCCTGAACTTGTGTAGTAGCAGCCTGTCCGCAATCGCTACGAAGCGACAATTATTCTAAAATCAACAGCCCTTCACGTCGCAATCAAAAATACAGGACAGAAGAATGGATATCGAAAATCCCGACGTCGCCGAGATGCTCATAACGCTGACTTCGGATATCGTCACCGCACATGTCGCGAACAACAATGTCAACGTCGATGACCTCCCGGCGCTGATCGAGAATGTCTATGGCGCGCTCGCCGGACTGGGCAAGACCGTTGAGGTAGAGGCGCCACCCGAACCGGCGGTGTCGGTCCGCGCCTCGGTCAAGAACGACCATCTCGTCTGCCTTGAAGACGGCAAGAAGATGAAGATGCTCAAGCGGCACCTGATGACCGACCACGGCATGACCCCGGATGAATATCGTGAGCGCTGGAACCTGCCCGCCGATTATCCGATGGTCGCGCCCGACTATGCCGAGAAACGACGCGAACTCGCCAAGAAGATCGGCTTGGGCCGTAAACCCGGTCAACGTCGGGGTCGCCGCA
>DDNW01000112.1:33809-37230 GCA_002341345.1 Erythrobacter sp. UBA2510
GTCAACGTCGGGGTCGCCGCAAGAAAGTTTCCTGAACGTAGGCTCACGAGAGTTGAAATCGCGCTCCGCCACTCACATAGTCGAGTTCTGACGTATTTAAGTGAGTGCGGGGCCCGGTTTGCACCAGCCAATTGATCTCGAAGCCTTGTGCGCGGAACGCGGCCTGCGCATCACCGACCAGCGTCGGGTGATTGCCCGCGTCCTGTCCGAAAGCGAAGATCATCCCGACGTCGAATTGCTGCACGAACGCGCTTCTGCGATCGACCCCAAGATCTCCATCGCCACGGTCTACCGCACCGTTCGCCTGTTTGAGGAAGCGGGCATCCTCGACCGCCACGATTTCGGTGATGGCCGCGCCCGTTACGAGGCCGCGCCCGAGGCGCATCATGACCATCTGATCGATGTCGAAACCGGCAAGGTGGTCGAATTCGTCGACCCCGAGCTCGAGGCGCTGCAGCGCCAGATCGCCGAGAAGCTGGGCTATCGCCTCGTCGACCATCGTATGGAACTTTACGGCGTCCGCACCGACCGAGAGGATTGAGGGCCGCACCATGCCCTCCGCCGTGAAGCGCTGGGTGGCGGGCCATGCCTAACCGGCATCATTCCGGGCACCATTCCGAAGAACGTCTCGCCATAGCGCGCGGCGAACCCGCACCGCCCTCTTTGCTCGGCTGGCTGCGAGTCGCGCTGCGCCTGCTCTCCATTCTCGCGCTGCTGATCGCCTTCGTGCCGCTGCATTATTTCTTCCGTCTGGTGCGCTACGGTTCGCCCTTCCCCAAATGGTTCCTTGCCGCGCTTACGCGCATCGCAGGCGCGCGGGTCAGACGCGTCGGCACGCCGCTGCGCCGCGACGTCGTGTTCATTTCCAACCATGTCTCATGGCTCGATATCGCCGCACTGGCAGGCGCGAGCGGCACCGCCTTCGTCAGCAAGGCCGAACTGGCCAAAACGCCCGTGGTCGGCTGGCTGGCGAGCCTCAACCGCACGGTCTATGTCCAGCGCGAGAACCGTATGGGCGTAGCCGAGCAGATCAACCAGTTGCGCGAGGCACTGCTCGACAATTGGTCGATCACCGTCTTTCCGGAGGGGACGACGACCGACGGCCATTCGCTGCTGCCGTTCAAGAGCTCGATGCTCTCGGTGCTGGAAACACCGCCGCCCGGGGTGATGGTTCAGCCGGTCGTGCTCGATTATCGCGAGATATCCGAATGGATCGGCTGGATCGGTGAGGAGAGCGGCGCGCATAATGCCCTGCGCGTGCTGGCGCGGCGCGGTACCTTCCGGCTCGACCTGCATTTCCTCGACCCCTTCAGTCCCGGCGAACATGGCAACCGCAAGGCGATCGCACAGGCATCCCGTAAGGTGATCGAGCAACGGCTGGTCGAAACGCGCGGCGGCGCACCTTTGCGCGACTTCGCGCATACGGTGGAGGCGATCCGCTACACGCCGCCCGACGAGGACTGACGGGCGCGCTTTTCTTGTCCGCGCGTTTGCTTTATGCGCCCCGCCCCATGCGACAACGCGATCTTCCCAGGACCTACCGGGTCAAGAGCTTCGGCTGCCAGATGAACGTCTATGATGGCGAGCGCATGGCCGAGCTGCTCAGCGAGCAGGGGATTACGCCTGCGCCCGAGGGCGAGGAGGCGGACCTCGTTGTGCTCAACACCTGCCATATCCGCGAGAAGGCGGCCGAGAAGGTCTATTCCGACATCGGGCGGCTGGTGAAGGCAGGCGAGGAAGCGGGCAGGAAACCGATGATCGCGGTCGCCGGATGCGTCGCCCAGGCCGAGGGCGAGGAGATCATGGCGCGCGCCCCGGCGGTGGGCATGGTGGTTGGCCCGCAGGCCTATCACCGTCTGCCCGAGATGATCGTCAAGGCCGCGAGCGGGACCCGCGCGACCGACACCGACATGCCCGCCGATGCGAAATTCGCAGCTCTCCCAAAGCGGCGCAAGAGTGGCCCGAGCGCCTTCCTTACCATTCAGGAGGGCTGCGACAAATTCTGCACCTATTGCGTCGTTCCATATACGCGCGGGGCAGAAATTTCACGTCCGTTCAGCGATTTGCTGCGCGAAGCGGAGAGACTCGTCGAAGCTGGCGCGCGCGAGATCACGCTGCTCGGCCAGAATGTGAACGCATGGACCGGCGAGGATGACAAGGGCCGCGCGCTGGGCTTTGACGGGCTGATCCGGGCGCTCGCCGATATGTCCGGTCTGGCGCGCATCCGCTACACCACCAGCCACCCGAACGACGTCACCGATGGCCTGATCGCCGCCCATGGCGAGGTCGACAAGCTGATGCCCTATCTGCACCTGCCGGTACAGAGCGGCTCCGACCCGGTCCTGAAAGCAATGAACCGCAGTCACACGGTAGAGAGCTATCTCCGCCTGCTTGAGCGCTTCCGCGCCGCGCGGCCCGATATCGCGCTAAGCGGCGATTTTATCGTCGGCTTTCCGGGAGAGAGCGAGGCCGACTTTGCCGCGACCCTCGCCCTGGTCGATGCGGTAGGATACGCGCAGGCCTACAGCTTCAAATATTCGCCCCGCCCCGGCACCCCAGCAGCCATCATGGACGACCAGATCGCGGCCGAGGTGATGGACGAGCGTCTCCAGCGCCTGCAGGCGGCGATCAACCGCGACCAATATGCGTTCAACAAGGCGAGCCTGGGCACGACCTGCGAGGTGCTGGTCGAACGTCGCGGCAAACTGCCCGGCCAGTGGCTCGGCAAGACGCCGTGGCTGCAGAGCGCGTGGTTCGAAGGCGACGTGCAGATCGGCGACCTCGTGCAGGTCGAACTGGTCGAGGCGGGCCCCAACTCGCTTGCCGGGATGCTGCGCGAAACCGTCGCCGCCTGATTACAGCGGGATGACTATCCACCGTCCCGCGCCGGGGACCAGCTTGCGCGTCATGCGTTGAAGCCTAAACTCCGACTCGCATTTGAAAGGAGCCTATGGCCCGCAAACCCATACAGAAGGACGCCCAGGCCTTCTCCCCGCCGCCTTCGCCGCAGCGCGAAGTGCGCCGCGCGCAAATCGATATCAGCTTCGAGAACCAGAGCTTGCTGGCCGCCCTGTTCGGCCAGTTCGATGCCAATCTGGTACAGGTCGAGAACCGCCTCGGCGTGTTCATGTCGGCGCGCGGCAACCAGCTGCATATCGAAGGACCCGAAGATAGCGTGGCGCGCGCGCGCGATGTGCTCACCGCTATGTATGACAGGCTGGCGGTGGGGCAGGATCTCGACGCCGGGGCAATCGAAGCGCTGATCACCATGTCGGACGACCCCACTCTCGACGGGATCGTCGATGCCGATGCGGGCAATGGCAAGGGCGGTCCGCCGATCATGATCCGGACGCGGCGCAAGACCATCGTTCCGCGCAGCGCGATGCAGGCAACCTACATGCGCAGCCTGGTGCGCGACGAC
>DDNW01000048.1:0-125 GCA_002341345.1 Erythrobacter sp. UBA2510
ACTTCCTGCTCGGGCACGCCGAGGTCGGTCGCGATCTTGGTCACGTCTTCCGGGCTGAGGTCGGTGTCCTCATAGGCTTCGAGCTGCTTCTTCATCCGCCTGAGGTTGAAGAACAGCTTCTTCTG
>DDNW01000048.1:446-2578 GCA_002341345.1 Erythrobacter sp. UBA2510
GATAGCCCATGGCGATCTTGGCCACCAGGCGCAGGTGGCTGGTCACCAGCTGCGCGGCGGCATCCGGATCCTCATGCTCGCGGTAACGCTTGGCGAGCATGTATTCCTGCTCGGGCGTCAGAATAGGAAATTTCTTGATCTCGGCGAGATAGCGGTTGAGGCTCTGCTCTCCGCTGAGTGCCGGGACACTGGGTCGATTGCTGCTCACTGTTTCCCTAACCTTTCTTCGTGTCGACCGCGCTGTGCGGGCCCCTGGTGGGCACCCGGCCGTGGCGGCCACAAACCCCTTTTAGCAGAACAATTCGATGACGGGGGTGCATTTCATCGATTGGAATGACCTGCTTCGTCGATTAGTTCCCTCATGTCAGAGGGGATTCCACTCTCGAAGCGAAGTTTTTCGCCGGTAACGGGATGAACGAAGCCCAGCACTGCGGCATGCAGTGCCTGGCGGGCGAAGCCGAGCCGCTCAAGAAGCGGCCTGAAACGGGCATTTGCGCGTCCATATACCGGGTCTCCCAATAGCGCATGACCGATTGACGCAAGGTGAACGCGTACCTGATGTGTTCTGCCTGTTTCAAGGCGACATTCAACCAGCGCGCAGCGGTCCATAACCTCGACCGTGTTATAATGTGTCACGGCGTGTTTGCCACGCGAGGATTCCTTGGGCAGCACCGCCATTTTCTTTCGGTCACTGTCCGACCGCCCGATCCGCGCCTCGATCCGGCCTTGGGCAGGATTGGGCACGCCGTAGACAAGCGCATAATACAGCCGCTCGATCGAGTGGTCGGCGAACTGGCGCGCGAGCCCTTCATGCGCGGCGTCGGTCTTGGCGACGACCAGCAGGCCCGAAGTGTCCTTGTCGATGCGATGGACGATACCAGGGCGCGCGACCCCGCCTATCCCTGATAATTGCCCCGCACAGTGATGCAGCAACGCATTGACCAAAGTGCCGTCCGGATTGCCCGCCGCCGGATGCACGACCATGCCCGCAGGCTTGTCGACCACGATGAGGTACTCGTCCTCGAACACGATGGTGAGCGGGATGTCCTGTGGAGAGGCCTGTGGATCGTCTGGGGGCGGCAAGTGGATGATATAGGGACAATTTTCCTCAACCTTGCTTGAGGGTGAGGTCATGACGCCGCCCGCCACCTCGACCTTGCCCGCCGCGATCAGCGCCTTGACCCGCTCGCGCGACAATCCGCTCGTCTCGGCCAGCACCTTGTCGAGGCGGCCCGATGCGCCAAGCGTTCCGGTGAGGGTTTCTGCGCTTTCCATGCTAGGGCTGTGCAGGATGGCAGTCGAAGTCACAAGTACGGTAATCACGGCCTTATGTGAGCATGCCACCATCGCTGCTCCCCACGAATGTTGCGGCATTTTGCTGGGCGACTCGCAACGCGTCACCGCCATTCAGCGCACCGCGAATGTCCATTCCACACCGGAAACCCATTTCGAGATCGACCCGCAGGCGCTGATCGACGCGCATCGCGCCGCGCGCGCCGGGGGTCCGCAAGTGGCAGGCTATTACCACTCGCACCCGTCCGGCCCGCCCGAGCCATCCGCCACGGACCGCGCCATGGCCGCGGGCGACGGCCGGATCTGGGCAATTATCGGGGGCAACGGTAAAATCCGTTTCTGGCGCGATATGCCGGAAGGATTTCAGTCAGTTTCCTACACCTGTTCAGAAGGCCCAGGGCGCACCCCATGACCTTCGACACATCGCATACTGTCCTGCACCCGTCCTATCAGCGGTGGCGAAAGGTAAGATTTTCTGGTTTAGGACCGTGTTCCATGTGTTCCATTCTGTTGGATTTTTGCCTTTACCGATGACCGCACCTGCTTCTCTCGACCTTGCCGCCCTCCTGTGTTCGCGCCTGTGCCACGACATGCTGAGCCCGGTGGGCGCGCTCAATAACGGCCTCGAACTGCTGGCGAGCGAGGATGACCCGCAGATGCGCGCGCGCTGCGTCGAGCTGCTCGAACAGAGCGCCAGGATCAGCGCCAACAAGCTCAAGTTCTTCCGCCTCGCCTTCGGGGCTGCGGGCGGCTTTGGCGAGAATGTCCCGGTGGAGGAACCGCGCGAAGTCCTCGCTGCGCTGGTCTCTGGCAATGAGCGGGTCCAGCTGCAATGGGCG
>DDNW01000048.1:2725-7379 GCA_002341345.1 Erythrobacter sp. UBA2510
AGGTGCTGCTCAACCTCGGTGCGATCGGGCTCGATGCACTGATTCGCGGCGGGACACTGGCCGTCGGGACCGAGACCAGCGGCGAGAATGTCGAGATCGCGGTGCGCGCCTCCGGCCCCAGGATTGCTTTCGACAAGTCCGTCGGCGCGGCGCTGGACGGCACGCTCGATGCGGCTGAGCTGTCGGGCCGTACCGCGCCCGCCTTCATGATCCGCCAACTGGTCGAACAGCATGGCGGCGGGCTGCAATTTGCCGCCACGCCCGAAACGCTGGTGCTGGGCGCGGTCATACCGGTCGCGGTCACCGCCGGATGAACAGCGAGCTCGTCCATCGCGATGTCCCCTCGCCCAATTGGGACGACCGGCTGCTGCCGATCGAGATGGTCGTGCTCCATTATACCGAGATGAAGCCCGCCGAGGCGGCGCTGGAGCGGATGTGCGATCCGGCCGCCAAGGTTTCGGCGCATTACATGATTACCGAGGAAGGCGAGGTCATCCGCCTCGTCAAGGAAAGCAAACGCGCCTGGCACGCGGGCCTCAGCTACTGGCGCGGGCACAAGGACGTGAACTCGGCCAGCATCGGCATCGAGCTGGACCATCCGGGCCATGCGCTGGGCTATCGCGAATTTTCGAACGCCCAGTTCGAGGCACTGGTGCCGCTGCTCAACTCGATTGTGAAACGCCACAATATCCCGCGCGCCAATGTCGTGGGCCATTCGGACGTGGCGCCAGCGCGCAAGATCGATCCGGGCGAGCTGTTCCCGTGGGATCGCCTCGCCGAATATCGCCTGTGCCTGCCACGCCCGGAAAAGCTGGAGCTGGGTGATCCGTTCGACAATGATGGTGCCTTCTACCTCGCGCTCGAACGCTTCGGCTATGACATCACCGACGGGCGTAAAGCGGTCGAGGCGTTCCAGCGCCGCTGGCGGCCCGAGCGCATCGACGGCGAGATCGACGGCGAGATCCGCGCGATCCTGTTTCAGCTGCTCTTGGATCGCGACCGCGGACTTGCTAGATAGACGGCGCCAGGGGGCCGGGCAGCCGCGTGCTTTTTCAAGCGCGAGGAAAGTCCGGGCTCCACGAAGCAAGGGCGGCGGGTAACGCCCGCCGGGTGACGGCCTTCGGGTCGGCGCTCAGGGACAGTGCCACAGAGAGTATACCGCCGATGGCCCGCGCTGCTCGTCAGTTGGGGGCACAGGCAAGGGTGAAAGGGTGCGGCAAGAGCGCACCGGGTGACCGGCAACGGAAACCGCATGGCAAACCCCGCCCGGAGCAAGGCCAAATAGGGGCCTCGCGCCGGTTTACCGGCAGGGGCGCTTCGCCCCGAGAGGTCCGGGTTGGCTGCTAGAGCCGCGCGGCAACGCCCGGCCCAGATGAATGGCTGCCCCTGCGGCGCTGGTCTGTTGGATACCGGCCGCAGGACAGAACCCGGCTTACAGGCCCCCTGGCACTTTCCTACTGCAACCGCGCGATTTTAAGCGAGCACCTCACGCGAACCGGCAGTGATGGTGGCATCTTCATGCTCGACAGCCTCGATATAACGACGCCGACTTCCCTCCAGCACCAGCGCGGTCAGGCGGCCAGTGGCATAAGCGCCAGTATCGACGCCGATACGAACGCCGGTGTCCTCGGGTTCTTCGCTGATCGTGTGGCCGTGGACGATCACGCCTTCGAGCGGCACCGGATGCGACAGGAAAGGTTCGCGAATCCAGCGCAGGTCCTTGCGCGACTGCCCGTCGAGCGGCTTGTCCGGGTCGATCCCGGCATGGACGAAGACGTAGTCGCCAATGCGGATCATGTCCTCGAAGCTCTCGATATAGTCGATGTCGGCCTGCGGGATCGTCTCGCGCAGGATCTGCTGAGCCTGTTCGGTCGTCGTATCGGCGAAGGCGTTCCGCTGCGCTCCATAGCTCATCGCGGTCTGCCGTCCGCCATGGCGCAGGAAATGGCGAAGGATGTCGGTGCTCTCGAGGCTCCGGAGCATCATTTCCTCGTGATTGCCGAGCAGGATGCGCACATTGCGCTGCGCCTGCCAGCGCCGCGCGAGTCGCAATACGCCCGCACTGTCCGGCCCGCGATCGACCAGATCGCCCAGCAGGATGACGGTCGTACACGCTTCCCCGGCAGACCGGTCATCTGCTTCAATAGCATCGATCAAGGCGGCGAACAGGTCGCTGCGGCCATGGATATCGCCGATCGCATAGACGCGCTCGCCCGCCGGCACGCAGGCGCGTGCCACCTCGATATCGTCCCCGAAAAGTTTGCGGATAAATTGCAACATAAGCTGACGAGCGATCTCTAAACCAATCCATCGACTTATGGAATCGGCAAAAAATATGCGGTTGATTTTACCGGGGCGTGACCAAAAAGGCATGCCCCACCGAGGGATGTGATGCAGAAAATCCACACATAAGGGTGTTTTGGACACATATGCCGCAATAAACCTTGTGCACTGCACCAAGCATGTGCAGATTCTTGCGTGCAGTGCGGCATACCGGCCCGACGATCAGAGGCTGGACCCGTTATGCGCAGGTTGGGACGAGGCCCTAAAGAGTTTCAAAAGCAATAAGGAAATAGCCCATGCTTACGTCCGTTCGCAGCCTGATGGCTGCCACTATTCTCGCCGGTTCCGCGTTCGTTGCCGCTCCCGCCATGGCGCAGGACGTCGAACTGTCCGGCAACGCTGCGATCGTCAGCGAATATCGCTTCCGTGGTGTTGACCTGTCGGGTGGCGACATTGCCATCCAGGGCGGTGTTGACGCTGCTCTGCCCGCTGGCTTCTATGTCGGCACCTGGGGCTCGTCGCTCGACGAGGACACCGTCGGCTACGGTCACACCGAGCTGGACGTCTATGGTGGCTGGGCCGGTGAATTCGGCGCGATCAGCCTCGACGTCGGCCTGCTCGCCTATCTGTACCCGAATGCGGGTGCGGGCGACTACGACTACCTCGAAGTCTACGGCTCGGTCGGCGTTGGTGTCGGTCCGGCTGACCTGACCGTCGGCATTGCCTATGCGCCGGAACAGGATTCGCTCGGCAGCACCGACAACCTGTACATCTACGGTGACGTCGGCGTCGGCATCCCCGGCACCCCGCTGAGCCTGTCGGGCCACCTCGGCTACACCGATGGCTTCCTGACCTTCACCGACGATGGCAATGCCTTCGACTGGTCGGTTGGTGCGGACCTGGCCCTGGGCGAAGTCGTTTCGGTCGGCGTTGCTTACGTCGGTGCCGAAGGCGACTACCTGCCGGGTGACTACAACTTCACCGACGATGCCGTGGTCCTGACGCTGGGCGCCAGCTTCTAAGACCTCGCATCAGCGAAAACAGGGGGCCCGCGCCGGAAACGGTGCGGGCCTCTTGCTTTTGGGGTCTCCTGCTTTTTGGGCGTGCGGGTTGAACGCTCGGGTAGCACGCATATCTCAGGCATTATCCGACCGGAGGGCCTTCCATGATCCGCTACCTTCATTCGATGATCCGCGTCACCGACCCCGACGCAACGGTCGCCTTCTTCAACCTGCTCGGGCTCGAGGAAGTGCGCCGCATGGAAAGCGAGAAGGGCCGCTTCACACTCATCTTCCTTGCTGCTCCCGGGCAGGAGGGCGTGGCCGAGGTCGAGCTGACCTGGAACTGGCCACCCGCGGATGGCAGCGCACCCGAAAGCTATGACGGCGGGCGCAATTTCGGCCATCTCGCATACCGGGTGGATGACATTTACGCGACCTGCCAGCGCCTCTCGGACGCAGGCGTTACCATCAACCGGCCCCCGCGCGACGGGCACATGGCCTTCGTCAAGAGCCCCGACGGGATCAGCGTGGAATTGCTGCAGGCCGACGGGTATCTTGAGCCGCAGGAACCCTGGGCCAGCATGGAAAACACCGGCAGCTGGTAGCTTCCGCTTGCCTTCAGCGGCACACAGGGCCACCCGAACACCATCATGAGTAGCCCAGAGCGCCCCCCCAAGAGACCACAGGTGGTCATTATCGGCCGCCCCAATGTCGGCAAGTCGACGCTGTTCAACCGGCTCGTCGGCAAGCGCATCGCGCTGGTCGATGACCAGCCCGGCGTCACGCGCGACCGCCGCTTTGGCGAGGCAGGCGTGCTGGGCCTGACCTTCGAGGCGGTCGATACCGCCGGGTGGGAGGATGACGACCCCTCCAGCCTGCCGGGGCGGATGCGCGCGCAAACCGAGGTCTCGCTGAAAGGTGCCGATGCCGCGATGTTCGTGATCGACGGACGCGCTGGTCTGACCCCGCTCGACGAGGAGATCGCCCGATGGCTGCGCGAACAGGATGTGCCGGTCGTGCTGGTGGTCAACAAGGCGGAAGGCAATGGTGCACAAAGCGGCATCCTGGAAAGCTACGGCCTTGGCCTCGGCGATCCCATTCCCGTCAGCGCCGAACATGGCGAAGGCGTCGCCGATCTTTATGGCGCGCTGCTGCCGCTGATCGGCGAGAAGGCTGACAATTACGAACTCGAACTGGAGGCGCGCGCCGCCCTCGCCGCCGATGCGGCTGCCGCAGCCGAAGCCGCAGCCGAGGCTGGCGAGGTAGACGACGCCGATCAAAACGGGGGCAGCCTCGACAAGCAATACGATCCTGACGCGCCGCTCCAGCTGGCCATCGTCGGGCGACCCAATGCGGGCAAGTCGACGCTG
>DDNW01000048.1:7571-7868 GCA_002341345.1 Erythrobacter sp. UBA2510
CTGACCGGGCCCGAGGCCGGGATCACGCGCGACGCCATCGCGGTCGACTGGGAATGGACCGACCCCGACACCGGCAAGGTCCGCCCGGTACGCCTCGTCGATACGGCGGGGATGCGCAAGCGCGCCAAGGTCACCGAGAAGCTGGAGCGCCTGTCGGTCTTCGATGCCCGCCGCGCGGTCGATTATGCCGAGGTGGTCGTGCTGCTCCTCGATGCGACGCGGGGGTTGGAGCTGCAAGACCTCAAGATCGCCAACATCGCGATCGAGGAAGGCCGCGCGCTGCTGATCGCGGTCAAC
>DDNW01000186.1 GCA_002341345.1 Erythrobacter sp. UBA2510
AAACCATGATTATGCTCAATAAGGGGTCACTACACGAAAGTGAGTTTTACGTACGCTAGGGGAGAACCTCTCGTGAACACGGGCGAGTGCTGTCATGCGGCCAGGAGCGATGACGGTGCGCGCAGCGGGCGGAGTTGGCCGGGATCTGGGCGGCTTTCGACATTCCAGCGATAGTCGCCGGTGAGCGAGATATGCTCCCATCCCAGTGGGGCGATATGGCGAGCAATGTCTTCCGGGATCGCCAGCGCCCCGACTGCCTGTTCGAGATAGCGGGTGTTCCACAGGATGATGGCGGCCACAAGGAGATTGAGGCCGGAGGCGCGATAGGTCTGGTTCTCGAACCGCCGGTCGCGCAGCTCGCCAAGCTGGTTGAAGAAGAGCGCACGGGCGAGCGCGTTGCGCGCCTCGCCCTTGTTAAGGCCAGCTTGGGTGCGCCGGCGTAGGTCGAGATCGCGCAGCCAGTCGAGCATGAAGATCGAACGCTCGATCCGCCCGACCTCGCGCAAGGCCAGCGCCAGTCCGTTCTGGCGTGGGTAAGCGGACAATCTGCGCAGCATTGCCGATGCGGTGGCTGTGCCGCTGCGGATCGAGGTAGTGAGACGCAGCAGTTCGTCCCAATGGGCGGCGACATGCCCGATGGCGACCGGATCGCCAGTCATGCCGGTCAGCAGCGGCCCCGCTTCCTGGCCCGGCAGCAGATGCAGGCGCCGGTCCTTAAGGTCGCGTAGGCGCGGCGCGAAGCGGTAGCCGAAGAAAGGCATCAGGCCGAACACATGATCGGATGCGCCGCCGGTATCGGTGTAGTGCTCTTCGATCGACAGGCCGGTGGCATGGTATAGCAGCCCGTCGAGGACATAGGGGGCCTCGCCGGCGGTCGCCGCGATCACGCGGCTCGCGAACGGATCATATTGATCCGAGATGTGGGTGTAGAAGCTGACGCCAGGTTCGTTGCCGTTGCGCGCGTTGATGTCGCCGATCGCGGTGCCGCGGCCGCCCGCATGGAAGAGCTGACCGTCGCTCGAAGAGGTGGTGCCGTCGCCCCACAGCGCGGACAGCGGCACGGTGCGGTGGACGTCGATCAACCGCCCCAGCGCCTCACCATAGGCGGCTTCGCTGATATACCAGTCGTGGAGATGGGCGAGCTGACGCAAGGTTGCGCCCTGACAGGTCTCGGCCATGCGCGTCAGGCCGAGATTGATGCCGTCGGCCAGGATCACGGTCAGGAGCGCGTTGCGGTCATCCGCCACGCGACCGGAGCGGCGATGGGTGAAGCATTCGGAAAAGCCGGTCCAGCTATCGACCTCCAAAAGAAGATCGGTGATCTTCACGCGTGGCAGCCGATCATAGGCGATGCGGCGCATATCTTCTGCGCCAGGCGGCGTGATTGCCTTGAGCGGCGATATGACCAAGCCGTTGCCGTCAAGGCGCACCTGGGGCAGCTCTCCCTGCCGGGCGAGGATCGTCACCCGCTCGATCACGGTGTCTAGGCTGGCGCGGCGTTCGGCGATGAAGCTTTCGAAATCGGTGTCGATCGCCAGCGGCAGCGGTCCCCGTGCGCGCATCGCGTCGAAGGTGGCAGATGGCAGAAGATAGCTGTCGAAGGAGCGATACTGGCGGCTTTCCGCCACCCATATGTCGCCGGCGCGCAGCCGGTCGCGCAGTTGGGTGAGTACGCAAAGTTCATAGGCGGCGCGAACGACCACGCCATTGCGCAGCACGAACGGCCGCCATGACGGCGGCACGAACCGGAGCGGCGGTTTGTCGGGCAGGCGGCGGCGTCCGGTGCGATAGATGTCAGCCACGAGGCGGACCGCATCGAGCAGCCCCTGCACCGCGCCCGCTCCGCGAAACTCGAAGACGTTGAGGAACGGCCCGATCACGGAGCGCAGTGAGCGCTGCCGCTCGATCAGTTCGGCCGTGCGGTCGATCGTTTCCGGCGCGATCAGCAGCTCGGCGTCCGCGACCGCCGGTCCCAGTCTCTCCCAGTCGATCGAACCGATGGCGGCAAGAGAATCCACGCCCTGCGCTCGTGCGTCTAGCAAGGCCCGGCACGAGCCGCTGAGCAGGCGAAGCTGCGCCTGCAATGACCGGATCGTGCCGATCGCCTTATCCTTGGTCCGGTTCTCGGCCCGACGCATCATGCTCCCCAGAAGCTTGTCCATCATCGTCAGCACGGCATCGGTCAGGCTTTCCTCGAGCCGGATGCCGGCAGCGGCAAGGATCGCATGCCGGCGCTGGTCGGGCAGTTCCGCCAGATGCTGCGGCGTGATGCGTGCCGCCTCGTCGGCGATCCGGTCGAACGCCGTCTGCGGGATCGTCGCGGCGCGCGATGCAGTCAGGCCCAGCGCGCGAACGTGGTCAAGCCGGTCGATCAGTCGCAGGACATTGCGCGGTGCTGGGGACAGCGGCGGGTTGCGCAGCCATGAGAGCCAGGTCGCGCTTTTGTCGTCGCGCCGCGACAGGAGGGCGTCGAGCCGTACGCGTTCGGGTTCGCCGAGATCCCCGGCGAGCACGTCATGGACCAGTTCCCCGGCCTGCTGCCGCGCCCGTCGTACGATCGCCTCGATCACCGTCACAGGCGGCAGCAGCAATCGCCGACGTCGCATCTCGTCGATGACTATGCTGGCAAGCCGCGAGGGCTGGGTGACGGTCTGCGCGATCGGCATGGCAAAAGCGACCAACGTGTGGAAATCCGCGCGACCGAAAACGAGATGACCGAAACGCCGCGACAGGTCGGCAAGGTGCGTTCGCCGCGTCTCGTCGCGCCGGGCATAATCGCGCCATGACGCGGGCGACACATCCAACTGACGGGCCACGAACGCGAGGATCTGCATGGGTGGCGCTTCGCCGGCTTCCAGCACGCGCCCCGGCCAGCGCAGATACAGCATCAGCATCGCATAGCCGAGGCGGGTGGCGTCGCCGCGCCGGGATGCGATCAATTCAAGGTCGTCACGGGTCAATGTGAAGTGGCGCGCGATCTCGCGTTCATCGAGCGACGGATCATAATGGTCCGCAAGCATCTCGCGGGTCAACAGGTGTCTTCTGGCCAAGCTCGAACCCCTCCCATGTCGCTGTCCGTCAGACGTCCGTTGGACGGCCACCGGGAATGTGTCCGTTAACTCTGGACCTTCGATGGCGATTCGGACAAGATCGCATGATGATGGGAAAACGGACACAATGGGGCGGCCCGTGGCGCTGATCGGCTATGCGCGGGTCTCCACCCCCGACCAGAAGCTCTCGCTCCAGCAGGACGCGCTGGAGCGGGCGGGATGCGAACGTGTTTTCGATGATCAGGCGTCGGGCGCCAGGACCGACAGGCCGGGCCTCGCCGAAGCGCTGGCCTATCTGCGCTCTGGCGACACACTGGTGGTGTGGAAGCTCGATCGGCTCGGCCGCTCAATGAGCCACCTGATCGAGAAGATCGGCGAACTGGCGGCGCGAGGCATCGGGTTCCGCTCGCTCACCGAAAACATCGACACCACCACGCCTGGAGGCATGCTGGTGTTCAACATCTTCGGCTCCCTCGCGCAGTTCGAGCGCGATCTGATCCGCGAGCGCACGCAGGCGGGCCTGCGCGCCGCGCGCGAGCGCGGCAGCAAGGGCGGGCGCCGCCCCGTCGTCACCCCCGACAAGTTGCGCAAGGCGCGGGCGCACATCGCAGCGGGCCTCACTGTGCGCGAGGCTGCCGCTCGCCTGAAAATCGGGAAGACCGCCCTTTATAAAGCGTTGGAAGGCGCAACAGCATAATAACTATGGCTCCAAATGTCGATCCGATCCGTCACCATGTTATACATTCCCGCGTAGACGCACGCATTCGGGTTATCATCGGCATCTACATAACCTGTTTTGGGATTGGCTTTTTCAATCATGCGCGAGACTTTGCAGCATACGGATGGAGGCCCTATGATTGGGGGCCGTTCCTACTCGAGCTATTCTGGACCTCACTGATATTCTTAGACGCGCTTGCTATTATGCTACTTCTTTCGCGTTTCAGGCGGGCGGGATTGGTTCTGGCCGCGTCAATTATGATCGGTGATGTCGCTGCAAACACCTACGCTCTGATAGCCTTGAGCATTCCGGCATTTGGTTTTTCGGTTCCGCTTCAGGCAACGTTCCTGGGCTTTGTCCTTGGCTCGCTACCGTTCGTTTGGCCCGTAAAACCTGTTGGGTTCGGTGAGCGGTAGCCCCTGCGGCAGCCTTAGCCCAAGTCGTACTGCATTCGTTCGTCTCTCGCGTACGTAAAATTCACTTTCGTGCAGTCACCCCTACTCCACCACACGGCTGCGCCGCGCGGCTCCACGGAGCCAGCAAAGCCGTCTCCGCCCATTCGGGTGACGGTCAGGGCTGGAAGGGAAGATCAGCATGAATGATGCGACGCGAATGACGATGCAGGCTGCGCCCAGGCACAAGGCATCGCCGCGTGCCGAGGCAATCGCGGCGTGGCTGATCGCGGCGCTCATTGAGGGCATAGCGTGGAAAGTACGCTAAACAACGCTAAGGGAGAACGAACGGCGAACGATAGGTGCGAACGAGCGTGCCCCTTAATCAGGTGGGCCGTTCAATCCCCATCCTACGCATTTCGCGATAGATGGTCGATCGGCCGATGCCGAGTTGCCGCGCCGCTTCTGTCGGAGAGATGCGGGCTTCAACCAGGGCTCTGTTGCAAAGATTGGC
>DDNW01000074.1:0-4666 GCA_002341345.1 Erythrobacter sp. UBA2510
ATCGGCTTCATCATCTGGACGCCGTTAGCCTCGTCCTCGAGGCCCTTGTCGATCTTGATGAAAGGCACCACGCCCTTGTCGATCAGCGCCTGCGGGGTGGTCTTGCCTTCGACCTGGCCGTCCATGGTCTTCTCGAACAGGATCGCGCCGATGACCTTGCCGTTGGCAAAGCTGGGCGAGGTGATGATGCGGCTGCGCATCTCGTGGATCATGGCGTACATTTCATCTTCGCCCGACCACTCGGAATCTTCCACGCCATATCCGCGCAGCGCCTTGGGAGTGGAGCCACCGCTCTGGTCGAGCGCCGCGATGAAGCCGTTACCGCCTGCGATCTTGGAGGCCATGTCCTGCGTGTTCATTATCTCGTTCCCTTTCGGGCTTCGCGCCCACGTTTCCAGATATGTCGAGCCGTCTAACCTGTCTGATATTGCCCGACAATTGCCCTAAGGTAGTCATGCTTAGCGGTAGGGTGCAGCACATTTGCGCCGCCCTGCCGAGAGTTCACGCGGAAAGCGCGGCAACCCCGGGCAGCTCCTTACCTTCCATCCATTCGAGAAAAGCCCCGCCAGCGGTTGAAATATAAGAAAAATCCTCTGCCACGCCGGCGTGGGCGAGCGCCGCGACCGTATCTCCGCCGCCCGCGACCGAAACCAGCGAACCTTCCTTGGTCAGCGCCGCCGCCGTCCGCGCCAGCGCCACGGTCGCCGCATCGAAGGGCTGCGTCTCGAACGCCCCCATGGGACCGTTCCACACCAGCGTACGGCAGGTCTTGAGCACATCGCCGAGCGCCTCGACCGCCTGCGGTCCGACGTCGAGGATCATCTCGTCCTCGGCAACTTCGTGGACGTTGCAGATGCGCATGCTCGGCGGGTTGGCGACAAATTCCTTCGCCACCACCACGTCGTAAGGCAGGTGAACGGTGCAGCCTTTGTCGTCGGCTGCGTCCATGATCGCCTCGGCCGTGGCGGCGAGATCATGCTCGCACAGCGACTTACCGACGTCCACGCCGCGCGCGGCGAGGAAAGTGTTGGCCATGCCACCGCCGATAATCAGGTGCTGGACCTTGCCGACGAGGTTCTGGAGAACGTCCAGCTTGGTCGAAACCTTGGCCCCGCCAACCACGGCAGCAACAGGCGTCTCCGGCTCGCCCAGCGCCTTTTCCAGCGCCTCAAGCTCTTTCTGCATCGCTCGGCCCGCATAGGCCGGAAGCAGCCTGGCCAGCCCCTCGGTCGAGACATGGGCGCGGTGAGCGGCAGAAAAGGCGTCGTTGACGTAAATGTCGCCCAGCACGGCAATGCCCCTGGCGAAGTCGGGATCGTTCTTTTCCTCGCCTGGCCAGAAGCGGGTATTTTCGAGCAGGCCGATATCGCCTGCGCTCAAAATACCGACAGCCTGCTTTGCCACTGGCCCCGCCACTTCGGGGATGAACATGATCTCGCGCTTCAGCACTCGCTCGACATCGCCCTGAACCATCGAGAGCGACATGGTCGAATGGCGCTGTCCCTTGGGCCGTCCGAAATGGGCGAGCAGCAGCACCTTGGCTCCGGCATCGGCAAGTTCGAGGATGGTCGGGGCGACCGCCGTCACACGGGTGAGGTCGGTCGCCATGCCATCGGCCATCGGCAGGTTGAGGTCCACCCGGACCAGCGCGACCTTGCCGGTCAGGTCCTTGGGCAGATCGTCGAGCGTCTTGAACAAGGCCATGTTCAGTTCCTCAGAGCAGGCCCGCCATCACGCCAGCGGTGTCGATCATCCGGTTGGAGAAGCCCCATTCATTGTCATACCAGCTGACAACGCGGGCCAGCTTGCCTTCGAGCACTGCCGTTTCCAGAGAATCGATAGTAGAAGACGCCGGGTAGTGATTGAAATCGCTCGAAACCAGCGGCTGATCGGTATAGTCGAGTACGCCCTTCATCGGGCCCTCGGCAGCGGCCTTGAGCGCGGCGTTCAGCTCGTCCTTGCTGGTGTCGCGGCCCGGCGTGAAGACGAGGTCGATCAGCGAAACGTTGGGGGTCGGCACACGGACCGACGAACCGTCGAGCTTGCCGGCGAGTTCAGGCAGCACCAGACCGACGGCGCGGGCTGCACCGGTGGTGGTCGGGATCATGTTCTGTGCCCCGCCACGCGCACGGCGCATGTCCGAGTGCATCTGGTCAAGCATGCGCTGGTCGTTGGTGTAGGAGTGGATCGTGGTCATGAAACCACGCTCGATACCCACGGTTTCGTGCAGGACCTTGGCGACCGGCGACAGGCAATTGGTGGTGCAGCTGGCGTTGGACACGATGATATCGTCCGCTTTCAGCACGTCGTGGTTCACGCCGTAAACGACCGTTGCCGACACGCCCGTGGCCGGGGCGGAGATCAGCACGCGCTTGGCGCCGGCATCGAGATGCGGCTTGGCGGCGTCATGCGACTGGAAGAAGCCGGTGCATTCGAGCACGATGTCCACGCCCATGGCGGCGTGGGGCAGCTTGCCGGGATCGCGTTCGCTGGTAACAGCGATAGACTTGCCGTTGACGACCAGATTGGTGCCATCGACATCGACCGTGCCGGGGAAACGGCCATGCGTGCTGTCGAAGCCGAACAGCAGTGCATTGGCCTTGGTGTCCGCCAGGTCGTTGATCGCGACCAGCTCGAAATCGTGGTCGTCACGCTCAAGCAGTGCGCGTGCGACGAGCCTCCCGATACGTCCGAAACCGTTGATCGCTACCTTCGTGGCCATGAGCCTTGCTCCTGTATTTTAGTCAAGTTTCGCAAGAATTTGCGGGATGATCTTATCAGCGGTGAAGCCGAATTTCTCGAACAGCTCGTCCGCCGGGGCAGACGCGCCGAACCTGTCGAGGCCGATATTGAGGCCATTGGCAGCGCCCCCGACATGCGTGAAACGCTCCCAGCCCAAAGTGCTGCCCGCTTCAATCGAGACGCGCAGGGTGTCCCCGCCCGGTACAGCGGTGCCGAGGATATCGGCACGATAGTCCTCGTCCTGCTGCTCGAACAATTCCCAGCACGGCATGGAGACCACATCGGTACCTACGCCCTGTTGTTCAAGCTTTTCCGCCACTTCAACGGCGAGATGCACTTCTGACCCGGTGGCAAGCAGGATGACCTTGCGCGGCGCCTTGGCGGCGGTAAGGCGATAGGCACCCAACCACGAACGGTTCTTGAGCGGTGCCCAGTCCGCATCACCATCGCCACGCAGTTGCGGCAGGTTCTGGCGCGACAGCGCGAGCGCGGAGGGCGCATGCATGCTGGCGAGCGCAATCGCCCAGCATTCGGCGGTCTCGATCGTGTCGCACGGACGGAAGACATTGAGGTTGGGGATCAGGCGCAGGCTCATCACCTGCTCGACCGGCTGATGGGTCGGCCCGTCTTCGCCCAGGCCGATGCTGTCATGGGTCAGGACATAGGTTACCCCGACCTGTTGCAGCGCCGACAGGCGGATCGCATTGCGGCAATAATCGCTGAAGATCATGAAGGTACCGCCATAGGGCAGGATGCCACCATGCAGCGCCATACCGTTCATCGCGGCGGCCATGCCGAATTCGCGAATGCCGTAATAGACATAGCTGCCACCATAATCGCCCGTGGTGATAGGGCCGGTCGCCTTGGTCTTGGTATTGTTCGAGCCCGTCAGGTCGGCGCTGCCGCCGATCATGTTCGGGAACGCCTCGGTCAGCGGACCCAGCGCCATTTCGCTCGCCTTGCGGGTGGCGACGGTCTTGGGCTCGGCAGCAAGGCCACGGATATAGTCCTGCAGCGCCGCGCCACCATCGAGGCCGGGCAGCGTCGTGCCCGCCTCATAGGCCTCGGCACGAGCCTTGTCGGCTTCGTAACGCTGGTGCCACGCCTCGCGCGCAGCCGCGCCGCGTTCGCCGGTGGAACGCCAGTCGGTGAGAATGTCCGCGGGGACTTCGAACGGCGGTGCGGTCCAGCCCAGTTCCTCGCGTGCGGCCGCGATTTCCTCGGCCCCGAGCGGCGAACCGTGGGTGGCGCTGGTACCCTGCTTGTTGGGTGCACCCTTGCCGATCAGCGTCTTGCAGGCGATCAGCGAGGGGCGCGGATCGGCCAGCGCCTCGTCAATGGCGCGACGGATATCGGCGGGATCATGACCGTCGCAGCGCACCGTGTGCCACTTGCCTGCGCGGTAACGGGCCTCGACATCCTCGCTCGAGGACAGTTCGACCGAGCCGTCGATGGTGATGTTGTTGTCGTCCCACAGCACGATCAGGCGGCCGAGGCCAAGGTGCCCGGCCAGACCAACCGCCTCGTGGTTGATGCCTTCCATCAGGCAACCATCGCCCGCGATGACCCAGGTGCGGTGGTCGACGAGGTCATCGCCGAACTTGGCATTGAGGTGACGCTCGGCAATGGCCATCCCCACAGCCATGGCCAGGCCCTGACCCAGCGGGCCGGTGGTGCATTCGATGCCATCCAATAGGAAGTTCTCGGGATGGCCGGCACAGGGGCTGCCGAGCTGCCGGAAGTTGCGGATGTCATCCATCGTCGGATGCGCATAGCCCGACAGGTGGAGCAGCGCGTAGATCAGCATCGAGCCATGGCCCGCCGACAGCACGAAGCGATCGCGGTCGTCCCAATGCGGCGCGGCGGGATCGAACTTCAGATAGTCGCTCCACAGCACGGTGGCGACGTCGGCCATGCCCATCGG
>DDNW01000074.1:4746-5274 GCA_002341345.1 Erythrobacter sp. UBA2510
TTGGCGGCCTGCACCGCGTCCATGGACAGCGCACGGATGGCATTGGCCATTGCGCTGATCTGCTCGCCATTGCGGCTCATGCGAAGTTCTCTCTGCTGGTCGTCGCGCACCGTCATTCCGGTGGACGATTCGTGTGGCCCGATTCGCGGAGCCGCTCCTTGCAGGGCCGTGCGGTCCTGCGTCAAGCGCGGCGCCCGAAGAAGCGGGGCGAAGTCAAGCAAGTAACCTCGGTTTATTCACAGGAAGTCGCGCCAAACCTTTGCGAAACGGACAAGTTCTGCTTTACTCATGGCTTATGGACGATAGCGGCATCCAGCAGGCGCTTGCCCGGATCGAAACCGCCGCCCGGCGGATCGAAACCGCAGCTGCGTCCCAGCCCGCTGCTGCCCCTATCACCGACCACGATGCCGACCTCGCTCGCCGTTATGAAACACTGCGCAGAGAAGCGGGCGCTGCACTGGCCGAACTCGATGCGCTGATCGGGCAGATCGAACGGGGGGCGACATCATGAGCAATGTCGAGATCTAC
>DDNW01000074.1:5372-5708 GCA_002341345.1 Erythrobacter sp. UBA2510
GGTCGCCTGCGATCCGGGCGAAGAAGCACATCTCGAACGTCTTGGCGCCATGATTGACGGACGCCTGCAAAGCCTGCCGGGGATCAGCGGCCAGTCCGAGGCGCGCATGCTGCTCTACGCGGCGTTGCTGCTGGCCGACGACCTGCACGAACGCGCGAAGGATGCCGCCGCCCTGCCCGCGCCCGAGGAACTCGTCGATCCGCTGGAGAAACTCGCCGAAATGCTCGAGGCGACTGCATCGCGGCTTGAGCAAGGTGCCACAACCACCTAAATAGCGTGGTGGCGGGACTGCCCGGCACGAGCCGTTTGAGATATCCCTGAGGCTATAAGCAATCC
>DDNW01000074.1:5901-6071 GCA_002341345.1 Erythrobacter sp. UBA2510
ATCCCTGAGGCTATAAGCAATCCAAGGGAGCTGTCCCTACCGAGGTGGCGGGTTAGTCCTGGCGCCTTGGATATACGGCGCCCACCTGACGTGAAGGCGTCGGAGGATTTCCCGGAAACCGACCCATGGTGGTTCCGCCACACCATATTTACGCTACCGCTTCGCTACTT
>DDNW01000074.1:6253-7195 GCA_002341345.1 Erythrobacter sp. UBA2510
CGGGTTTTACGCTACCGCTTCGCCACTTGAGCGCGACGGGTTTTACGCTACCGCTTCATTCCCCGAGCGAGTGAGAGCCTTTTGACCGATATCTCCCAACTTAAGCAGGCCCTGCGCGCCGAGCTGCGTGAGCGGCGTCGCACCCATGCCGCCGCCCTCCCGCAGGAGGTCAGCGCACTGGTCTTCAGCCGACCGCCGCGCCCGGTGCTCGAGCTAATCCCCGATAATGCCGTGATCGGCCTTTATCGCGCCGCCGATGGCGAGGCCCCGGCAAACCGCTATGCACGTTTCTTCGCTGAAACCGGACACAAGGTCGCCCTGCCTCGTATCCCCGCGCGCTCGGCGCCGATGCACTTCCACATTCACACCGATCCCTTCGGTGAAAGCGATCTGCAAGAAGGTCCTTATGGCATCATGCAGCCCGCTCTTGATGCCGAGCAAATCGTGCCTAATGTCCTCTTTGTGCCCTTGCTGGGCTTTACGGCGCGCGGTGAGCGAATCGGACAGGGAGCAGGCTTCTACGACCGCTGGCTGGCCGGGCATCCGGGCACCATCGCGATCGGCATGGCGTGGGACGTGCAGGAGATCAAAGACTTGCCGATTGAAGCTCACGATATTCCGCTGACCGCTATCGTCACTCCTACCCGTATGTTGGGACCGTTCTGATGCGTGAAAAACCGACCATGCGTATCCCGATGGGTCTGCTCGCGCTGTGCTGCGTGCTGACGGTCTACGCCATCGCCATAGCGTCTTTCGTGCCGCCGCTGATCGGCGAATGGCATGCGCTGGCGCAAACGCCGGTATACCTTGCGCTCGGCCTGATCTGGCTGCTGCCGCTCAAGCGATTCCTGATCTGGATGGAAACGGGCAAATGGGGGTGAGGCAGTTCCCAAGTGGCGCGAGTGACGGGACTCGAACCCGCGACCTCCGGCGTGACAGGCC
>DDNW01000074.1:7274-25202 GCA_002341345.1 Erythrobacter sp. UBA2510
AACCAACTGAGCTACACCCGCGCATCTTGCGCTAGCAACAGGTGTCGCACCGCTTGGGAAGCGCGCCTCTAGGGCAGCGCAAATAGCGTGTCAACTAGCCCGTGCCGCGGCCGTGCAGGATCATCGGCCCGCACCGGAAAAGCGGGCCAAATCGTCGCTTAGTCCGCCAGCAGCAGAACCGGCGTTTCGAGCAATTTCTTCACCGCCTGGACGAAGGCCGCTGCATCATAGCCATCCACCACCCGGTGATCGCAGGAGATGGAGATGTTCATCAGCTTGCGCTTGGCGATTCTCTCCCCTCCCATGCCGTCGGGCACGAACATCGGGCGCTCGACGATCCGGTTGGGGCCGATGATAGCCACTTCTGGCCGGTTGATGACCGGCGTGGTCGCTATGCCGCCAAGGGGGCCGAGCGAGGTGATGGTGAGCGTCGAACCCGTCAATTCCTCGCGCGTGGCCGTTCCGCTGCGCGCCGCCTCTGCCAGAAGGGCAATTTCGGCCGCCAGCTGCCACAAATTGCGCTTCTGGGCGTCGCGAATGACCGGCACCATCAGCCCGTCGTCGGTCATGGTCCCCATGCCCATATGAACGGCGCCATGGCGGGTGACGACATTCGCCTCGTCGTCATAGCGCGCATTGATCATCGGAAATTCGGGCAGCGCGCGGCAGATCGCAGCGATCAGGAGCGGCAGCAGGGTCAATTTTGGCTTGGCGCCGCGATTGTCGTTGAGGTCGGCACGCAACTGTTCCAGATCGGTGACGTCACATTCCTCGACATAGGAGAAATGCGGGATGTGCCGCTTGGATGCGGCCATGTTCTGCGCGATCCGCTTGCGCAGACCGATAACCTTGATCGTCTCGTCGGGCCGCGTGACACCTGCCGGAGTATAGCCGCCCGCAGCGCCATAAGACAGAAACGCATCGAGATCGGCATGGCGAATACGCCCTTCGCTGGCTGGTCTTACCTCGCGAAGGTCGATTCCCAGCTCACGCGCCCGTTTGCGCACGGCGGGGCTGGCCAGGATTTTCGTATCGGCATCCGCTCGTGCTGGGCTTGCCGGGGAACGGCGGGCAATCTCAGCACTCGGGCGCCCTTCGACAAGGTCAGGACGAACTGGGTCCTTTGGGGCTGCCGGAGGCTCGGGTACCACAGGCGCGGAAGGCGCAGCTGTCTCCGTCGTTTCGTCGACGTGCTCGCCATCGGTCTCGATCACAACCAGCGGCGCACCGATGGCGACCATCTCGCCGACTTCGCCCGCGACCTCGACTACCTTGCCCGACACCGGGCTTTCCATCTCGACCGTCGCCTTGTCGGTCATCATGTCGGCGAGCTGGTCATCCTCAGCGACAATGTCGCCCACAGCCACATGCCATTTGACGATCTCGGCCTCGGCAATGCCCTCACCGATATCAGGGAGCTTGAAGGTGAACCTGCCCATCATGACGCCTCCAGCAGGCGGTCGATCGCCTCGCCGATGCGGACGGGCCCCGGAAAATAGGCCCATTCCAGGCTGTGCGGATAGGGCGTGTCGAAGCCGGTTACGCGCTCGACCGGGGCCTCGAGGTGGTAGAAGCACCGCTCCTGCACCAGCGCGACAAGTTCCGCACCAAAGCCGGAGGTGCGCGTCGCCTCGTGCACGACGAGACATTTGCCGGTCTTTTCCACTGACTTTTCCACAGCCTCGATATCGAGCGGGACGAGCGTGCGCAAATCGATGATCTCGGCATCGACGCCCTTCTCCCGCGCGACCGCCTCGGCGACATGGACCATCGTACCATAGGCCAGAATGGTCATCGCCGAGCCGCTCGAAACGGTTCGCGCCTTGCCCAGGGGGACCGTGTAATATCCCTCGGGTACCTGCGCGTCCTTATGGTCCTTCCATGGCCGCGTCGGGCGGTCGTAATAACCGTCGAACGGTCCGTTATAGATGCGTTTGGGCTCGAAGAAGATGCACGGGTCGTTATCCTCGATTGCCGCGATAAGCAGCCCCTTTGCATCATGCGGTGTGCTCGGCACGATGGTCTTCAGGCCAGAGACATGGGTGAACAAAGCCTCAGGGCTCTGGCTATGCGTCTGGCCGCCGAAAATGCCGCCGCCAAACGGCGCGCGGACGGTCATCGGCGCGATGAACTCAGCCGCCGAGCGATAGCGCAACCGCGCTGCCTCGCTGACCAGCTGGTCGAGGCCCGGATAGATGTAATCAGCGAACTGGATTTCGGGTACTGGCCTCAGGCCATAGGCGCCCATCCCCACCGCCACGCCGATGATCCCGCATTCGGAAATGGGCGTGTCGAAGACCCGGGTCTTGCCGTACTTTTCCTGCAGCCCCGCCGTGCAGCGAAACACGCCGCCGAAAAAGCCGACATCCTCGCCCAAGACGATGACGTCAGGGTCACGTTCGAGCATGATGTCAAGCGCATCGTTGATGGCCTCGATCATGTTCATCGGGCGGCACTGCGCCTCGATCAGGCTTACCGGCTCGTCGTCGCACTCTATTCCGGCCATTTGATCCTCCTCTCGCGGATCGCCTGCGCGCTCTGTTCCTCTAGGTGCCAGGGCAGGTCTTCGAACACGTCTTCGAACATCGTGTGGAAAGGATGGTGGAGGCCATGACCGAGGATGCCGTTCTTCTCGGCCTCCTTGATCGCCGCCTTCACCTCGGCATCGACCGCCTCGTCCATCTGCTCGTGCTGCTGTTCCGACCATTCGCCAAGCGCAATCAGATGATCGCGCAGCCGGGTGATCGGATCGCCCAGCGGCCATTCCTCGCGCTCATGCGCGGATCGGTAGGCCGACGGGTCGTCCGAGGTCGAATGGCCTTCCGCGCGATACGTAAAGTACTCGATCAGCGTTGGTCCGTTGTTCGATCGCGCGCGGTCCGCCGCCCAGTCCTGCGCGGCATAGACCGCCAGCGGATCGTTGCCGTCCACCCGCAGGCCCGCGATGCCATAGCCGATGGCGCGCGCGGCAAAGGTCGTGCGCTCGGCCCCGGCAAAGCCCGAAAAGCTGGAAATCGCCCACTGGTTGTTGACCACGTTGACAATACACGGCGCATTGTAGACCGCCGCGAAGGTCAGCGCCGAGTGGAAGTCGCCCTCCGCCGTGCTGCCCTCGCCCACCCAGCTGGCAGCGATACGGCTGTCATGGCGGATCGCACTCGCCATCGCCCAACCCACCGCCTGCGGCAGCTGCGTCGCGAGATTGCCGCTGATCGAGAAGAAGGAATAAGCCCGCGACGAGTACATGATCGGCAGCTGGCGACCTTTCAGCTTGTCGCCGCGGTTCGAATAGATCTGGTTGATCATTTCGACGAGCGGGTAGTCGCGCGCGATCAGGATGCCCTGCTGGCGATAACTGGGGAACACCATGTCGTCGCTGGCCAGCGCGTGGGCGGCGGCGACCGACACCGCCTCCTCGCCCGTGCTTTTCATATAAAAGCTGGTCTTGCCTTGCCGCTGGCTGCGATACATCCGGTTGTCGAACGCGCGGACGAGCGCCATGTCGCGCAGCATGGCGCGCAAGGTATCGGGAGAGAGGCGCGGATTCCATGGCCCATGCGCCATGTCGTCCTCGCCCAGCACGCGGATCAGGTCCGTGCACAGCGGGTTGGTTTCGGCAGCGGCGCAGGCCTCATCCGGACGTGGCTGTTCGCCCGCAATGCTGACGGCCATATCGGAAAAATCTACGGTGTCGCCCGGGCGATATTTCGGCTCGGGCACGTGCAGTTCGAGATGCGGGCGGTTGTGCTGCGCCGCATGTCCGCCTTGCTGGGCCATCGGCAATCCCCTCTCAACGGGATAGAAATATTATTTTATAACACAGATATTATATTAGTTTCACTCGAAACCGTCAAGGAGCCTAACGCGCGCTCCAGAAAGCCTAATCAGCGCCCCTGGCAGATCAGACGGCGACCGGTGCCCTGATCGTGCTCTGCGGGGCATAATCGCTAACCTCGAAATCCTCGAAGCGATAGTCGAAGATCGATTTCGCATGCCTTGTAATGGCAAGTCTCGGATGGCCCGCAGGTTCCCGCGACAGCTGTTCATTCACCAGATCGGCGTGGTTGAGATAGAGATGCGTATCGCCGCCGGTCCAGATAAGTTCGCCCGGTTGCAAGCCCGTCTGATCGGCAATCATCCTTGTCAGCAGCGCCGCACCGAACAGGTTGAACGGCAGGCCCAGCGCCACGTCGCAGCTGCGCTGATATAGCAGGCAGTTGAGCCGCGCCTGACCGCTCTCCCCCGCGACATGGAACTGATAGGTCTTGTGGCAAGGCGGCAGCGCCATGCGATCGAGCTCGGCGACATTCCACCCTTCGATGATGTGGCGCCGGCTGCCCGGATTGCTTTTCAGGCTCTCGACCACCTGTGCGACCTGGTTGATGCCCGGTCCCATGGTATATTTGCCATCGGGGCCGTATTGGTAGGTCGGCCAGTCGACCCATTGCTTGCCATAGACCGGACCAAGGTCGCCCCACAGACGGGCAAAACTCTCGTCATCGACGATCCGCGCCTCAAACTCCTCCTGCGAAATATCCTCGCCGGTGGCCTGCCGGTATTTCTTGAGCGGCCAGTCGCTCCAGATCGTGACCCCCTGTTGCAGCAGGGGACGGATATTGGTCTCGCCGGTCAGGAACCACAGCATCTCGCGCGCGGCGGATTTCCAGAACACGCGCTTGGTCGTGAGCAGCGGCACCGCACCATCCGCAAGGTCGAAACGCAGCATTGTTCCGAAGATCGAGCGCGTCCCCACGCCCGTCCGGTCGATCCGTTCATCCCCCTCCTCCCAGATGCGGCGCATCAGGTCGAGATATTGCCATTCATAGTGGCGTTCGGGGCTGTCCGGCCGATTGCCGGGCGCATTGTCGGGTGGGCGATTCATCGGCATCTCGCTACCACTGCAAAAGGCCGCTTGCCAGTGCGCGCCGCCCTGCCTATAGGCGCGCCTCTGCCGCACCCGCGCAAGCGGGCCCGCACCGGTCGGGGAGTAGCTCAGCCTGGTAGAGCACTGTCTTCGGGAGGCAGGGGCCGGAGGTTCGAATCCTCTCTCCCCGACCATACGATTTGTCCTAGATTTCCTGCGTAACTTCAGAATCTTGTCTAAAATGACAGGGTTACGATAGTTCTACGCCAATCGCCCATTGGTTCGCTGCTGACACACTGGTGACACAGCGAGGTTGAAAATGGCCACGATTACGCGACGCAAGAACAGTTGGTTTGTCCAAGTTCGACGCAAGGGCTTCACGCCCAGATACCGTAGTTTTCAGAGCAAAGCTGAAGCTCAGGCGTGGGCGAGACAGCAGGAAATGAAAATTGACACTCGCGAAGCGCCAAAGGTGGCCGCTCAAGTCCTCCAATCCCCTCTCTCAAAGCTAATCGATCGATACAAACGGGAAATCTCACCGACAAAGCGAAGCTTCGATAGCGAGCGATTGCGATTGTCGAAGATGCAGCGCCATCCAATTTGTGACCTTGCGTTAAGAGAGGTCACGTCATCGGCAATCGCTTCTTATCGAGATGACAGACTAACAAGCGCAAAGGCTGGAACCGTTCGAAGAGAGCTGTCTTTGCTGCACCACATCTTTGATACCGCTCAGAAACAATGGGGACTCAGCATCGGGCGCAATCCTGTTGATGATGTTTGCCAACCGGTCGTGCGGGACCACAGAGAAAAGCGGCTGCAACAAGGGGAAGAAGAACGGCTGGTGACGGAACTATCTAAGTGTCGCAACCGTCACCTCTTACCCCTAGTGCTGTTCGCACTGGAAACAGCAATGCGGAGAGGCGAGCTACTGTCTTTGCAGTGGAGCAATGTCGATTTGGAACGCAGGACAGCTTTCCTGCCCGAGACAAAGAACGGATGGCATCGGACAGTCCCCCTGACCAGAGCAGCCGCTTCAATTTTGGCGACAATTCCGGTGTCGGATGGGCCGGTTTTCGATGTTACCGTAGATTGCCTCAAAGCCGCATGGAAACGTGCGCGAGTAAGAGCTGGTGTGCCAGACTTACGGTTTCACGACCTGAGGCATGAAGCCGTCTCAAGGCTATTCGAATTGGGGCTGTCGGTTCCAGAGGTTGCTCTGATTTCGGGTCACAAAGACCCTCGAATGCTGTTTCGATACACCCACCTGATGCCAGATCAGGTTAGAGACCGCCTCGATGCTCTCGGAAAATGAATGCCACATTAACAGATATACTAGTAGGCGATGTTGCAAGATTCATCGCTGATTCAGCTTTGCCACTCTATATCGGCAAGCTTCGTTCGAAATTACGCGTCTCGAATCTCAATCTCCAATCTGAATGTTTGTCGCGGCTCCAAAGGGCCGATCATCTTTTGGAGATTTGAGAATGCAGTATTCCGACAATTCGATTGCCAAGCCAGATTTCGCCAGCCTTTATCAGAACGGATGGTCATTTTTCATTCTACCCCGTGGCCAGAAGCAGCCTTCGGGATCATGGAAAGGCTACCAAAACGCGCGGCCAACGCCCGCTCAGGTTGCGGACTGGGAAGGCGAGCTTGCCAATGTCGGCATCGTTACCGGGCGGCTGAGCAACCTGTTAGTCATCGACGTAGATAGCGACGAAGCGCAGACGCTCATCGATAGTATGGACCTTCCCGTTACGCCGATTGTTCGCACGTCTAAGGGGCGGCACTACTACTTTAGGCATCCCGCAATCGAGGTTCGTAACAAGGTAAACCTGAAAGGTGTTCGCCTCGATCTGCGAGGCGAAGGCGGATATGTTGTTGGCCCCGGCTCACAGCACCCGGATGGCGCAATCTACAGCTGGGAAATTTCTCCCCACGAGTGTCCGACCGCCGATCTGCCCCAAGCCGTTCTTGAGCAGCTAATCCGTGCCCCCGAAAACTCGCTTGTCACTCAGTCTGAGGGCGGCGAGTTCGTTGAGGCTGGCTCGTTCAGTGCTTGGGTCAATCGTGAGGTTCAGGAGGCGTTAGCGGATGTTCGCAACGCGAAGGAAGGCGAGCGGAACAATACTCTCTTTCGTTCTGCCGCAAGGCTGGCCAATCACGCTGCCGCACTGGACCTCGATTGGTCACACTTCGAACTGGCACTACGGCCAGAAGCGAAGGCGACTGGAATGACAGGAGAAGAGGTCGCCGCAACGCTGCAAAGCGCGTGGAGCAAGGGAAGTCAGACGCCGACCGAGTGGCTCTACATCGCTCGCAACTGGATTTACGTTGCCAGCCGGGACAGGTTCTGGTCGCCCAGCACCGGACAGGAGCTAGCACCTCGCGCATTCAGCATGAACTTTGCTTCTGCTAACCCTTACGAGAAGGGCAGGCTTGCCGACATTCTCACGAACGGAGGGCTAGTCGAAACCGTGTTGGATTTTCGCTTTGAGCCTTCCCAGCCGTTTGGGGTTATCAAAGTGAAGGGCGAGCAATTCTACAACTCCTACCGCGCACCAAACATCGAAGCGTTGGATGGCGATTGCAGCCCCTTCATCGAGTTCTGCGAATACCTTATCCCTGAGGCGGAAGAACGTGAGCATCTGCTGAGAATGATGGCTTGGACAATCGCCAATCCGGGTGAGAAATTAAGCTATGCCTTGCTTCTTCAATCCAAGGCGCAGGGGGTGGGAAAAAGCACTTTCATCGATATCTGGCGAAGCCTGCTAGGCCATTCGAACACTCGTCTCACGACTTCTGACGAGATCGATAGCGGCTATCAGTCTTACATTGCCGATAAGCTGCTGGTCGTGCTGGAAGAACTGAACCTCGGAAGCGGAATAACGGCGTATAACCGGCTCAAGTCGATGATTACGGAAAGCACCGTCGTCATCAACGAGAAGCACGTCAAACAGCGTGAAGCCCCCAACCTTGCCAACTTCGTATTCCTGTCGAACCTCGATGCTCCAATTTTCATCGAGCAGGGGGATAGAAGATTCTTCGTTATCGACACACCAGCTGAGAAGCGATCACCTGAGTATTGGACAGTATTCCATTCATGGTGGCGGAGCAATCTGGGCGTGATCAAAGCCTACCTAAACTCGCTCGATCTTTCGCAGTTCCAGCCTAAGGCTCCGCCGCCCATGACTGCGGCAAAGGAGAGATTGAAACAGCAAAGCTCCACCCCTCTTGCTCAGGCGCTGGCTGAGCTTATCGAGGAGCGCCAGTGGCCAATCGCTCGCAGTGTTTGCACGGTTGGAGAGATACGCAGCGCGTTAAGTAGGGCGGGCTTTCGTGCTGTAACAGAACGGAAGATCGCCCACGCATTGAAAGAAATAGGCTGTCTGTCTCTAGGGCAAGTCCGCCTCAGTGATGGTAGCCGTCCAACCTTTTGGGCGCTACGCTCCATAGACAAATGGCAGGTTGCTTTACCAGCCGATGTTCGAGAAGCGTTTGAGAACCCGTCGCACCTTGGCCCAATGGAGGAGGCGGCGTAATAACTTTCGCAATTTGGCGGGTCTGCCTGTCTAAGATATTTTAAAATAATCTATGATTTTTATGAATTAACATGCATTGAATATGTATATTATTTCAAGTTATCTTAGACAAGCTGCCAATGAGGCGGGTTAGTAATTAAGTGTTCCGCAATTTTCGACCATCTGAACTACGTCTGAAAGACCTGTTAGATCGAGGATGCCCTTTTCATGAACACCACCTACTAAGCTATGTGGATATTCGTAAGTGGAGATGGCCACTTCGATCTGTTTCCCATCATATTCAGCCAACTCTTGTGAATTTGTCCAATCGCTCCAGAAACGGGCACCGACAGGTCGCAACTGCGCCTTTTCTCCGCTTCCGAAGTGCCCCCTCAACTGGAACCGCCAAACACGCCCCATCCCCGGAAATTCGTGCCCCTTCGTCACGACTAGATACGGCGTTCCCTTCCAAAAGCTATCTGCCACCCCAAGAGGCTCAGGATGGGGCTTTCCTCTAACGGATTTGACCGCCGTGCAACGGGTGCCCTCGCGCGTTTCAATCTGCCACACGCGCCAGCCATTTTCTGACGAGAGCAGAGTGAAGTAATATCCTTCGTCAACTTCGCGCTCTTGTCCGATCTCCCAACCCCTAGATAATGCTGGGCTTGCGAACAGAGCCAGTGAAACTGCAATGATCGTTTTGGTTCTCAATTCAGCCTCCGACATACTAACAGAGGCAACCCGAGAGCCGGGTGTTAGTAACCCTGCATTGTCACAGAGCGCCGCCACCTTTAGGCGGACCCTGGACATACGTGACGGCCACCCGGCCGAAACTGGTTCGACCGGCGACAATGACCGGAGGTTACTAAGCCTCGCGCTGGGGACATACCTAGCGCCATCCCTTGTTAGAGGCTTGATCGGGTGCGATCAATCGGCACGGGCTGACAAGTGCTACCTATGCCGAGGGCGTCTGGAAGGAGGGGCAACAAGTGTCATTCTACAAGCTCATCATGTCTCTGACAGACCAAGCACCCGAACTTGTTCTGGAGCAATTGCTACGAAAGAAGCTAAAAAAGGCTGGGGTGCAAGCGTGGCGAAACGGGGCCAAGGCACTGACCCGGCATCTTATCGACAAAGAAGCGGGCGAATTTCACTGGGAGGACTATCCCGACAACGCAGACAAAAACCTCACGATCAAATTTGACGAGGAGGATGGCCACGAACTTGAGAGAATTTTCGACAAGTTTCAGGGTAATCTCGACGAAGTCATAGCGAAAATGACCGAGACAGCCGTCACGGAAATGCTGTCTAACTACCAGAAGGATTGGCACAGCTATCGACGCGCTGAGGAACGTTTCGTAGTAAACTTTCGAAACAATCTTGAGGATCGTTGGGGGAGGCCGCTCGACGGATTACGCCTTCTGTTGGACCTTTGTCGGGACGAGGGTGAGAAATTCATCCGGAGGTTGGAAAAGTCGAAATCGAAGTCACCCCCCTATGCTCGCATCGTGCTATCCAAGCTGCATTGCCGAGGCTGCCAAGTCACAGCTGAAATCATCACATTGTTGGAGGCGGGCTATGCTCGTGGAGCGATGGCGCGTTGGCGGACACTGCATGAGATTGAGGTAGTCGCCACATTCATCGCAGAGGCAGGAAACTCCACTGCCAAGCGTTACGCAGACTACGAGATTGTCGAAGCAAAGCGTGCGAAGGATCAGTATCAAGAGAATGCCGAGGAACTAGGCTTCAAACCATATTCGAAGCGTGAAGCGGCACAGATCGATAGGCAATACGAAGGCATTCTCACCGAATACGGTATCGACTTTCGCAAACCGCACGGCTGGGCGGCTGAGTTTCTTGGCAACAAAAGTCCTCGCTTCGCAGATATCGAGAGAGTGGCTGGGGCGGCGCGAATGCGCTCACACTACAAATTCGCAAGCTACAATGTTCATGCTTCCCCTAAAGCACTCTCTCTTAAAATGGACACATTCAACGACGGGGACTGGCCGATAGCAGGTGCAAGCAACGCTGGCTTGGAAGAGCCGGGTCAAAATACAGCGATCACCATTTTGAGACTCACCTACTTGCTGACTCAAAATCTCCGCAGCATCGACAACGCGATTATCATTAATGCGCTGATTAAGCTGCGAGATGAAACTGTCGCTGACTTCATGGAATGTGCGGAACGACTTGAAGCTGATGACGCGGAAATTCGCTCTGCTGTTGAAGAATTTGAAATCGAAGTGGACACCACCTTCATTTGATCGCGGAGATAACGCTCGGAATTCAGATTTCGCGAAAATTATCTCACATCGCTCCGGCCCCCTCTTTCAGGCACTAAAAACATACATCATGTAGGGTATACCTACCCTTCATTGCCTGACACACTCGCGACACAATCAGCTTCACATTTGGATGCGATCCTGTAGGTTACTCGTAGCAGCACCCCAATGGTTACAGGGGTCTAGGACAGGCTCAGCCTGGTAGAGCACTGTCTTCGGGAGGCAGGGGCCGGAGGTTCGAATCCTCTCTCCCCGACCATTTAATTACGCGCATGCGCAATGCTGATCCGTTCGTTTCCTCTCCATGAGAGAGCGGTTCGCAGGTGGCTGCGGATGATAGATCCACAAATGCGCGATTATCGGCCAATCACGCCGCCTGCTGCGGAATTCATGGCCCGGACAGAATCTGGTACCTAAAGGCTCGCAAGGCCTTTCAATGTCGCACAATGCCTGCAATTGGTGCGCTGCCTGACCCGGCATTTGCGGGTCGTACTGGTTGGAAATTCGGTCATTTTTTGAGGCGAAATTTGTGACTATCCCTCCGATGATCGACAGTTTCATCACCTATTATGCGGCGACCAAACTTAAGATCGGCACACTGACCGGCGCGAGTCAGGAATTGCTGCATGTTCACATCGGACTGGCCATCTTCGTGCTTGTCTCGCTGCTGCTGCGCAAGAAGTTCCGGTCGCCCATTCCGCTCGCCTTCGTAACCTTTTTTGCAATCATGAACGAAGTGATCGACTGGCTGAACGATCCGGGTCCAGTCGACCTCGAAAACATCGTCGACATCGCGAATACGGTGGCATGGCCAATTGTGCTGTTCCTGCTCGCAAGGCGATGGCGGCAGTAACCGGCAGTCCGTTAACGTTACGGCTTCACTTATCGCGCGCTACGAACTGTCCGATCTTGCCCAAATTCTTGGCCGCGAGCGTTCCCAGTCCGCCCACCCCGTTGCGGCGGATGGCGCGCAGATCCTCGCGGCTCTTGCGCATGATGCGCTCCAGCGAACGATTGCTCTCCCCGCCCATGCGCATTTTGACCAGTACTTGCGGGATATAGGCGAGGCTGATCTTTCCCTTTACCAGATAGCGCAGCATCGCATCGTAATCGGCCGCAATGCCGAAGGACGTATCGTACAGACCATGCCGGTCGAACACCTCGCGGCGCAGATAGAGCGTCGGGTGTGGCGGCATCCAGCCGCGCCTGAGCCTGGCGGGTTGATAAGCACCCGAGCGCCAATAGCGGATGACTCGCTGCGGATCGTTGGCAGCAACATATTCGAGGTCGCCGTAGACGCCATCAATCTGTGGGTCGGCAAAAGCCTGCGCGACTTTCGCCAGCACGCCCTCATCGGCAAAGAAATCGTCCGAGTGCATCAGGCCGATCACATCGCCGGTCGCTCTTGCGATGCCCCGATTGATGGCATCGTAAATCCCGCTGTCAGGCTCCGAAACGATCACGGTCGCGGGATCGGTATGCGCATTCACGACATCGAGCGTGCCGTCCTTCGAACCGCCATCCTGAATCACGTGCTCAACATTTTCATGGGTTTGTGCGCGCACGCTGGCGATAGCATCGCCGATCGTGCCGACGCGATTGTAGACCGCAGTGACGACCGAAATCTTCATGGCCGCCCGCTCCCCACATCGATCTTTAGAACGGCCCCGATTGCACTGACGACGTCTGTCTGGTGTTCATCCATATAGGCTTTCACCTCATGCATTTTCGCATCGACGAGGTAGCGGTACCAGAAGCCCTGCAGCACGTGGAACATGCGCCCTTCGCGCGTGTCGAGAAAACCCAGCCTGATCACGAAGCGATAGAGAAAATAGGCAAGGGCCCGAAGTCCGCCGGGCATCCGGCTGTACAAATGATCCTTGATCCAGCGTTTCTTCCTGGCCTGGCTTCCCTCCTGCAGGCTGGTGCCGGGATCGCTTTCCATGAAGCCGAATTCGCGATTCAGCAGATCGACGACTTCGCGCGACGCATAGGCGTTATGCTTATCGATCCACCAGCTCAGGGGCTTGAGGTTGTCATCCACTATCTCACCGGAAAAATCGATGGTCGGCCCGTCAATCACGATATGCTCGTCCATCCAGCGGTTTTCGCAGCGCCCCTTACCCGGCCTGAAAAGCCTGGTGACCCTGACCGGGAAAAGACCCCCGAACCTCACCTTTCCCCGGCAAAAATTCATGTAGCGCGAGATATTGATCCCGGCGGCCGTCTGCGCAACTTCGGCTAGTTTTTCGGCAATTTCCCCACATAGCCGATCGGTCAAGAATTCGTCCGCGTCGAGACGAAACACCCATTCGGTATCTGACGGCAGGTTCTCCAATGCCCAGTTGAACTGCGTCGCATAATTGATCCATCGATTCTGCAGAACTTCCGCGCCGGCATTGCGTGCCAGCTCTATCGTGCCGTCGGTAGAACCGCTGTCGACAACGAGCACATGGCGAGAGACCGGCGCAGCAGAAGCAATCGCCCGCTCGATGTGGATCGCTTCATCCCGCGTCAGTATGACAAACGTGATCGCGGGAATGGCGCGTTTGGAAGAAGGCTCGCTCACCGGTCCGGTTTGCGGGCAATGGCGATCATCGACTTGGCGAGCGGTCGAATGCGTCCCACGCGCTCAAACCGTATATTTTCAAACCCGGCCTCATCCAGAAGTTTAGCCAACGTTTCCTCGGACCAGAACTTGATATGGCCATGGTCCCACAACGCCGTGAAATGGGCGTCCATCTTGCCACTTATCGCCAGCACGAGGTTCTTCCAGTAACCGTGATAGGGGGTCGAGACGATGGCAGTACCGCCGGGTTCCAGCAGGTCGAACAGGGTTTTCGTATAGTCCCGCGGCGCATAGAGATGCTCGACGACCTCGAGACTTGTGACGACCGGGAAAGTGCCAAACTGGCTCCGCAAATCGTCATATGCCGAAGCCTGACTGAGTTTGAGGTGGGGATAAGCAGCCTGCGCATGGGCAATACCCTCGTCCGACGCATCGATACCCGAGACCTGCCACCCATTCTTGGAAAGGACATGTCCGACGCTGCCATTTCCACAGCCCAGTTCGAACAGGCGGCGGTCCCCCTCCTCCAATGCGCTTGCCAGGCCTTTAAGCTCGCCAAGGACCGCCGGGAGAAGATAATCATGAGAAGGCGAATGCCCTTCATCATGATATTCATATCCCGATACAGAATAGTTCTCTTTCACGGATCAGTCCTGTTCCTTTCACTGCGCGACACGCTCGGCCCGCAGGTGCTATTACGCTTCTCTTGTTGAACCGACACCTGCGGACGGCCTGACAGTGCCGACGAAGCGCATCGGATTGCCAACCGCCTTCGTATCTGGCGGCACATCCTTCATCGCGACCGTGCGTGCACCAACTATTGAGCCCTCGCCCACGGTCACGCCCGGCCCGACAAACGCATCTGCACATATCCAGGCATCGTCACCGATCGCAATTGGGGTCTTTACGAGCGGTCTTGCAGGATCGCGCCAGTCATGCGTGCCCGCACAAAGATGCGCGTATTGCGAGACCGTAGCCCGTGGCCCGACGCGAATCCGGCCCAGCGCGTAGAGGATCGCAAAATCGCCAATTGCCGCCTGGTCGCCGATTTCCAGATTCCAGGGAATCGTTATTCTGACACTCGGATAGATATGTACATCCGAACCGATTTTCGCCCCGAATATTCGCAGCAATGCCCGCCGCCAGCTCCACAAGACCCGTGGACTGAAGCGAAACAGCGGCATGGCCAGCGCCCATAGCACCCGACCGATCTGTTCGCCTGCGGTCCACTTGCGTGTCGCGCGGTTCTTTGTGACGTCGGTAGGCATGGCGTTTGCCGGTCTAGCCCCCCGAGCCGCTAACGCAAGCGGGTGGCGCGCCACCGCGAACCAGCCACTCATAAACTGCGAGATGCTGCCGGGCGATATGCGGCCAGGTGAAGCGCTGTTCGACAAGTGTCCTTCCCACATCGCCCCTTGCACCCAACCCACTGTCCCGCAGATTTTCCACCAGACTATCGGCCAGCCCATGCGGATCGGTGACAACCTCTACAGCAGCCCCGGATGAAAAGCCTTCGGGAAGATTACACGCGGCGGTCATGCATACCGGCAGACGATAGGACCAGGCCTCAAGTACGGACATTGGCATACCCTCCGAATGAGATGGAAGGATGAAGGCATGAGCGGACCGCAGAAGCCGGTCTTTTTCCTCTCCAAACGCAGGGCCGTAGATTGTAACGCTCTCAGTTGTACCAAGCGACGCGATCTGTTCGCGCAGCGCATCGAGATGCCCACCGTCGTCCCATCCGGCGACACACAGCTGCCAATCTCGCGCTAGCCACTTGTCCTTGTCGCAAGCGATTGCCCAGGCGGCTATAAGTTCGCTGAGGCCTTTCTTGGGATGTATTCGACCCAGGAAAAGGAGCGTCTTGCGGCCCTCATGGTCAACGCGCGGTGCCATTTCGGGCAGATCGATCCCGTTGGGAATAACGGCAATGGGGTTCGAAAGACCGATAGCCCGGATGGAGGTCGCCTCGGACGCATTGAGAGCATGCAGACAACTCGCGCCTTCCAGATTGGCTCTCTCGAATAGCCATAGTGCAATTTGCTTCTTCCATCTGGAATTTTGCAAAGCCCAGGCATCGAGCATCCCGTGCGGTGAAATAACCTTGGCCTTCACGCCGTCCTTACCGGGGTAGCGTTTGGCGACCATTGACTGGTGCAGCCACAATCCGTGCAAATGGACGACATCGGGCGCTGCGGATCTAAGGGCTTCGGCAAGCCCACACTGAAAATCGATGGGTCCAATGGTGCGCACCGGGTGTAGCGACGTATTCATACTGTCCCACTCCGCAAGGCCCCCTGCAGCGTCCCCGTCCTGAGCGGCATGCGTTGTCACTTCGACGCCCTGCTCTGCCAGCGCAAGGTTGAGACCATGCACTGCAGGCCCAACCCCGCCCGCCGAACGGGAAATCGAAGTACAAAGGGAAGCTAAGCGCATGAATAGCCCTGCTTAGAGGCGCAAACCATGCTGGATCATGATGCTGGGCGATGACATCTGCGTGGCTTTCAAGGGACAGAGTTAAGGCGCGCAATCTTGCGGCGCTCGGAAAAGGCTTTCCTGGGGTCCATGAAATTCGGTCGTTTTGTCCCGACCGCAACCATTGGCACCACGAAGTTGCCAATCAGGAATGCACCCCACAACGTGAAAAATGTATCGTCAAAAATGATTGCCACCAGCCAGCCAAAAAGTGCGAGCGCCTCGCGCGTGTGCTGAACATTGCCGGACCATTGCTTGAACGAGCGACCGATCGCCGGACCGAGAGCGGCGACCAGCAGCAAAACCAAAAGGCCGCCACCAACAACGTGCCGTAGTAATGTATTGTCCACCGCTCCACGCCGAATGAAATAGTCGCTCAGTGCCGCCTTGTTTCCCAGCACAGAAAATTCATTGAGAAGGCCAAAGACGCGCATCCGGGCGATAATCGAGCTATCGGTCTCGAAATCGAATGCGCGCCTCTCAAAATAGCCGAGCGACAAGATCGCAGCATAACCAGCGATCAACAGGACAATCAGGACAAAGAATTGACTAATATTGAACCGCCACAGATAGTAGCCAGACAGGGCAGAGAGCCCTCCGAACAGCAGCAGAGCGCTGCGGCTGTAGGTCGCAATTATGAAGAGCGCGACCAGTAGCACCGCCGTATAGCCGAGAATATCGCGCGTGTGACGCGGGAACGCAAAGGGCGTCAGGCTCGCACAAAATAGCGCGACGAAATTGACGTTGTTGATTTCGTTGTCGATGCCAAAGCGGTAAGAATTGAAGAACTGCTGGGCAGAAAGGCCACGCAGGGAATCAAGCAAAGTAAATTGACCATTCACCGCCAGAAAACCGAAGAACAGCAGGATACTGACAGCCACCACTTTGGGCGTCAGCCTGATAATCGCATGCCTTCGCAGCAACGAGAAAAACAACAGGTATACGGCAAATTGCCAAACGCTGCGGCCGGTAGCCAGGACAGCAGGGCCGCAAGTGACCGGGCTGCAGGCAAGCGTCCAAATCATGCCATAGGTAAATGCCAGACCGGACACTATGAACATCGAGGTCGTAAAGCGCAGTCTGCCGTCGCGCAAAAAGCAGGCGCCGGCGATGGTAAGGATTGCGAGAGCATCGAGATAGCCCCCAAAGATCTGACTGAAAGAGGCGATCAGGATCGAAGTGAGGAGCAGTATGCCCATCGCCTCTGTAAGGTCGGGCCATAGTCGGTCAGGCCGTTCTGCAATGTTTCGGCGCTGCCGCAGTGACGCCGGGCGGCGTGTTGTAGTTTTCATCGAGACCTCACGCGCCACATGCTTCCAAACCGCATTGCGCACCCACGTCAAAAATTCTCGCGAGGGGCGCCCCCCACGCATCCTTCAGCCGCACGATGTCATCCTGCTGACTGGCACATACTGAATCGCGGAACGTCGGCACACGCATCTCCTCCAGTTTCCGGACGATCTCTTCCGGTCCGGCATCAACGCAAAAATATCCCCCATGCTCAGGAAAAATGTTCCGGTGCGCTTCGATATCGCTCAACACCATCGGCAAGCCTAACGCGGCGCATTCGATAACGACATTGGGGAAGTGATCGACCACAGACGGGACCAGCACGACATCCACCATTTGGCGAAGAGCAGTAATTTCCGAAAGGAAGCCCTTGTACTCCACCTTTCCCGTTGGAAGCTCGGGCATGGCATTGCGCAATCGTTCGAACGCAACGCCTCTCCCGAATATGCTAAACGTCATATCCGCATGCTGAAAGGTCGTGCTCGCGAACAATCGTTCGAGAATGAAGAAACCCTTCTTTTCCCACTCCGGATTGGCAACGAAGGCGACCCGCAGGGTCTTGCTGTCGCGCGTCACCGGGGGTGCCTGAATTTCCAACCGGACATCATTACTCAAGATCGTGATACAATTTTTCGACGCGACCAGCGGCCATTTTCGAGATCTGCGGCGCAGATGATCAGCCGCAAAGCGCGACTGCACCACATAGGTGGTAGCGAACAAGAGACACAGATACTGCAGCACGAAATACCTGCGCGCAATCTGCAGTGGCCGACCGACAATGCGGGCGATCTCTTCAGCATGATATATCTGGTCATTGCGGCAGAAGTAGACGGCCCTGTTCCCCTTGAGCCGCGCCAGCAAAGCACCGCCGATGAAACTGTAGGGTTCGAACGCAAAGAAAGTTTCGCGCCTGCCCGACGCCCT
>DDNW01000074.1:25274-29683 GCA_002341345.1 Erythrobacter sp. UBA2510
GCCCCGCCAGCCGTCCGCCAGCCAGTGACGAATTTGCGTAACCATTGCGGTAGCTTTCCCGCCGAGATCTCCGGGCGCATATCACACACCTCTACACGAACATCGAAGCCGAGCTGTGTCAGGCGTTCAATCATCGCCAAGTGACGAGTCTCCGCGCCATGGGCGCCTTGGCGAATGAAGGCGGTACCGATGGCAATTCGGTTGGGCCTTTCCATCAGCAGAGGATATTTCGAATCTTGGCCACTTCGGCAGCTTTCAGCGCGGCCAGTTCGGCCATATCCGGCCGGAAGACGCCCTCGAACATCCGTTCGCCGTACACGCTGGTAAGTACGCCCTCGCGCCCGCTGCGAAGGTACATCTTCACTGGGGTTCCGTAAGAGAGGCAAGCAACGGTCGCATGGACCATGTCGGTATGGACCTCTTTCGCCGCGCTGTAGAGTCGCAAATACTCTGCTATATCGTCCGAAATGAAGGAGTTATGGTCGACCAAAGGGTCATGTGGGCGAAATATTCGCCACAGGTTCCGGGCGATCGCCCGATGGCGCGGCTCGATCGCCAACCGGAACGGCGAATGTTCGCACCTGATGACCCTGCCCTCAGAGTGACCTTTATCCCTCGTACGATTAAAGGTTCGGATCGTGTAATCGGAGCGATCAGCCATACCCTGGACCGCATCAGAAACCCAATAGGCGCAGTCGAGGCCCTTGTGCGCATGGTTGAAGAGATCGCCGTAGCAATCCAGCGTATCGTGATCACGTGCGACTAGCAGGTGAGGGTCGAGGCGCTTGAGTGATTCCCGGACCGAACTAACTACTTTATCATTGTAGTGATGCCCACCTGCGCCCAGAAAAACCACGCGCGGTTTAACAGGCAAATGCTCAAGCTTACTGACAATCCGGTGGAGGTTCTCGTGCAGAACGCAGCCCGCCAACACCATCGTCCATGGCTTGGTGGCGACCAGATCGACGAGTGAGGTGAAGTCGGCGTTGGCTGCGCCCTCGCCTATCATGTTAAACTTTGTTGCCCCCAGCTCAGCACTTACCATCACGCGATCGGCCCCGAACACCGATTTCAGGATATGCTCCGCTCCAAGCTTCACGAACCCGTCGCCGATATTGAAATACCAGCTCTTGAGGAGGATGGCCTGCTGCATTCTTCAAGATTTCCTTTGCGCGAAAGCCCGCTCTCGCTTCATAAATTACCGTTGCGCCTGCGGACGAACATGCCAGTCACTGCAGCGAGGAAACTAACCTGCATCTCAAGCAGCCGCCGTAGTTGCAGGTTCATCACGGAGGTCCAGACGATGACCGTCAGCAAAGACGCGATTGCGGCCCCCATCACCCCGTAAAGCGGAATGAGTGCCAGATTTGCGATGACGTTTACAATAGTGCTGTACAGCAACGCACGCATCGCGACCCATTCCAGTCGCGCCAGATTGAGCAGGAGCGAAACCGATCCGGTGAAGTTGGCAACCAACTGTCCAATTGCCAGAATGATCATCGGCCAATAAACAACCTGAAATGCGGGCGGAAACGCCAGATCCAGCAGCCATCTGCCAAAGATCAACAGAAACAGCACTAGGCCCGCTGATGCCAGCGTGGTCAGCAAAGAACTTGTCTGCAGCAGCCTTTCGGCATGGCGCTTGTCTCCTCTTTCGAGCGCCGCTCCGACGTCCTTCGCGATGACGATATTGGCCACCTGCATGGCCACGCCAACCTGCGACGCGACAAGCGAGGCGACCTTGAAAAGCCCCGTTTCCTCGATCATGCCGAAGCTGCCCAGCAGGACAACGCCAAGGTTCAGCGATACGGCGCGCAGCGCCGTGGTCAGGCCCAGCGCCGTTGTCGCCAGCATCCATGCCTTGTGATGGTAGACAGCGACGAATTTTCCGCCCGCATGCACTTTGCGAAACAACCAGAAGCCGACGAACAGAGCCAGCGTAACGCCAAACACATTGGCTAAAATTGCCTCTTCCGCCGCAATGCTGTCGGTGCCCGCAAGCAACGCCATCGCGGCAACCGCAAAAAGAAGCGCCATGGGTTTGACGATATTTTCAGGCAACTGGCTGCGCGTGACCCAACCATAGGCGCGCAGAACCGAAGCGCGAACCTCATTCCAGGATGTCAGCACGACAAGCGGGAGGGCGAGCAAAACCAGATGGGCCATTCCTGGCGCCATCGCCACGTGCGAGAAAACGATCAGCCCCGCAATCGCAATGCAAGCGGCAATGGTCACCACAACATAGCCCCAGCGGATTACCGATGCCGTTGCGACATCGTTCTTCGCCTCGATCGAGCGGATCGTTTCGCGCAGCACGAATTGCGGAATGCCGATCTGCGCGGGGATAAGGACCAGCGTCACGATCCCGATGACATAGGTGTAATAGCCGAACTGCTCGACCCCCATGACATTGGTCAGCAATAGGGTCGTCAGAACGCCCAGACCGATCGAAGCGACCCGCTGCAACCCTGTCGAAACCACGCCCCACTTCACAACCCGATCCAATTCGAAAATGGGTACGAGCCAAACGTTCTCGTAACTCGGCAAAATTTTCTAGCCACGATTATTAGACCGTTGATCTTGCCGTCAATTTACGCGCTGGAATTGCATGTCGCCAATCGAGGCGCGCAGGGCGCTGCGTTGTTGCCAGGCAGAACCGGACAAAATGAGCCAATACATGCGACAGCGATCATCGACGGCCCATTCAGCCGTTTGGTCCAGAGCCTGCGGAGCGAAGCTGACGCCATCGCCGGTCAGACAGGTAAGCGTGGCTTCAATGCTGGCGGCCTCGCTTTCCGGCAAGATGGTGGCCGAAAAGCTGTAGCTGCCCGGCTCCAGGTTGACGACCTGCCGCGCCAGTTCGCCAAAGGTCTGTTCGGCTACGTAGATCTCGAACTTGTTGGCTCCATCGCGCAGGAACGACCGTTCGCCGGTGGAGATTGTCTGCCATCCTATCGGCGGAAGCTCATCCGTTGAGACAAACACCATCGGGTTTGCCGCATCCCCAGAAATTTCATTCCAGAAATCACTGGCATCGTCGAACCTCTTTGCTTTCAGCAGGGCCGACAGCAGCGCCGCATCCGTGTTCGGGGTGGTGCCTGCATCAGTGGCGCGGCGCAGCGCATAAATGTTCGCAACGCCTTGCTCGGTAGCGGGCATGTTACCCCAGAACGCCTCCCCCCAGGCCGGCTCACGCTCGAGCGCCTCGCGTAGCAATCCAAGCGAGTTTTCGTCTTCAAGCATAAGGGCCAAAGGCTGCACGAATTCGCTAATTAACTGCGGGCTGGTGATCGCCAGTCGGTCCAGTATCGCGAAAACCTCCAGCGTGTTGCCGGCAATGGCCGCCTGCTCAAGCTGCATCGCCCCGAGATTGCGGTTCCGTTTGTCGAGAACAGCGGCGGTGTTCAATAACTCGTCCACCACGGCGGTATTGCCCGCCGCCCGGTAGTCCGCCGCCAGCAGGAACAAGGCATCCGAGGCGAGCGGCTCTTTCGCGAACGCGCTCAATGCGGCGCCCTTGCCTCCCTCACCCACTGACAGGGTCAACTCGTTGTCTTCCTGCTCTACCTGCAGGAAATTGAGGGCGAGTTTAGCTTGCCAGAAACCGTTCCACGATACCGGTGCCGGAGCGATCTCGGCATTGGCAAGGCCCTGCAGCAGCAAGAACGGTGCCGCCAGGCCAATCAGCAAACACGGTATCAGCCGCCCTCGCTTCATGCTGCCCGTGCGCCATCGGCATCGTCAACCTTGTCGCCGGACCCGTATCCGTAACCGTAGCCATAACCGTAGCCATAGCCATACATCACATTGCGATCGTCGAGCTTGGTTACCGCCGCACCAATCAGGTCAGCATTGGCATCGCGCAGGCGAGCGACCGCGCCCTCGAGATAGCGCCACTTGCCTTCATTGGCTTCGATCACCAGCACTACGCCCGCAATCGAGGAGGCGATCAGCGGGGCATCGACAAGGCCAAGCACGGGCGGTCCATCGATCACGACGTGATCGTACGCTGGCTCCACTTCGTCCAGCAGCCGCTGAAAGCGACCATTGGTCAGCAGTTCGGCCGGCGACAGGCTCTTGCGGCCCGCAGTGATGACATCGAACCCTTTCAGGGGGTCTGGGGAGCAGATCATGGAGCGCCAGTCATCATTCCCCTGAAGATACTGGCTGACGCCAACCAGATTATTGGCCTTTACATATTTGTTCATCCCCGACTTGCGCAGATCACAGTCGAGCAGAAGAATTTTCTTGCCCTGTCGCGAGAGGAGATAGGCTAGCGCCACCGAGCTCAGGCTCTTACCTTCGCCGGGCCGTGAAGAGGTGATCATGACAGATCGCGGGACGGCCCCGCCGGCATTGAATGCAAGGGTCGAGGTCAGGCTGAAATAGCTCTCGTAAAGCTCGGAATA
>DDNW01000074.1:29837-38942 GCA_002341345.1 Erythrobacter sp. UBA2510
TCGGAATAGGACTGCCTGAGATCGTCCATGATCTCTTCTTCCTGCGTCCGCGGGATACTCGCCAGCAATGGCAGGCCAAGACGCGCCTTCACCTGACGCGGATCACGCAGGCTCTGGTTGAAGTGATCGTAAAGATACACGCCCGCAGCGACAATAATCAGGCCCACAAGCAAGGAGATCGCCAGGTTCTGCAGCAGATTCGGCGAAAACGGCGCGCGCGGGGTCCGTGCCGCATCGACCACCATAATGTTGCTCTCGCCAACCCCGACGACGCCGATTTCCCGGTAGCGCTGCAGCAGACCGGCATAGAGTTCGCGGTTGGTATCCACTTCGCGCTGCAAGATATTATATTGCACACTATCCTGACGTTGGGTCATGAACTGATCGCGCAATTCGGCGACGCGCGCTGTCAGCCGTTGTTCCAAAGCCAGCGCCTCGCTGTAATTTGCTTGCAGGCGTGCAACTGATTCACTCTGTTCCTGCTCGATGACGCGCTCGATCTCGGCCAGTTCGGCACGCGCCGTCTGCACCGGCGGATAATCATCGCCAAACCGGGCCAGCAATTCGGCCAGCTCCGTCCGCAAAACACCGCGTCGCGTACGGAGGTCAGCAATCGTGCCGTTTCCGAAGTCTGCTTCACTTGCCGCCGCGGTACCTTGCCGCGAGGTCAGCGCAGCTTCGGCAGAAATCCGGTCAGCCGAGGCAACAAGAAGGGCCTGGCTGAACTGGGCCAGTTCCCTTGCGACCAGAGTCTGGGCGGCGGTATCGGAGCTGCCACCCTCGCCCGCACCGCCGCCGACTGTGAAGAGGCCTTGATCGGCAGCATAGCCGATGAGCTCACGCTCGGCCTCCTCCAGACGTTGCCGGGTTTGCTGCAAGCGCTCTTCAAGAAAATCGCGCGCTTCAATCGTTGCCCCGAACCGACGGGCGAGGCTCTCCTCCACATAGGCATCGGTCCAGGCATTCGCGATCTTGGCCGAGAGCTGCGGCACGGGACTATCGAAGCTGACATCAACCAGCAAGCTGTTAGTGACCGGGGAAATCTCGACATTGGCGAACAGGATGGAAACGACGCTCGCCTGAATATCCTGGACCGCTCCGGGATCGAAATTGAAGCTTGCCTGGAACTGGTCGTCGTTGGCGAGGTCCAGGTCACGCGCAACCCGGGCCGCGAGCGAATAGGATTCAAGCAGCTCATATTGCGTCGGCAGATACGCCCGGTCCGCCATCAGGGCCTCGCTCTGGACGCCCTCAACGTTGGTAATGTTCTGCTCTACCGGACTGATTTCGATCCGCGCAGTTGCCCGGTATTGCGGGGTTGCCAGCAGCGTCGCGATCAATCCGCATGTCAGGGCAACGGCCAGAACGCCGCCGATAAGAATTTTATTATTGCGAACGATATCGACATATTTTTCAAGCTTATAGAGACCGAACTTCCCCTCATTATCGTCTTCATAGAGGTCTTCTCGGCTGTCATAATAGCCATTCGAGCCCGAAAAATTTGCAGCAGCGTCGTTCATTGCCATCACCTCAAGAGACGCTCGAGCAGGATAAGCGGGCTCGTGATCAAAGATACATACTGGGAAACCTGCGAAACTCTCCGCAATTGGGTAGATTCCCCGATCACGATCATATCATGCGGGAAAATTTCGGGATCAGGATAATTGCCGCGCTCGATCGCCACCAGATCGTACACCCCGATATAGCGCTCCCCATTCACCTCCCGGAAGATCATCACTTCCCTGGGCTGCGCAAAATCGGTTCGCCCGCCGCCTATGGCGACCGCCTCGAGCAGCGTGGTTGACTGCACGATCGGATACTGCCCCCCGCGGGTGATTTCGCCGCCGATCGTGAAGACCTGTGCATCCCTCGATACAAAGTCCACCTGGACATCGGGATTGCGGACAAAGGCTCCCGCCAGCCGGGTCTCGAGGTCATAGGAGATTTCCGCCAGCGAGCGCCCATCGGCCTGGACCGAACCGATCAACGGGTAATCAAAAGTACCATCCAGCCCGACACGCACGTCGTCGCGCGACAGTTCCTCAACGCCGAATACCGAGATCGAAAGGATATCCTGTGGGCGCACGATCTCGACCGCATAACCTTGCGAATAGCCGCTGTTGCTGGGGGCGGGAAGTTCCGTAAGCTCGGCGATCGAAATCAACGGATCTTCCCCGATCGGGCCGCCGGACGTGGCGCAACCGGCGAGAAATCCCGCCGCCAACAGGCTGCAAAATGAAGCTTTGAGACGGCTAATCACGAGATAAATCCGTATGATGGGTGAGAGAAAAGATGCACATCAAGCAACCCATCCTTGAGCCATTGGAAACGACGGCGCAACCATCAAACTTGCGCCACGGTGTTGCGCGAGGCAAAAACCATTCCTAGCGCGACCGTCGCGACACACATCATCGCAGGAACGCGTAGCGGGTAATCCACGATACTGTGCATGCCGATCAGCAGCAGGGTCAGCAGCCCAAGCATGACGAGCTGAAAATTGGTCGCGCTCTCATGTCTGGATTTCCACGCAGACCAGACTCGCCTGATGGTGAGAAGCAGCCCGACAAACAGCAAAAGCACGCCCGGCAAGCCGCCTTCCACCACGACCTGCAGCCAGTCATTGTGGGCCTGATTGAAATAGGCCGGGCTCAGCAGATCTTCGGACTCGATCGTCCGATAGGCCTGTTCGAATGCGCCAAATCCCACGCCAAACGGGAAATGCCCGATCGCCATGTGCAAGACATCCGGAAAGCTCCTTACCCTGAGGTCCTGCGCGACACCCTGATCAAACAACCTGCTGACGGCAGGGATCTGGTCCAGCGCAGCAAAAAACCCGATCAATATGATCGCGGCAACGCCAGCAAGAATCCCCACCAGGGTCTGTCGCCATCGCCTGTTCGATCCAGAGGCCGCGGTGCCCGCACGGTCAACCCAAATGACCCTGACCGCGAAAATGATGGCTACGATGCCGAGCAGGGCGATGCCAAAGCGCGAACCGTTGATCAGGATCGCTCCAAGCAGGGCAATCTGTCCGGCCAGAATGAACAGGTCCTCGGACTTCCATTTGGCCTTCCCTTCCCGCTTGCGGAAAATGCAGAAAAGCAGCGCGATATTGAGGAACAACGCATTATGGTTACGGTTGGAAAACAGCCCCACAGCGCTGCCGCTATTGGTAACCTCATAAAGGTAAAGGCCCGGCGCCCCATTCAGCGAAATCTGCGCAATTCCCAACAGGGCACTTAGCACGCCAAAGGCGATGATCGTTGACTGCACCCGCCGCCAGCCCTGCTCGTCGAGCAAGGCCAGCCAAACCAGGGCTGCCAGCGGCACCACCAGCGAAGCGAGCGAATTAAAGGTTCTGAGCGGCGAGAAGGTGATCGGACGCCACACATCCTGCAGGCCGATCAGTTCGCCAGCGCGCGCAATGCTCTCGCGGCCATGCAGCGAGGTCCACCAGGATGGCGGCAGCGGAATTAACTGCACGACCATCCACAAGCCGAGTGCGACGAGCAGAACCACCGGCGCCGCAACCTGCCGGAAGCTCTGTCCGCTCTGGTAATAGATTCCGATCGCGAGAAACAGGGCCGCCAAGGCGCGCAGCGGGCCGACACTATCAATGTCATAGCGCGAACCGCCCCCCATCAGGAACACCAGCAGGACAAAGGTGAAAAAGGCCCAGAACGCCTTTTCCGGGGTCATGACATGCCAGGCAATCTTGGCACGCGGTCGCCGGTGGCCGGTGGCCCGGCCACGACCTGAGCCTCGTGCGCTTCTGCCGCTGGTGCTGGGATTATTCATCTGTCTAACCTGACCGACCGGTATCGCTGCCCCCAGAGGTTCAGCGCGCGCCCCGAAAATGAACCATCACGGCAACCGTTCGCAGTGCGATCAGCAGATCGAGCCAGGCCGAAATGTTCTTGATGTAATAGAAGTCGTACTGAAGCTTGACGTAAACGTCATCCAGCTCGGTCACGTGCCCCTGATTGACCTGCGCCCAGCCGGTTATGCCGGGCCGCACGACATGGCGGTATTCGTAGAAATCGAGATGTTCGTGATACCACTTCGACAGCGCCAGCGCCTCGGGCCGCGGCCCGATCAGGCTCATCTCACCGCGCAGGACATTGATCAGCTGTGGTAACTCGTCGAGGCGGGTCCGGCGCAGGAATGATCCGATCGGCGTGATGCGCGGATCGTTATCCGCCGTCTTCTGGCTTTCCAGGTCATGGTCGTCGTGCTCGCGCGAAACCATTGTCCGGAACTTGTATGCCTCGAACGGGCGCCCGCGATAACCCGTCCGACGATGGCGAAAGAATGCATCTCCCGGTGAAGTCAGCCGGATGGCCAGCGCTATCAGCAGCATGGGAATGGCGAACAGGATGAGTCCCGCCAGGCTACCGACCACATCGGTCAGCCGTTTAATTATGAAATAGCTATGCGAGGGCACCAGTGCGCCGAACGAATTTTCCGATAAACGCTCGATCTGGACCTTGCCGGTAATCGATTCCCGGACCTGCTTCACATTGTAGACCGCAATGCCGTGGATCACTGCATGGGCAATTCCCCGCTCCCACTCAGGCGAAAGTTCCTGATGCAGATCGGCAACCACCGCGCCATGTCCGGCAAGGCCGAGCTGATCGGGCGATTCAAGAAATTGCGTTGTTTCGTGCACCAGTTCCCTGGCCAGCTCTTTGGTCCGCTCCCCGGGCACCAGAAACAACACCCGGCCGGCACTCGGACGCTGGACGAGACCAAGCAGCAGCATGAAGAAAGCACCGAAACCCAGGCCCGTCCACAAGACGACGTTGGAATAGGGTACGCGGAACACGAGCAGCACGCCGGCCAGGACCAGCACCGGCAAGCCATAGGAAGTCAGGATGAAGGCAAAGCGCTTGGTGCCCGGTGTCTTGCGGAATTCACGATAGGTCAGCACCGCGGCGATATTGACCGCGATCGCGCCCACGATCGAATTGATGTTGTGCGAGTTCTCGAACGGCGATCCATTGAGGAACCGGGCGGCAATCGCCTGCACGGCAAAGACCAGTACAAGCAATAATGGCAGGGTAAAAGTAAACCGCTCGATCAGTCTTCTGCGGCCAAGGCTCGCGCTTCCGGCCCACCCTTGCTGCGGCAAGATCCGCGGCGGAGGCGTTACAGATTCGGGGGCGTGTAAATTCACGATTTCAACCGTTTAAACCTCAAGCATGCAGCTCCCTGAGTGAAGACGGTTGCCAGCACCCCGGCGGGACCAGCCTCTTCTGCTGCAGTGCAACGGCTGTAAGGTTCTCAAATAGATATGGCAAGGCAAGGGACTTCATGGACGGGCTAGGCTTGCTATTCCACGCCGTGGTTGCCATTGGGGCAAACCATCGTGACATCGCAAACAAGAGCGGCACCCTGCGGATGACCTCTTCCGATCCCTTCGCCTTCGATCTCGACGGCGACAAGCTGCGTGAAGAATGCGGCGTTTTCGGCGTAATCGGCGCGACCGATGCCGCTGCTGCCTGCGCGCTGGGACTGCATGCGCTCCAGCATCGCGGCCAGGAAGCGGTGGGCATAACCAGCTTTGACGGCACGGAATTTTTCACCCGACGCGGGCTTGGCCACGTGGCCGACAACTTTTCCACCGGAGAATCCATCGCCGAACTGCCCGGCACCATGGCGGCTGGCCATGTCCGCTATTCGACGACCGGCGGCGCGGGCCTCAGGAACGTCCAGCCGCTTTATGCCGATCTCGCCTCAGGCGGTTTCGCCGTAGCCCATAACGGCAACATTTCTAACGCCATGGCGTTGAGACAGGAACTGGTCCAGAACGGAGCCATCTTTCAATCCACCTCCGATACGGAGGTGATTATCCACCTCGTCGCCACCAGCCGCTTCCCCACGCTGCTCGACAAGTTCGTCGATGCACTGCGCATGGTTGAAGGTGCGTATTCGCTGGTTGTGATGACTCCGCGCGGAATGCTCGCCTGTCGCGACCCGTTGGGCATCCGCCCGCTGGTCATGGGCAGACTGGGCGATGCAACGATCTTCGCCAGCGAGACCGTTGCGCTCGACGTGGTCGGCGCTGAATTCGTCCGCCAGATCGATCCGGGTGAGCTGGTCGAGGTCGAACTCGACGGCAAGATCACCTCGCATCACCCCTTCGGCAACCACAAACCGCGGCCCTGCATCTTCGAGCATGTCTATTTCAGCCGTCCCGATTCGGTGTTCAACGGACGTTCGGTCTATGGCTCGCGTCGCAATATCGGGATGGAGCTGGCCAAGGAAAGCCCGTGCGATGCCGATCTCGTTGTCCCCGTGCCCGACAGCGGCGTGCCGGCCGCCATCGGCTATTCGCAGGAATCGGGTATTCCCTTTGAACTGGGCATCATCCGCTCGCACTATGTCGGGCGCACGTTCATCCAGCCGTCGGACGGTGCGCGCAATGCCGGCGTCAAGCGCAAGCACAATGCCAACCGCGCCTTGGTGGAGGGCAAGCGTATCGTCCTGATCGACGATTCGATCGTGCGCGGCACCACCAGCCTCAAGATCGTGCAGATGATGCGCGATGCAGGTGCGCGCGAGGTGCATTTCCGGGTCGCCAGCCCGCCTACCGGCAATGGCTGTTATTACGGCGTCGACACGCCGGAACGCTCCAAGCTGCTGGCAGGGCGAATGAACATCGCCGCGATGCGCGAGTTCATCCAGGCCGACAGCCTTGCGTTCGTCTCGATCGACGGTCTGTACCGGGCCGTGGGCCTGGACGGTCGCAACAATGCTTGCCCGCAATATTGTGACGCCTGCTTTACCGGTGAATACCCGACCGCGCTGACCGACCTGTCCACGCGCGAGAAGGAAGAGGCGCAACTCACCTTCCCGGTCGGCAAGGTCGCCTGATGAGCGACAGTCAGGCCAGTGGCCCGGTTGCCGGGCGTGTCGCACTCGTCACCGGTGCCAGTCGCGGGATCGGCGCCGCCACCGCCAAGGCGCTTGCCGCGGCGGGCGCGCATGTGGTGCTGACGGGCCGTACGGTCCGCGATCTGGAAGGCGTGGAGGATGCGATCCACGATACCGGCGGTACCGCGACCATCGCGCCGCTCGACCTGACCGAGAGCGATTCGATCGGCCGCCTCGCTGCCGCTATTGCCCAGCGGTGGAGCAAGCTCGATATTCTCGTCATCAACGCTGCCAACCTGCCGACGCTGACACCCGTGTCGCAGATCGATCCGAAGCAGTTCAACACCGCGCTAACGCTCAACGTGCTGGCAACGCAGGCGCTGATCGCCGCCTTTGACGGTTTGCTGAAGCGCAGCGATGCTGGGCGGGTGATCGGCCTGACCAGCTCGGTCGGGGCGAACCCTCGCGCATATTGGGGCGCCTATGGTGCAAGCAAGGCCGCCTTCGACAATCTGCTCGCCACCTATGCGCAGGAAATCGAGCGGATCTCCAATACGCGAGTCGCGATCCTCAATCCGGGCGCCACGCGAACCGAGATGCGCGCCCGCGCCTTTCCGGGCGAGGACCCCAAGACGGTCAAGCTGCCCGAAACCGTGGCCGACCGGATCGTTGAACTGGTGGTCGAAGGTTTTGACAACGGCTCCCGCCAGAGCATGCCCGCTTAATACACTTAAATCGCGCTTAACCCTTCCCGGCAGCAAATCGGTAAGCAGGATGGGTGATGTTGTACAAAGTATCGCCGGAAAATCGGCATGCCAGAGTCACCACATTGTACGTCGACACCACATCTACGGGATCCGCTGCCATGACCATGCAGAACACGCTGGGCCGCTACGAAATCGCCGCGCAGGAAGATCGCTCCGCGCCGCGCACCAAGATCATGATCCCTGCGCAGCTGCGTGCCTCGGGCATGCGCGCTTTCCAGACTGTCGTGAACGATCTGTCGCTGTCGGGCTTTTCGGCGACGGCGGTGAACCGCATGCATCCCGGTTCGGTCTGCTGGCTGACGCTGCCGGGTCTCGAATCGCTGCAGGCCGAGGTCGTATGGTGGGAAAACGGCATGTGCGGTTGCGCGTTTGCCAGCCTGCTGTCACCGATCGTGCATGACAATATCCTCGCGCGGTATCGCGGCGAAAGTGGTTTTCGCGGCTAAGCTTCGAGGGGTTAGTCTTTTACCAGGGTAACCTGGCTGACGGTGATTCCGCCCCCTCGGAACCCGCCCTCGCAATATTGCAGGTAATAACGCCACAGGTTGCAGAACCGGGCGTCAAAGCCCTTGGGCAGACGCCCCTCGCGCTGGGCCGCATCGAAACGCAGGCGCCAGTCACGCAGCGTATCGGCATAGTCGAGACCGAAATCCTCCTGATCGCACCATGACAGGCCCCTCGCCTCGGCCAGCGCGCGAAACTCGCTCGTGCGGATCAGCAGGCCGCCGGGAAAAACATAGGCCTGGATGAAGTCGGCATTGCGAGCATAGGCATCGAACAGCTCGTCCCGGATGGCGATGAACTGGATCGCCGCCCTGCCTCCCGGTTTCAGGTTGCGAGCGATGCAATCCATGAAGGTCGGCCAGTATTCGCGGCCCAGCGCCTCGACCATCTCGACGCTGACGATGGCATCGAACTGGCCCGATGTGTCGCGATAATCCTGCTTGCGAAAGTCGACGCGCGGGTGATGCCCCCGCGCCCAGTCGAGTTGTTCATCGGAGAGGCTGATCGCGGTGACCTTGCTCCCGCCGTCTGCAAAATGATTGGCCAGCGCGCCCCAGCCGCAGCCGATTTCGAGAAGCGTCTCAGGATTGCCCAAACGCCCGGACAGGCGCGCCCATTTGCGGCGCTGTGCTGCTTCCAGCCCGTCCGGACCGTATTGGTAGCCGCTCGAATAGCTCATCGTCGCATCGAGCCACGGGCGATAGAAATCGTTGCCGAGGTCGTAATGCGCGTGGATGTTGCGCGCAGCGCCCGCGCGGGTGTTGCGGTTGAACCGGTGGAGCAGGTGCGAGACGATGCGCCACGGCCCCTTGGCCCGGCCCGTATCGCCAAGCCTGGTCGCATTGGCCATGAACAGCGCAAACAATGGCACCGGGTCGGGGCTCGACCATTCGCCCGCCTCCCATGCCTGATACCCGCCGACCGAGCCCGCCGTCGCCAGCCGAACCAGCGCGCGCCC
>DDNW01000074.1:39054-39696 GCA_002341345.1 Erythrobacter sp. UBA2510
CATGCCTGATACCAGCCGACCGAGCCCGCCGTCACCAGCCGAACCAGCGCGCGCCAGTCCGTCACGGTGACCTGTGCCTCGAAGCCCGGGGCATGGCCGCCCAGCGTGCGGCGCGTGCCGTCGGGCAGTTCGGCATGGATCGCGCCTGCGGCAAGTCCGGCATCGATCCGGTCGAGTATCTTGTGAAATCCGGGGGCGAACAGGCGTGCGAACGGACCCGGCTTTACACCGAACCGCTGCCCCGCATCGAGCAGCACATCGCCCCTCGTGCGCCCAAACTCCATAGGTCCCTATGACGCAAGGAAGCCCATGGGTTCAAGGGTCTGCAATCAATCCCGGGCGATCATTCGCCCTTCATCGCCTTGTAGGCCGCCAGCGCCCGATCGCGCGCCTCCTTGTGGCCGATCATCTTGGAGGGGTAGCCTTCAGGACGCATGCCGTCGGGTGGATCGTGGATATGCTCGTCCGACAAATCGGCGATTTCGGGCACATAGGTGCGGATGTAATCGCCCGCGTCGAACTTTTCCGACTGCGAGAGCGGCGCCATGATCCGCACGAACATGTTCGAATCGACGCCCGTTCCCGCCACCCATTGCCAGTTGGTGCCGTTATTGCCGTAATCGGCATCGACCAGCGTGTCCC
>DDNW01000074.1:39831-43711 GCA_002341345.1 Erythrobacter sp. UBA2510
GCATCGACCAGCGTGTCCCAGAACCACCGCTCGCCATGGCGCCAGTCGATCAGCAGGTGCTTGACGAGGAAACTTGCCGCGATCATCCGCACACGGTTGTGCATCCACCCGGTCTGCCACAGCTGGCGCATTCCGGCATCGACGATCGGGTAGCCGGTCCGTCCCTTGCACCATTTGTCGAACTCTTCAGCGATTTTGTGCCCACGGTCGGGATTGCGCCAGAAATCCGCCGAATAACCGTCACGATAGGATTCGGACGGGTAAGCGGGAAACTGGCAGATCACGTTCTGCGCATAGTCGCGCCAGATCAGCTCGCCGCGAAAGGTCGTCGCGCCTGAACTGGCGGTGCCGCTCATTGCTTCCCACAGCATCCGCGCGCTGACCGAGCCGAAATGAAGGTGCGGACTCATCAATGACGAGCCGTCCTTCGCCGGCAGGTTGCGGTCGGTGTCATAGGCGGAAACGACTTCGAGGAAGCTTTCGAAACGATCCATCGCCGATTGCGTGCCATAACTGCCGCGCCAGAACTCGCGCATGCCGCCCGCCCAGTCGGGCTTGGTCGGCAACAGGTCGAGATCGGACAGGCTCTCGCTCACCGGCCAGCTGTCGGGACTGGAAATGGACGGCTCGGGCAGGATGTCGAAGCCATGGATCGCCTCGGTCGTGGCGCGACGGAACGGCGTGTAGATCTTGTACGGGTCGCCCGAAAGGGTCGTCACCGCGCCGGGCGGCAGCAGGTAATTGCCGTCATGCAATTGCAGGTCGAGCCGCTTGCCGAGCGACCCTTGCGCCTTCCTCCACCACGGTTCGTAATGGCGCAGCGCATGGACGGTCTTGGCACAAGTCGCCTCGGCGATCTTGCACAGCTCCTCCACCGCATCGCCGCGCCGCAGGATCAACCGCGAATGGTGCCGTGCCAGATCGCTCTCCAGCGCCTCCAGCGCATGATGCAGGAACCAGCGCGAGGCGCCGCCCATCTTGCGCTCTCCGGGAGCATCATCATCGAGCACATAGACCGGGATCACCGGCCCCTGCTCTGCTGCCGCCCAAAAGGCGGCCTGATCGACCAGGCGCAGGTCCCGGCGCAGCCAGACGATTTGTGGAGATGTCATTGCTACGGAACCCTCCCCCATGCGACATGGTTCCACTTATGATGACACCCCCGCACAGCGACAAGGTCACGCCGCAAGAGCCACCCATCCCGCCCGAGGATATCCACCTTCCGGCGCGCGGATTCTCGGTCAACCGTAAGAAGGCGATCGCTGCCGCCGCCTTGCTGTGGATCGGCTGGGCTATCATGGTCTGGGCGGTGTTGAACGACACGACCGGTGACTTCGACCGTTCGGGCCTGCTGCTCTACCGAACCGGCGTCGATTTTCACCCGCTCGGCGGCACGATGCTGGAAGAGGCGGTGCGCGACATCACCGCATTGGGCGGTGTCCTACTGACCACCCTCGTAACCATCGCCGCCTGCGTGGCGCTGCTGTTCCTGAAGCTGCGCCGCGAGGCGACCCTATTCGCGATTACCGTGATGCTTGGCTGGCTGCTCAACAATACGATGAAGATGCTGGTCGGGCGCGACCGGCCCGACCTCGTGCCCTATCTGACCCAGGCGGGCGGCTATTCCTTCCCCAGCGGCCATTCCTTCGCCTCGGCCATGGTCTATACCGGCATGGCGCTGGCCTTCGCCTCGATGAGCGACCGGCACTCGGTCCGCTACACGATGATCGGCGCGGCGATGGTGCTGTCGGCGATGATCGCGTGGAGCCGCGTGATGCTGGGCGTGCATTACCCGAGCGACGCACTGGCCGGGTGGCTGGGTGGCGCGGCCTGGGCCTTCACCGCTGCGGCCTTACTCTACAAGCCCGCGCGCGCCGCCGCCGAGAGCGAGCTGGGCCACAAGCTCGACCCGATCAATCACTGATCGGTTGGCATCTGACGTCGGGCAAAGCGACGTAGAAGCTGCTGCGCGTCGGGCCACTGGCGAAACGGGCATCGCTGATGATGACCGATCCATCCGGGGCGGCTTCGGCAAAGGGTGCACGTGACCAGAAGAGGAAGGCGTCGAGGTTGGAGTTGGCCGCCATTTCTCTCGTGAGGTCGGGCAACTTGCAGCTACTGTCGCTCACCAGCTCCGCGCGGCAATCAACTGACGTCCTGCATTCTCGACGAAACCAGACGCCGTCATTGCCGAAGAGGACTTTGCGCTTCCAGAAAGCCAAGGGCTGAGGGCTGGCAACAATCGCGAATCGAGGCCTTTCTACAAATTCGATGCCATTCTCGGCACGCCGATACTTGCCGAATTCCATCGCGGCATGCAGGCGGCCATCATCCTTGTGCCATTGGGTGATCCCCGCATTCATCCAGATATAGGCCAGTGCCCCGGCAATCGCGATACGCGCGGGCTTCTTCCAATCCCCGCCCCGTTTCTCCCGTCGCAGCGAGAGCCAAGTGGCAAAGCCCATGCCCAGCCACAGCCAGATATCGATGATGAACAGCACATCGCCGTAGAACCAGCGGCTCGAAAACGGCTCCAACAGCCGAATGCCGTAGCTGTTCATCCAGTCGAGCGCCGGATGGGTCAGGCAGGCGATGATGCTGAGCAGGTACAGCCATGTGAAACTGACCGGCAGACGCTCCGCTGGTCGTTTGCCCCTTCGCTCCTGCCAGCGGTCGAAGCCCCATAACAGCCCCGCCAGTGCCAGCGGCAGCAGCACCCAGGCAATTGGCCCGTGCGTGATTCCCCGGCGGAAGGCGAGATGCTCCGAGCCCGAGAGCCACAGGAAGCAGGTGACATCCACATCGGGCAGGTTCGCGCCGATGATCAGCGCGGGCATGGCCAGCCCGGTCTTCTGCTTGAGGCCCGCCTGCCCGATTAGCGCGCCGGTGAGTGAATGGGTAAGGTTATCCATTCAGGAGATCGTCATTGCGAGGAGACCCGAACGATTTCGGGGCGTCACGGCAATCCAGAGTGCTGATCCATGGATTGCTTCGTTGCGCTCGCAATGACGAATACTCTTAAACAGGGTCCTGCGCGGCACCGCTGACCGTCCAGGTCTGCCCCTGCGCGAGCAGCTTGGCGAGGCTCGCCTCCTTGCCCCTGGTCGCGCGCTCGCGCTCCTCGATCACGCCGCTCTCATAGGTCGGGCGCGGATCGTCATAAAGCACGCCCAGCGCCATCGGGAACTCGCCGAAGGGCAGTTCGACCAGCATATGCGCGATCGAGCGGTTCCTGACATTGTGGACGATGACGCCCGCCGCTTCCCAGTCGGGAGTTCCGTCTTCCTTGGCGGTTACATCGACCACGCGCAGTTCCAGCGCCTCGCGGTCGAGCGTCAGCCCCTTCACACCGCCGGTTTTCTCGCTGCCGAACAGCATCGGCTTGCCGTCTTCCAGCCACAGCTGGCGATCCTCGGCCCCCTTGGGCGCGGCGAAGTCGTTGAACACGTCCTTGTTGTAGACGATGCAGTTCTGGAAAATCTCGATGAAGGCCGCGCCCTGATGGGCATGCGCCGCCTTGAGGACGTCAGGCAGGTTTTTCGATACGTCGAAGCCCCGCGCCACGAAGCGCGCACCCGCGCCCAGTGCGAAGGCGCAGGGGTTGGCGGGCCGGTCGACCGAGCCGATCGGGGTCGACGGGCTCTTGGTCCCCACGCGGCTGGTCGGCGAGTACTGGCCCTTGGTCAGGCCATAGATCTCGTTGTTGAACATCATCACCTGCAGGTTCACGTTCCGGCGAAGGACGTGCAGCAAATGGTTGCCGCCAATCGACAATCCGTCACCGTCGCCGGTCACCATCCAGACGTCGAGGTCCGGGTTCGCCAGCTTGATGCCGGTGGCGAAGGCGGGCGCGCGGCCGTGGATCGTGTGGAAGCCGTAG
>DDNW01000074.1:43952-45314 GCA_002341345.1 Erythrobacter sp. UBA2510
TCCTGGTCGGTTTCCCAGTCCTTGAGCGTGGTTTCGATTTTCACAGGAGCGTTCATGATGGTCCTTTCGGGGCAACAACGCTTTCGCGTCAGCCCAGCGCCTCCTCGATGGCGGCTTCCAGCTCGTTCACGTAAAACGGCAGGCCATTGGTCTTGGTCAGGCTCTGCGCGTCGATCAGGAACTGGTCGCGCAGCACGGTCTTGAACTGGCCGGTGTTCATCTCGGGCACCAGCACCTTGTCGAAGCTGCGCAAGAATTCGCCGGTGTTGGACGGCATCGGCCAGACATGGCGGAAATGGACATGCGCGACGTCATGGCCCTTGGCCCGCGCCTGCGTGACTGCGCGGTGGATCGGCCCGAAGGTCGAGCCCCAGCCCACAACGGCCAGCTTCGCCCCCGGCTCGCCCAGACAGCAGCCCTGGTCGGGCACGTCATTGGCGATGCCGTCGATCTTCGCCTTGCGGGTGTCGGTCATCTTCTGATGGTTGTCCGGATCGTAGCTGATGTTGCCCGTCAGCGAATCCTTCTCGATCCCGCCAATACGATGCATCAGGCCGGGTGTGCCGGGCTTGATCCACGGGCGCGCGCCCTTATCGTCACGCTTGTAGGTGAGCAGCGTGTCGTCAGGACCGTTCTTCTCGGTCAGGAAGCTGGCCGGGAACGGCGCGAACGCGGCCGGATCGGGTACCAGCCAGGGCTCAGCGGCATTGGCGATGTAGCCGTCGGTCAGCAGCATCACCGGCGTCATGTATTCGACTGCGATGCGGCAGGCCTCGATCGCGCATTCGAAGGCGTCGGCAGGACTGCTGGCAGCGATGACGGGCAGCGGCGCATCGCCATTGCGGCCATAGATCGCCTGATAGAGGTCGCTCTGCTCGGTCTTGGTCGGCAGGCCGGTCGAGGGTCCGCCGCGCTGCGAATTGACGATCACCAGCGGCAGTTCGACCATGATAGCAAGGCCCATCGCCTCACCCTTCAGGGCAATGCCGGGGCCGGATGAACTGGTGACGCCCAGCTGGCCTGCATAGGAGGCGCCGATGGCCGAGCAGATCGCGGCGATCTCGTCCTCGGCCTGGAAGGTGGTGACGCCAAACTCCTTGAGCCGCGCCAGATGGTGCAGGATCGCGCTGGCGGGCGTGATCGGATAGCCGCCGAAGAACATCGGCAGATCGGCCAGCTGTGCGCCCGCGACAAGACCGAGCGAGACCGCTTCGGCACCCGTAATTGTGCGGTACAGACCCGGCTCGCTGACGACCGGAGCGACATGATATTGCTTGAGCGGGCCCGTCAGCTCCGCCGTCTCGCCATAGGCATGGCCGGCATTTAGCGCGGCGACGTTGGCAGCGGCGATATCGGGGGCCT
>DDNW01000074.1:45443-48481 GCA_002341345.1 Erythrobacter sp. UBA2510
GCGATATCGGGGGCCTTGGTGAATTTCTGGTTGAGCCAGTCGATCAGCGGCTGGCGGTCGCGGTCGAACATCCACAGCGCGAGGCCGAGCGTCCACATGTTCTTGCAGCGCAGTGCGTCCTTGTTGCCGAGGCCGAACTCCTTGACCGCCTCGATCGTCAGCGCGGAAATGTCGAAGGCCAGCACGTCCCATTTGGCGAGGCTACCGTCGTCGAGCGGGTTGGTTTCGTAATGGGCCTTGTCGAGATTGCGCTTGGTGAACTCGCCCGTGTCGACGATCACCAGCCCGCCCGCTTTCAGCGCAGGCACATTGGTTTTCAGTGCCGCCGGGTTCATCGCGACCAGCACGTCGGGCGCATCGCCCGCAGTGTTGATCTCGCGACTTCCGAAATTGATCTGGAAGGCGGACACACCGAACAGCGTGCCCTGCGGCGCGCGGATCTCCGCCGGGAAATCCGGGAAGGTCGCCAGATCGTTTCCCGCCAGCGCGGTGGAGAGCGTGAACTGCCCACCCGTCAGCTGCATGCCGTCGCCGCTGTCGCCCGCAAAGCGTACGACAACTGCATCGGGGCTCTTCGTTTCGACCGTCCTCTCGGGCGCCTGGGTCGCCATTCTCATCTCGTCCTGCTGTGACAATACCGTCGGCGTGCGACCTAGGTTCACCCTCGCGCCAAAACAATCAAGTTTTTCTGTGGCAGCCCGAAACCATATCGACAGTACCGATCGCAATGGCTGGCATTTGCAGCTCAGCATCCGTAATGGCTTGCGCCATGACAAGACCCGACAGACTGGATTACCGCCCCTCCGATTACCGACCATGCGTGGGGACGATGCTCGTCAATCACGAAGGTCTCGTCTTCGTGGGCAAGAGGATCGACAACAAGGAAGGCGACTGGTGGCAAATGCCGCAGGGCGGCGTCGACGATGGCGAGGACCTCGATATGGCCATGCTGCGCGAACTGGGCGAAGAAACCGGCATCGTCGAACAGCACCTGACGATCATCCAGCGGCTCGAAGACGAGCTCTATTACGATCTGCCTGATGAATTGCAGGGCAAGCTGTGGAAGGGCAGGTTCAAGGGCCAGCGGCAAAGCTGGTACCTCGTTCGCTTTACCGGGGCGGACAGCGATATCGACCTGGAGGCGCACAAGCACCCCGAATTTTGCGAATGGAAATGGGTCGATGCCGATTTGCTGCCCGATTTGATCGTGCCGTTCAAACGCGACATTTACGAGGCCGTCGTCGCAGCCTTCAAACCACATCTGTAAGCAGGGTCTGGCGGGCCAGCTACCCTTGGGTCCCGCTCGGTACCGTTCAGTTTTGGGCGACCGGACGGTCCGACGTGCCCGCTTCTGCCGTCAGCACACGCGGACCATTGGCAATAGCGGCGGCCAGTTGGCGCGTCGCGGCGCAATCGTCACCGCACAGGTCTTCCAGCTTGGCGAGGTTGGCGCGTGCCTTTTCGACCGCGCCACGAGCGAGCAGCGCCTCGCCCTCACCCGAGATTGCGGCGATGTTCTTGGGATCGCGCTCCTGCGCCTCGCGGTAATAGCGGATCGCCTTGCCCTGCAACCCCTCGGTACGAGCCACATCGGCAAGGTCGACATAGAGCGCTGAATAGGACGGATCGACTGTCAGCGCGGCCTCGAATGCGTCGATCGCGGCCTGCGTATCGCCTGCGGCAAGCGCAGCCTTACCCTGCGCCTCCAGTGCAACAGCGCGCGGATCGGCCCTGGTTTCGCCCGCTGAAATCCCGCTCGCGCTGACCGCGACAAGCAGTGACAAAGCAAGTGCGGCAGGGCTGTAGCGCATTGCGAACTCCTTCAGGACAGGCCTCTCAAGGTGGCGTCTTCTGGCCATGAATGGATAGGTTAACACGCATTGGTAACGAGTGCGACGAAAAATCCGTCTGTCCCATCACTGTACGGATCGAGGCGTAAACCCGCACCGCGCTCGGTCCCTGCCGGAAGTTCGAGCGGCTGGGCCTGCCAGCCCGGATGCGCGGCCAAGAAGGTTTCGACCTGTCCTGCGCCCTCTTCGTCGAGCAACGAGCAGGTAACATAGCAAATCCGCCCGCCAGGTTTGACCAGCGTAGCGGCCAGCGCGAACAGCCGTGCCTGAAGCTGCACAAGGCGTTCCAACTCGCCCTCATCGAGCCGCCAGCGCGCCTCCGGATTGCGCCGCCATGTACCCGTACCCGAACAGGGCGCATCGACCAGCACAACATCGGCCTTGCCTAGCCATTGGCCAAGCACCTCGGCCTCGCGCCCCGGATTGAGCAGGATGGTTTCCGCGATGCCCACCCCGGCGCGTTCCGCACGTTCGGGCAGGCGAGAGAGCCGCCCGCGGTCGGTATCGCAGGCGATCAGAGTGCCCCGGTTTTCCATCGCCGCTGCCAGCGCCAGCGTCTTGCCCCCTGCACCCGCGCACAGGTCGATCACCGTCTCTCCGGGCTGCGCACCGGCTGCCAGGGCGGCCAGCTGGCTACCCGAATCCTGAATTTCGACCTCGCCTGCAAGATAGGCGTCCCAGCTCTCTACCGGAGAGCCGACGGGCACGCGCAGCCCCTGCGGTGCAGCTGTAAACAGCTTGTCCACAGGGATATCAACCATATCTCTAGTTAACTTGAGGTTATTGACACGCAGGTCCAGCGGGGCGCGGCCGAGCAGAGCTTCAGCCATAACCTGCGGCACATCCGACGCAATCAGCCGGTCCTCCAGCCACTCTGGCGCAATGCCGCCCTCGGCGGCCTGTTCGTCCGGTGAAATCACCGCCGGTCCATAATTCGACCCGTCGAACAACAGTGCCAGGTCCGGGTCATTCTCGGCCAAACACAACATCGCCGCGCGCCCGTTCTTCGGGACGGGACCGCAGGCGCGAATCGCGGCATAGACATGCTCGCGGATCGCTCGCTTGTCCTTCGACCCGGCGAAACGGTGATTGCGGAACCACTCGGCAATAAGGCGGTCGGCAGGCGCGCCCTTGGTGCGGGCGGCGTGAACCACGAGGTCGAGTATTTCGATGGCGGCCTGAACCCGC
>DDNW01000074.1:48627-48959 GCA_002341345.1 Erythrobacter sp. UBA2510
GCCTGAACCCGCGCGGCAGGGGTCATGCCGCAGTTGCCTCAGCGAGTGGGGTAATTGGGTGCCTCGCGGGTGATCGAGACATCGTGGACATGGCTTTCGGAAAGACCGGCATTGGTGATGCGGATAAACTGGCCCCGCTCACGCAGATCGGCGATTGTCGCACTGCCGGTATAGCCCATGGCCGCCTTCACGCCGCCGACCAGCTGGTGGATGACATCGCGCGCCGGCCCCTTGAACGGCACCTGCCCCTCGATCCCTTCGGGCACGAGCTTCATCTGGTCCTTGATGTCCTGCTGAAAATAGCGGTCGGCGCTGCCGCGCGCCATCGCGCC
>DDNW01000074.1:49216-49434 GCA_002341345.1 Erythrobacter sp. UBA2510
CCATGCCGCGATAGGCCTTGTAGGCGCGGCCCTGATACAGGAACGTCTCGCCCGGCGCCTCCTCGGTACCGGCAAGCAGGCTGCCGACCATCACGGTCGAGGCCCCCGCCGCCAGCGCCTTGGCCGCATCGCCGCTGGTGCGCAGTCCGCCATCGGCAATGATCGGCACGTCACCTGCCACGCTGGCCGCATCCATGATCGCGGTCAGCTGCGGGACA
>DDNW01000106.1:0-965 GCA_002341345.1 Erythrobacter sp. UBA2510
GGCTATGGCGGATCGTGCTTCCCCAAGGACACACTGGCGCTGCTCAAGACCGGGCACGATTACGAGGCACCCTTGCGGATCGTGGAATCGGTGGTCACCTCGAACGACCTGCGCAAGCGGTCGATGGGCCGCAAGGTGCTCCACGCGCTGGGCGCCGAACCGCATGGCAAGACGGTGGCGCTGCTGGGGCTGACCTTCAAGGCGAACACCGACGACATGCGCGATTCGCCCGCCATTGCCATCGTCCAGACCTTGCAGGATGCGGGTGTTAATGTGCGCGCGCACGACCCCGAGGGCATGGAGCAGGCGGCGCTGGTGATGGAGAACATTACCTATTGCGACGACCCCTATAGTGCGATGGAGGGGGCCGATGCCGCGGTCGTGGTGACGGAGTGGGACGTCTTCCGCGCGCTCGATTTGGGCCGCGTGAAGGAGCTGCTGAAACAACCGCTGCTGATCGACCTCAGGAACCTTTATAGCCGCGCCGACATGGAAGCGGACGGGTTCACCTATATCGCCGTCGGTCGCTGAGGCCTGCTAACCTTTGGTCTGAACGGCCCTAGATAAACTGCCGCGCCCAGCTGACGATCGCGCCGGTCGGCATCGCGCCGGACTGGCGCGCGATTTCCCTTCCTTTGGCGATAACGACCATCGTCGGGATCGACTGGATCGAATAATTTGCAGCAATCGCCTGCTCCCCCTCGGTATCCAGCTTGCCGAGCCGAAACTGCGGCTCCAGCTGCGCCGCCGCCGCAGCGAAGGCGGGGGCCATCTGGCGGCACGGCCCACACCACGAGGCCCAGAAATCGACCAGCAGCGGAATATCGCTCTTGGTCGAATGCGCGGCGAAATTGGCCGCGGTCAGGTTTAGCGGCTCGCCCGCGAACAGCGCAGCACCGCAACGCCCGCATTTGCCGCCTGCACCCAGCTTCGCGACTGGCACCCTGTTTGCCGTTGCGCAGGCC
>DDNW01000106.1:1103-1815 GCA_002341345.1 Erythrobacter sp. UBA2510
GACAGACATTTAGGAGCGCTCGCGACCGTAAGCCAGAGGCTGGGCCTTTGTGGGTGGGAACCATCCTCAGGTCCGCGCATGGATCTCATATACGATGGCGCGAAAGATGCTGCCGTCGCTAGCATTGGCTACGGCTGAACCAAACGGAGCATCCGCCATTTTCTGAGAGGAGGACTCAATGGTCCATACGCTCGACAAAAACGATATCGAAAGCCCGAATGCGCGCGAAGCGGGAGGTCATGCGCGATGAAGGCCACAACCTTATCGCCTCGGACCGGGTCGAAGGAACCGCCGTATTCCGCCCTGATGGCGAAAAAATCGGCCGGATTCATCACTTCATGGTCGGCAAACGTAGCGGACAGGTGGAATATGCGGTGCTGAGCTTCGGCGGTTTCCTGGGGATGGGAAAGGAATTGCGCCCGGTACCGTGGGACGCGCTCGACTACGACACGGACATGGGTGGTTACATCGTTTCCGCCGAGGAAGACATTTTACGCAACAGCCCTGTTATCGAGGATGATCGCGAGCCGTTGTGGGACCGTGCCTACGGATCAAATGTCTATGCGTATTGGGGCCTGCCCTACTAAAGGAGACAGGTAGCCCGGAGGTCGGCAATGGTTTTCGTAGCGGCCTATTGGTGGCGGGTGAAACCAGGCAAGGAAGAGCAGTTTCGTCAGGCGTGGCGTCGCGGCACACTACTCATCCGGCAGCC
>DDNW01000106.1:2018-2306 GCA_002341345.1 Erythrobacter sp. UBA2510
TACTACTCATCCGGCAGCGCTATGGGTCACTCGGCTCTCGCTTGCATCGCGAAGCAGACGGCCGTTTCATTGGCGTGGCAGAATGGCCCGACAAGTTGACCTGGCAACGGGCATTCGATGCAAAAATGGTCTATGACGATCCCGAAACCCGGGCAGCTTTCGTCGATGCGCTGGAAGACTGGGCCGAGGAGCCGTTGCTTCTGATGGAGGTAACGGACGACCTGCTCGCTTCCACCTAGCTGAAGGCATGGCCCGATACAGGAGGTTGGTGCCGGCTAGAGGATTCGA
>DDNW01000106.1:2431-17106 GCA_002341345.1 Erythrobacter sp. UBA2510
TTGGTGCCGGCTAGAGGATTCGAACCCCTGGCCTGATGATTACAAATAATGACTGAAGGAGTGCAGCCTGTTCATCAGGGTATGATTTCCATGGAAAATCCACAGTAAGTATATGGCACCATGACATATTGTGTTTCGATAAGATCATTCTATATATTGCTAAATCATACTCTGTAGCTTACTATTATCTTATTGCTGGAGGGCTAGGTGAGCCGTTGCAGACTGACAAAAACGGTAGTCGATGCAGCATCTCCTCGTTGCAAGGGAGACCTCTACATTTGGGATTTTGGAAGCGGTGCGGTTTCAGGGTTTGGCCTGAAGGTTACGCCGAAGGGATCAAAGATCTTTTGCTTCCAGTTTCGAGGCCCAAACCTTCGACATGACCGAAGGTATCGTATCGGCAAATTTGGCGATTGGACGGTGGACCAGGCGCGTCAAAGAGCTCGCACATTGAGGCAGATGGTAGATGCCGGGGTTGACCCTATTGAGCATGAGAAAGCGATTGCGAGGGCTGCAGAGCAGGAAAGATTAGAAGCTGCCGACAGGGCGTTCAATTATGTCGCTGACATGTGGTTTGAAGAGTATAGGTCAGAGCCTCGCTCTAGGGGAACCAGGCAGGGCCAGTTGCGAAGCGAAAATACGCTGCGAATGGTTCGACCAGCAATCCGTCGAATGAAGGAAGAGTTCGGAAATCGGCGTATTGACGAGATCGACGAACTGTCAATCGAACAGGCAATCAAGAGTATTCCAGCAAATCAACTTGCCACGCGCAAGAACCTCTTTTCCACTGCTCGGATCCTATGGAAATGGGCGCACAGACGTCGGCTGGTCGCGGAAGATCCTTTCGCTCGTCTTGAAGCGCCAGCTGCGCCGCCAGCGAGGGACAGAGTCTTGACAGATGTAGAGCTGGCCGTGGTCTGGCGTGCTACACGGAAGCTAGAATACCCTTGGGCACCATTTTATCGATTGCTGGTCCTGACGGGACAGCGTCTTACTGAAGTGGCAGCCATGACATGGTCGGAACTCGATAGGATGGACGCGATGTGGCGCATCGAGGCGGGCCGAACAAAGAACGGGCTTCCCAACCTCGTGCCTTTGTCAAAAGCGGCAATGGCTGAGCTTGACGCAATGATTCCCCATAGAAGTTGGCCATCAGATGGGCTGGTGTTCTCGACCAATGGAATTAGTCCGGTAGCAGGCTTTTCCAGTGCTAAGCGTCAGCTCGATGTAGCGATCGATCAGATTGCACTCGAAGAGGGTTTGAGGTCCTTGGCACATTGGAGGGTGCACGATCTGCGTCGGACAATGGCGACCGGTTTCCAGCGTCTTGGCGTCAGGCTGGAAGTAACCGAGGCGGCTCTCAATCACACAAGTGGCAGCCGTAGCGGGATAGCTGGTGTCTATCAGCGATACGATTTTGCATCCGAAAAGAGAGCGGCATTCGATGATTGGAGCGGACACGTCCAGTCACTGGTACGGCCTAGGGCAGTAGAGCTAAATCAGTTTCATATCGAGGGAGGCTGATAATGAGTCTGCCATACTGTCCGAAATTTGGGGTCGCCAATTCGGCAGATAAGATCTGATGAAAACCGCTTCTCACTTCACTTATTTTGGGCCGGGCCGGATCGTCATTAGTCGAGGTTCACCGCGCGGAGTTCCAGCCGGTTATCGCATCTACCGTGCGCTTGCTCCTCAAAGCCGGGACATGCTTATGATGAGTTTCGCAGACTTCGAAAGAGCCTACACGACCCAACTCAGTAGGCTGGATCCAAACGACATTTGGTTCGATCTGCATCGTCTTGCAGGAGGCGCGGAGCCCGTTCTTCAGTGCTTCGAAAAGCCTCCAATCGACGAGACTAATTTCTGCCATCGCCGGATGGTCGCAGAATGGTTCGAGAAGTCATTGGATGTGAAGGTATCAGAGCTGGAATAGGCGAATGGCTCGCGCCGATGATCGAGCAGCACGGCTAAACCAGCGCGCCTTGCGAGCAGCTAAGGGCTTTGAGGTAGAACCTGAGGAGGCGCTCGCGGCACTGCTCAGGTCAGAAGTTCCGATCGAACACAACACGCGTATGGCTATCGCTGACCTGTTCGACCGTTGTGACGGGGTTCAGGCCAAGATCGTCGGAAATGCTTCTGCCAAGCGGCACATCGTGAAGCTGCTTGCGCTTCAAGAGAAGCTTAGGATTGGGCGAGAGCTTAAAAGGCTGATCGCAGGCGGATTTACACGGGAGCATGCCAAAGAAGCGCTCAAAGGCATGTCAGGCACTCCTCGAGGTGCATCACCTTCCTACGCAGATAAGGCGATTATCTATGCTGATCGCGTTGATGCTTGGCTTGAATTGAGCGTCCAAGCGCCGGTTTGGCCAAGGGAGAAGGTCGCACAAAAACAGGAGCAGCTTGAACTAATGTTTCATCGCATGGAAGCCATGGGCTCGCCGCTCGACCGCAGATAGGCAGCTTCAGATCGGCGCTCATTGCGCTGCATCTCAAATGAGCGGTTCACAGCTCGGACTGCATATATGTGATTTGCCAGTAACGAAGAGGGTACTGGCATGAACGATAAGAACAGAAACCCAGCTGGCGACATGCTGCTAACTCCTGAGCAGGCAGAGGCTGAAACTGGCTACAGCAAGCGTACACTCGCCAACAAACGGTGCGATGGCAGCGGTCCTCCGTTCTTCAGAATGGGCCGTTTGATTCGATATTCGAGGCAAGACATTCATAAGTGGATGCGCTCGCGCCGTTACAGGTCAACGAGTGAGGCGTCAGCGGACAACAAGTCGGAGCTTGTATGAGCTTCCATTTGGCCAAAGCTGTTTGGGATTTGCGAATCCCTTCGACAGAAAAGATAGTCCTGATGTGCCTTGCGGAGCATGCCAATGAGGACGCCGAGTGCTGGCCTTCCGTTTCGACCATTTCCTGCAAATCCAGTAAGAGCGTGAGGACCGTGCAGGGCGCGCTCAAGAAGTTACGAGAACTAGGCTATTTCCAAATAAGGGACCATGTTGGGGGGAGGCGTACGTACCGATTGGACAAACGCAAAATCTGCGCCCCCGCAGAATCTGCACGAAACCCCCGCAGAAAATGCGTTGAACCCCAGCAAAATCTGCGCCCAAATAGATCAGGAACAGAAAAGGAAGAAATCAATAATAGATCAGATGTGTGTACGGCACATGCGAGGGATAAGTCTAAGCCCGAGACCTTTCCTCGCTTTGATTGGTGTCCAGAATGGCTCTGGCTCGATTTTCTGGAAAACCGGCGTCGCAAGAATATGGCCAATACGGCTACGGCCCACATCAGGCTCAGGGATGATCTCAATCGCTGGGCGACTGAGGCATGGCCTAGGCTGCGTTTGCTAGAGTACGCAACCGCGAAAGGCTGGGCCAGCATCAACCCACCAGATGAAGACGACTACGACGGGGAGCGCAGGGGTGGAAGCCGAAACAAGGCGCACAGTCGCGATGCCAGCCGTGAGTACGGAGACGGACTTGAGAGAGCGTTATATGCGTCATCAGCTAATGGCGGAACCGTGTTCGATGTTTCGGCGAATGGACAATGTGTCATCGATGGCGATCGACTGGTTCCGAAGACTCCCTCCAGCAGACCGACTTCCAGGCAACCCCAGACAACCGACGAAGTATATGAAATCCCCATTCCGCCTTCGCGCGCGCGCGTAGCAGTTGACTTATTTGACTAGGTCACGTGTGTTTGTCTCACCTTCTAACAATCAATCACCAGGCGTTGAAGAATATATTTATAAATTTCAATAACTTCAGCCTCTATTTTCGGGTGCTGTAGAGACTATGCAGGTAATAGTAAGGGATTACGAGAATTTGACCTGCCTGAAGCTCAAATCATAGCCTCGTTGAAGGACACGAAACTAGTCAAGCTGAGCGATCATCTGCCAGACCGCTCAATGTATACCATGATTGGTTCAAAGCACGAATATCCGACAACCAATACGCGTTCACGGCTTGCCAAACGCCTATGGTGCAGCGCAATATGACGGCGATGCGCATCGTAATCGTCGACGAAAATGCGGGCCGTGCCTCGATTATAGAAGAGGGGCTGTCGCAACTTCCCGGGGGGGAGGTGTTCGTCCTTACCGAAAGGCGCGCCTTGATGCAGAGCATCCAGGAAATCGAGCCGGACATCGTGCTGATCGATCTGGGCAACCCGTCGCGCGACGTGCTCGAGGAATACTTCACCGTCAGCCGCGCGCTCGCGCGCCCGATCGCGATGTTCGTCGACGAAAGCGACGACGATGCCATCGCCGCCTCCATCGATGCCGGGGTCTCCGCCTATGTCGTGAACGGCCTGGCCAGCCACCGGATCAAGTCGGTGCTCGACCTCGCGGTGCGGCGGTTCGAGGCCTTTTCACGGCTACAATCCGATCTGGCCGAGGCACGCGGTAAGCTGGCCGAGCGCGACATGGTCGACAAGGCCAAGCGCATCATCATGGACAGCAAGGGCGTATCCGAACCCGAAGCCTATTCCGAACTACGCCGCAAGGCGATGTCGTCGAGCAAGCGGATCGCCCAAATCGCGGAGGCGGTCGTTACCGCCCACGAATTGCTGGGGGAGAATTGAAACTTGGCCAATCGCGAACTCATTATTGGCTTCCTGCCGCTGGTCGATGCCTGCCTGCCGATCCTCGCGCAGGAGCACGGTTTCGCGGAGGACGAAGGGCTGACCCTGACCTTTGTCAAGGACGTCAGCTGGGCGACGGTGCTCGACCGCCTGCTCTACGGCCATACCGATGCTGCGCATATGCTGGCGCCGCTGGCTATCGCCACGACACTGGGGCGGGGGCGGCCCGCGCAACCGCTCGTCGCGCCCTTCGTGCTGGGCCTCAACGGCAATGCGATAACCTTGCGAAAGGACCTCGCTGCGCAGGTAACCACGCCGGGTACCTATGGCGACCCGGCGCAGGTCGGCGCGGCCTTGCGCGAGGTCGCGCTCGCGGCCCGCAAAACCGGCAAGCCGTTGCGACTGGGCGTCGTTCACCGCTACTCATCGCATAACTACAAGCTGCGCTACTGGTTGGCCGCTTGCGGTATCCGTCCAGACGAGGATGTCGAGATCCTGACCGTCCCGCCGCCCTTCGTCGCGGATGCGATGGAATCGGGGGAAATTGACGGCGCATGCGTGGGCGAACCCTGGAACAGCGTCTGCGTCGAGCGCGACGTCGGCACGATCGTGCTGGCCACTGCACAGATCTGGCGACGCGGGGTGGAGAAGGTGCTGGCCATGCGTGAGCCGGTGCTGGACGAAAAGCGATCCGAGTTTGAGGCATTGATCCGGGCGATGCGCCGCGCCGGGCAGCACTTCGTCAACCCGACCAATAACCAGCTCAACGCCCGCATTCTGGCCTCGCCAGCCTATCTCAACGCCAGCGAGGGATTGATCGGGGCGGCGATATCTGATCGCCTGACGCTCCTGCATCATGCCAATCCGGTACATTTCCCGGATTTCATGTTCCAGTATTCCGAAGCGGCGAACTTCCCTTGGATCAGCCAGGCCGCGTGGATCTATTCGCAGATGGTGCGTTGGGATCATTTGCAGTTCGATCCCGTCGATGCCGCCAAATCGGCTGCCGTATTCCGCCCGGACGTCTATCGCAGTGCCCTTTCTGCGACCGGCGACGATTTGCCTTCGGCCAATTCCAAGGTCGAGGGAAGTGTAATCGGGGCGACCCAGGTCGGCACAAATCAGGGGTCTATAACCCTGTCTAAAAACAGTTTTTTTGATGGACGCCAGTTCGATCCGGACAGGGTCGAAGACTATCTCGCGCAGCTACCATGACGTGTTGTTTGATGGTGCGTTGCAAAAAAGCCTCTTTACGAGTGCCACCCGAATCGCTTATTTGGGTTCGTGAACGGAGCTGGCACACCCGCTGAAGGGTGAGTTCGTCGGCTCCAATCAGTTTAAACATTGTGTGGCAACGTCGCCGCCCGATCTGGTTCGTTAAACGATCCAAGTCGAGGCGGCTTTTTTGCGTTGTCCGTATGCTCGAAGGGGTTCGAATATGAGGACGGGAATGAACTACACGCGACGTGCCGGGCTTGTTGCCCTCGCCGGGATTGCCTCGCTGGCACTGGTGTCCTGCGGTTCGGGCGGAACCCCGAGCGAAGGCGGTGAAACGGTCGCTGCGGCCAATCTCGATGGCACGATCGAAAAGCCGAACCTGACGCTCGGCTTCATCAAGCTTACCGACATGGCCCCGCTCGCCATTGCGCTGGAGAAGGGCTACTTCGCCGAGGAAGGGCTCAACGTTCAACTGGTCCCGCAGGCGAACTGGAAGGTGCTGCTCGATGGCGTCATTTCCGGTGAGCTCGACGGTGCGCACATGCTCGCCGGTCAGCCGATTGCCGCGACGATCGGCTACGGCACCAAGGCCGATCTGATCGCGCCGCTCAGCCTCGACCTCAACGGCAATGCGATCACGCTGTCAAACAAGGTCTGGGCCGAGATCAAGCCGAGCCTGCCGACCTCAGGCGGCAAGATCACCCACCCGATTTCGGCCTCCTACTTGAAGCCGGTGGTCGAGGAGTACGAGCAGCAGGGCAAGCCCTTCAACATGGGCATGGTTTTCCCGGTCAGCACCCACAATTACGAACTGCGCTACTGGCTCGCGGCAGGTGGCCTCAACCCCGGCTATTACACTGCCGGCGACGTTTCGGGCACGGTCGATGCCGATGTGAAGTTGTCGGTCACCCCACCGCCGCAGATGCCCGCTACGCTGGAGGCGGGCACGATCGAGGGCTATTGCGTCGGCGAGCCATGGAACCAGGCTGCCGTCTTCAAGGGCATCGGCGTTCCGGTCATCACCGATGACGAGATCTGGAACGATAACCCGGAGAAGGTTTTCGGCCTGCGCAAGGACTTCGCCGAGAAGTATCCGGCGACCACCGCGGCCATGCTGCGGGCGATCATCCGCGCCCAGCAATGGCTCGATGCCGATGGCGGCGCCAACCGCGCCGAGGCGGTCGAGATTCTCAGCCGCCCGAACTATGTCGGCGCCGATGCCGAGGTGATCGCCGCCTCCATGACCGGCAAGTTCACCTTCGAGAAGGGCGATACCCGCGATGCCGAAGGGTTCAACATCTTCTTCGACAAATATGCCGGCTACCCGTATTATTCGGACGCCATCTGGTATCTGACGCAGATGCGTCGCTGGGGCCAGATTGCCGAGGACCAGAGCGATGACTGGTATGCCACGACCGCCAAGGCCGTATATCGTCCCGACCTGTACCTGGCCGCTGCCAACCAGCTGGTCGCAAAGGGAACGATCACCAAAGACGATGTACCCGAAACCGACGGCTACCGTGCCCCGACGAACGAGTTCATCGACGGCGTCACCTATGACGGGCATAAGCCGAACGATTATCTGTCGAAATTCTCGATCGGCCTCAAGCAGGGCGACCGCGTCACGGCCTCGGGCGTGAGCGGCAGCTAATTTCCGCATGACCAAGGGGAACACCACGATGGCTACCGCATTTGCAGACGCGCATCCGGGCGACGAGCCCACGATCGAGGCCGTTTCAGGCTCGGTCGCGGGTAAGGTCGCACCATTGCCGGCAGAGGCTGAGACGCCGACCGCACCCTCCTCCGCTTTAGCGGGCAAGGTCGCGGGATGGGCCAAGGGCCTGCTCGCTCCCGTGCTGGGCATCGTGATGTTCCTCGGTCTGTGGGCCGCACTTGCTCCGCAGGTCGATACTTCGCTCGGCGCTCTGCCGGGTCCGGGCGAGGTTGCCGAGCAGGGTGTCGCCCTGTTCGAGGAATGGTCGGCTGCGCGCGAGGTCGAGGCGCAGTTCTACGCGGATCAGGATGCGCGAAACGAAGCAGCGATCGCGGCAGGAAACCCCGGCGCGGTCAATGACTTTACCTATGCCGGTCCGCCGACCTTCCTCGACCAGATCATCACTTCGCTGCAGACTGTGGCGCTGGGCTTTTTTCTGGCCACGGCAGTGGCCGTGCCCATCGGCCTGATGGCCGGTCTGTCGCCCACCTTCAACGCCGCGATCAATCCGCTCGTGCAGATCATGAAGCCGGTCAGCCCGCTCGCCTGGCTGCCGATCGTGACAATGGTGATCTCGGCAATGATCTCCAGCGTCGACCCGCTGCTGCCCAAGGCTTTCGTGATCTCGGCGCTGGTGGTGATGCTGTGTTCGCTGTGGCCCACGCTGATCAATACCGCCGTGGGCACCAGCAGCATCGACAAGGACCTGCTCAATGTCGGGCGCGTGCTCAAGCTGGGCACCTTTGCCAAGCTGACCAAGCTCGTTCTGCCCGCCAGCCTGCCCTACATCTTCACCGGCATGCGCCTGTCGCTGGGCGTGGGCTGGATGGTGCTGATCGCGGCCGAAATGCTCGCGCAGAATCCGGGCCTCGGCAAATTTGTGTGGGACGAGTTCCAGAACGGCTCCAGCCAGTCGCTCGCCCGGATCATGTTCGCGGTGATCGTGATCGGCTTCATCGGCTTCGGTCTCGACCGGATTATGATGGCGCTGCAGGCCTTCGTCTCCAAGAACAGGACGGTCTGATTATGGATCAGCCTATCCTCTCACTAACCGGCGTCACCAAATCCTATGTTGGCAGCGGCGGCACCAGCCAAGTTCTGGCCGGGATCGACCTGGAGGTCGCCGAGGGCGAGTTCGTCGCGATCCTGGGCTTTTCCGGTGCGGGCAAGACCACGCTGATCAGCGCGATCGCCGGTCTGGTCGAGCCCGATGGCGGCGAGATCCTGCTGAAAGGTACGCCAATCGACGGCCCGGACAAGGAGCGGGGGCTGGTCTTCCAGTCCTATTCGCTTTTCCCCTGGCTGACGGTCGAGCAGAACGTCGCCCTTGCGGTGGATGCCGTCCACAAGGATCGCAGCAAGGCTGATCGCGCGGCGCTGGTGAAGCAGAAGGTCGAACTGGTGGGTCTTGGCCATGCGATGGACCGCAAGCCGGCCCAGCTTTCGGGCGGCATGCGTCAGCGCGTTGCTGTGGCCCGCGCGCTGGCGATGGAGCCGGAAATCCTGCTGCTCGATGAGCCTCTCTCCGCTCTCGATGCCTTGACCCGGGCCAAATTGCAGGACGAGATCGAACGCATCCGCAAGGAAGAAGGTCGCACCATCCTGCTCGTGACCAATGACGTGGACGAGGCGCTGCTGCTGGCCGACCGTGTTGCCGTACTCACTCCCGCTCCTGCCGCACGGATCGGCGCGATTTACGAGGTTGACGTGGCCCGCCCGCGCGACCGCGAGGCAGTCAACGATGATCCGGCCTATCAGCGCCTGCGTAAAGACATCGTCTCCTATCTCGGCTCGCTCAATGCCGAGAGCAGTTCGGTGGGCGAAAGCGGGGTAGCCCTGCCCAATGTCACGCCGCTCGACCTCGCGCCGCCGCCACAGGCCTATCGCGAGGCGGCGCAAAGCCCTGTCGAGCGTCGCTATCTGGAGTTCTACAAGCTCGACAAGATCTACCCGACCCCCAAGGGGCCGCTGAAGGTCGTTGATGACTTCAACCTGATCATGGACAAGGGCGAGTTCATCTCGCTGATCGGCCATTCGGGTTGCGGCAAGTCCACGGTGCTGACCATGGCCGCGGGCCTGAACGCCATTTCGGGCGGTGGTATCGTGCTGGAAAACCGTGAAATCAGTGTTGCCGGCCCGGACAAGGCGGTGGTGTTTCAGGCGCCCAGCCTGATGCCCTGGCTGACTGCGCGCCAGAACGTCGCGCTCGGGGTCGAGCGTGTCTATCCCCATGCGGGCAAGAGCGAGCGTCGCGACATCGTCGATTATTACCTCGACCGCGTCGGCCTGAGGGATTCCAAGGACAAGATGGCCGCCGAGATGTCGAACGGCATGCGCCAGCGCGTCGGCATCGCGCGCGCCTTCGCGCTGTCGCCGCGCCTGCTGCTGCTCGACGAGCCGTTCGGCATGCTCGACAGCCTCACGCGGTGGGACCTGCAGGACGTGCTGGTGGAAACGTGGAACCGCACCAAGGTGACCGCGATCATGGTCACCCACGATGTCGACGAGGCGATCCTGCTGGCCGACCGGGTGGTGATGATGACCAACGGGCCGAACGCGACCATCGGCAAGGTGCTAAAGGTCGACCTGCCGCGCCCGCGCGACCGCAAGGCGCTGCTCGATACGACGGAATTCTATCACTACCGGCAGGAGGTGCTGCACTTCCTCGCCGAATACGATCACGGGCCAGCCGCAAAGGCGGCCTGACTTTCACGGGAGAGGCCGAGGGCGGCAAGGGGGCCGCGCTTTGGTGCCTTACTGACATAGCCGGTCATGGACCGGTCCCGGCGGGCAACGGCGCTCGCCTCTCGATCCGATTTTTTGGAGCGCGGGACGCGTGTGTCCCGCCCAGGGAGGTGTAGTTATGAAAACCCGTTTTGCTCTTCTGATTGCCGTTTCCGCGATGGGCTTTGCCAGTCCGGCCGTTGCCAAGGTGGGCGATCCCATTGCGCTGGGCGATGACGCCTCGCTCGACATCATCGCCAATGCGCGCCTGCGCTACGAGATGGTCGAGCAGGATAATGCGGCGGACGACGCCAATGCTGTGACCTTGCGAGGTCGGCTGGGCGCGGTGCTCAAGGTCAGCCAGTTCGAATTCCTCGCCGAGGGCGAAGGGACCGTCGCCATACTCGACGATTACAACGATACCCTGCCGGGCAATGGGGTGGAGCCGTTCTCGGTCGTGGCCGATCCCGAGAATATCGAACTCAACCGTTTGCAGGTGGAATTTAAGCAGGACAATTTTGCCCTGACCGTAGGTCGTCAGCGTATCATTTATGACAATGCCCGCTTCGTCGGCAATGTCGGCTGGCGCCAGAACGAGCAGACCTTCGACGCGGCGCGCGCCCAAGCCACTTTTGGGCCGGTCAAGCTCGACGCTACCTATTCGATCAGCCAGCGCACGATCTTCGGTAATGACAGCCCGAACGAGCATTTCGACGGCGATATCCTGCTGCTCAACGGCAGCGTCAAGGCGGGCGTCGTGAACCTCACCGCCTTCGGCTACCTGATCGATTACGATACGCGGGTCGCGTTCTCGAGCCAGACCTGGGGCGTCCTCGCAACGGCGACGATCCCCGCTGGTCCGGTCAAGATCCTCGGGCAGGCAAGCTTCGCCACGCAGGAAGACATGGGCGAGAACCCGACCCCCTATTCGGCCGAATATTACAACCTCGAACTCGGCCTCGGCGTGGCGGGCTTCACGCTCAAGGCCGGTTATGAGGAACTGGGCAGCGATGGCGGCGTCGCCGCGTTCCAGACCCCGCTGGCGACCGTGCACGCCTTCAACGGCTGGGCCGATCTGTTCCTGACGACACCGGTTAATGGCATACGCGATTATTACGGCAGCCTGGCCAAGGGCTTCGCCGTACCCGGCGTCACGACCTTCAACGCGATGGTCGTCTATCACGAGTTCGACAGCGACTTCGGCTCGATGAGCTACGGCTCCGAGATCGATGCGCAGGTCGGCTTCAAGGTCGGACCGGTCGGGCTGCTGGTGAAATATGCCAATTACGACGCGGACGAATTCGGCGTCGATACCGAGAAGGTGTGGCTGCAGGCCGAATACAGCTTCTGAATAATGATGACGGGACTTGCTCGCGCAGGCTTGCCTGCGTGAGCATGGAGGCGGGCCCCGCGCATCGGTCCGCCTCCATCATCCCGAGGGGGGTACGGCGGTTTCGTCTTGCTGCATTGCAAAAGATACTTGCCGCAGGGGCCCCGTATCGGGTAATGGATTCGCAAGCGATGAGTGCGCCCGTCCGGCGTTGGACGATCAGGCCCTCTCGCTCAATTTGCAAAAACAACGTGGCAATGGTGCCGCCAGTCTTCCTTTCGGGGCATGACTTGGCGGCTTTTTTGCGTGCGTTGTCGATGAAGGAACGAGGCGATGAACGTGCAAACGGCGATTTCGGGGCAGGGCGGGGCGACCGCCCGCCAGAAGCTGGTCGTGATCGGCAACGGAATGGCCGGTTGCCGCGCGGTGGAAGAAGTGCTCGAGCGCGACCCGGCTCGCTATGCCATCACCATTTTCGGGGCCGAGCCGCGCGTCAATTACGACCGCATCATGCTCTCGCCGGTGCTGGCGGGCGAGAAGACCTTCAACGAGATCGTCATCAACACCGCTGAATGGTACGCCGAGAACGACATCGAACTGGTCAGCGGCGACCCCGTCACCGCAATCGACCGGACGCGCAAGGTCGTGACCAGCCGTTCGGGGCGCGAGGTCGCCTATGACAAGCTGATGATCGCAACCGGTTCAGACCCGTTCATCATTCCCATTCCCGGCAACGACCTCGATGGTGTGGTGACGTTTCGCGACCTCGACGACGTCGACAAGATGCTGGCGGCCGCAGAGTCCGGCGGAGACGCCGTGGTGATCGGCGGTGGCCTATTGGGTCTCGAAGCAGCGCATGGGCTGGCGTTGCGCGGGATGAAGGTCACCGTCGTTCACCTGATGCCTACGCTGATGGAGCGGCAGCTGGACGAGGCGGCGGGCTGGCTGCTCAAGCAGGAACTGGAAAGCCGCGGCCAGACGATCCTGACCGGCGCCAACACCAGGGAAATCCACGGGGTCGACGGAAAGGTCGTCGGGATCGAGCTGGAGAATGGCACGAAGGTCAAGGCCGACATCGTGGTCATGGCCGCAGGTATCCGCCCCTCGACCGGCCTCGCCAAGGCGGCCGGACTGGATTGCGAGCGCGGCATCGTGGTCGACGATCACATGACTACTTCCGACCCCGACATTCTGGCGGTGGGGGAATGTGTCCAGCACCGCGGGCTGTGCTACGGCCTCGTCGCGCCGCTGTGGGAGATGTGCCGGGCGCTCGCCGACCGGCTGACCGGCGCGGCCCCTGAAGGTTCTGGGGGTTACGAAGGCTCGGTCACCTCCACCAAGCTGAAGGTTTCGGGTATCAACGTGTTTTCCGCCGGAGACTTCTCGGGCGGCGAGGATTGCGAGGACATCGTGCTGCGTGACGCGGCGCGCGGCGTCTACAAGCGCATTGTCCTGCAGGGCGAGAAGATCATCGGTGCGGTACTCTACGGCGATACCGCCGACGGCAGTTACTATTTCGACCTGATGAAGAAGGAGGCGGATGTATCGGGCATCCGCGAAGGACTGATTTTCGGGCAGGCCTTCGCCATGGGTGGGGCCACGCTCGACCCTAGTGCCGCCGTTGCCGCATTGTCGGACGACGCAGAAATCTGCGGCTGCAACGGCGTGTCCAAGGGCAAGATCGTCCAGACCATCCTCGCCGGCGCGCATACGATCGACGCCATTCGCGGCACCTGCAAGGCCTCGGCCTCGTGCGGATCGTGCACCGATCTGTGCGAATCCCTGCTCTCTCTGACGCTGGGCGACGACTACGGCGGCGAGCGCGGGGTCAAGACGGTCTGCAAATGCACGACCTTTGGTCACGATGATGTGCGACGCCTGATCCTCGAAAAAGAACTCAAGGTCATCCCGCAGGTCATGCAGGAGTTGCATTGGGCCACGCCCGACGGTTGCTCTTCCTGCCGGCCGGCGCTCAACTATTACCTGCTGTGCGCCTGGCCGGGCGAATATCAGGATGACGAGAAGAGCCGCTTCGTCAACGAGCGACTGCACGCCAACATCCAGAAGGACGGCACCTATTCGGTCGTGCCGCGCATGTGGGGCGGGGTAACCAGCCCCAGGGAACTGCGCGCGATCGCCGACGTGGTCGAGAAGTACAATGCGCCCATGGTGAAGGTCACCGGCGGCCAGCGGCTCGACATCTTCGGTATCAAGAAGGAAGATCTGCCGGCCGTCTGGGCCGATCTCAATGCCGCCGGGATGGTCTCGGGCCATGCCTATGCCAAGGGCCTGCGCACGGTGAAGACCTGCGTCGGTACCGACTGGTGCCGGTTCGGCACCCAGGATTCGACCGGTCTTGGCGTGAAGATCGAGAAGATGATGTGGGGCTCCTGGACCCCGCACAAGGTGAAGATGGCGGTCTCCGGCTGCCCCCGGAACTGCGCCGAGGCGACCTGCAAGGATATCGGCGTGATCTGTGTCGATTCCGGNNGCACGGTGAAGACCTGCGTCGGTTCGGAATGGTGCCGCTTCGGTACGCAGGATTCCACCGGCCTCGGCATCCAGATCGAACAGATGACCTGGGGCAGCTACATGCCGCACAAGTTCAAGATCGCGGTTAGCGGTTGCCCGCGCAATTGCGCCGAGGCGACGATCAAGGACTTCGGCGTGGTTTGCGTCGACAGTGGCTACGAACTGCATATTGGCGGCAATGGCGGGATCAAGGTCCGCGCCACCGATCTGCTATGCAAGGTCGAGACCGAGCACGAGGCGATGGAGCACTGCGCGGCCTTCATCCAGCTTTATCGCGAGGATGCGCATTATCTCGAGCGCACCGCGCCGTGGATCGAGCGCCAGGGGCTCGACTGGCTCAAGGCTGCGCTGTTCAGCGAGCCGCAGACGGTTCGGCGCCTGGCCGAGCGGTTCCGCTATTCGCAGAAATTCTGGCAGGTCGATCCGTGGAAGCAGCGCGTGGGCGGCCATCGCCGCGACCTGCACAAGCACCTTGGTGTCGTTCGTCCCCAGCTGGAGAATGCATGATGGCTCAGGCGAAATGGCTCGATATCGGCCCGGTGACACAGATTGAACCGGGCATGG
>DDNW01000106.1:17211-19416 GCA_002341345.1 Erythrobacter sp. UBA2510
GGTCGAGGGCGGTGAGGAAATCGCCGTGTTCCGCACCATGCGCGGCGAGGTCTACGCGATCGTCAACAAGTGCCCGCACAAGCAGGGTCCGCTTAGTCAGGGCATTGTCCATGGCGACAGCGTCTCGTGCCCGCTGCACAACTGGCGCATCTCACTCAAGACCGGAGAGGCGCTGGGTGAGGACAAGGGCTGTACCCCGACCATCCCGGCGCGGGTCGATGCCGGGCGCATCTATCTGCTGCGCGAGGCGGTGCTGGCGCCGCGCAAGAAGGCGGCGCCCCCGGAAAAGGCCGCCTGACGGCCATGGTCGCGATCCGCACAACCTGCCCTTATTGCGGTGTGGGCTGCGGCGTGCTCGCCGAACCGAAAGGCGGGCGCGAAATCGCGGTACAGGGCGATCCCGCACATCCCGCTAATGGCGGCAAACTGTGCTCGAAAGGGACGTGGCTTGGTCAGACGGTTGGTCTGGAGGGGCGCCTGCTCCATCCGGATATCGGCGGGCGGCGAGTGGGCTGGGATGAGGCTCTCGACGAAGTTGCCGCACGGATCCGCGACACCATTGCCGAGCATGGCCCCGATGCAGTCGCATTCTATGTCTCGGGCCAGCTGCTGACCGAGGATTANNGATTATTACGTCGCCAACAAGCTCGCCAAGGGCTTCCTCGGCACTGCCAATATCGACACCAATTCGCGGCTGTGCATGGCGAGCGCGGTGGCTGCGCACAACCGCGCCTTCGGTGAAGATGTGGTCCCCTGCACTTATGAGGATCTCGACTGCGCTGACGTGATCGTGCTGGTCGGATCGAATACCGCGTGGTGCCATCCGGTCGTCTGGCAAAGGATCGAGCAGGCGCGCGAACGGCGCGGCACGAAGCTGGTGGTTATCGACCCGCGCAAGACCGAGACCGCCGCGATGGCCGACCTCCATATCCCGGTCGCGCCCGATGGCGATGTGGCGCTGTTCGCCGCGCTGCTAGGCGAATTCCACGAGCGCGGCCTGACCGACGAGGCCTATATTGCCGGACATTGCGAAGTGCCTGAGGGTTACCTCGCATCGCTTTCCTTCGATGCGCATGGTGTGGACCCGCGCACCTTCGGCTCGCTCGTGGACCTGCTTGCGGATCGCCCGCGCACGGTCACCCTGTTCAGCCAGGGCGTGAACCAGTCGGTCTGTGGTACCGACAAGGGCAATGCGATCATCAATTTCCACCTTGCCACGGGCCGACTCAACATGCTGGGCGCGGGGCCCTTCAGCATCACCGGTCAGCCCAATGCAATGGGCGGGCGAGAGGTCGGTGGCTTGGCGAACATGCTCGCCTGCCATCTCGGGTTTTCTGAGGAAGAGTTAGGTGCCGTTCAGTCCTTCTGGGACGCGCCGAACATGTGCGCGGGACCGGGCCTGAAAGCGGTCGAGCTGTTCCGCGCGGTCCATGAGGGACGCATAAAGTTCCTGTGGGTCATGGCCACCAATCCGGCGGTTTCGATGCCTGATGCAAGCTTCGTGCGCGAAGCGCTGGAGCGCTGCCCCAATGTCGTCTTGTCCGACATCATGGCCGATACCGATACCGGCAAATTCGCCGATATCCGCCTGCCCGCGCTCGGCTGGGCGGAGAAGGACGGTACGGTTACCAATTCGGAGCGGATGATCTCGCACCAGCGCGCGGTACTGCCGGCTCCGGGCGAGGCGCGGGCTGACTGGCGGATCATCAGCGAGGTCGGCCAGCGGCTCGGCTACACGGAGGCCTTCGCCTTCGAGAGCCCCGCAGACGTGTTCCGCGAATATGCGGCGATGACCGCACTGTCAGCGGAACACGGCAAGGTGCTCGACCTCACCGCTTGGGCCAATTGCACCGATGCCGAATATGCGGCGATGGAGCCGTTCCGCTGGGGCGGCGAGCACCCGCTGAAGGACCGTTACCCGACGCCAAGCGGCAAGGCGCACATTGTTCCGGTCATACCCGTACAGCCTGCCACGAGGCCTCCGGCCTATCGTCTCGCCCTCAATACCGGGCGCTATCGCGACCAGTGGCATACGATGACGCGTACCGGTCTCTCCCCGATGCTGTCGCAGCATCGCCGCGAGCCGCTGGTTGAGGTTGCCCCGATCGATGCCGAGGCCTTCGGGCTGGTCGATGGTGGTCTGGCTGAGGTCAGCACCGCCAATGGCCAGAGCATTTACCGGGTCAGCGTCACCGACGGCCAGCA
>DDNW01000209.1:0-5234 GCA_002341345.1 Erythrobacter sp. UBA2510
GGCACCTGGTTTTCCTGCTGGGCCGAGGGCGTGATGTCGCCGCAGCTGATGCGGGAGAAGCAGGCCGAGATCGCGGAAGGCTATGGCGTCATGCTCGACGCTACGACCCGGCTTGAGCGGGGCATTTTTGAGAAGCCCGCTGGGATCGAGGAGATCTACCGCGCGAAGGAAGAGGCGAGGCTGCCGCGCGAGATCGTCATGACCGTGCAAGAGGCCGCCATCGCGCAGGCGCAGGTGGTGGGTTTCGCCAAGGACTACAAGAACCTCGCCGACCTGCTGCACCGGATGGACCAGCGCCACATGGCGCGCGCCGTACGCGGCATGGCGGAGGCGCTTGGTTCGGGCACGCCGTGGAACTTCACCGAAGGAGAGATAGGCATGAAGGACATCAAGACCGTCGGTGATGCGATCGACTATTCCGAGCGCACGATCGAGGCGCTCAGGCTCAAGGCCGAGGAACTGGACCCGACCGAGCGGGCCGCTTTTGAAGCCAAGGCCGCGCCGATCATCGCGGACCTTTCGCAGATGGTGCCGGACCCGGAGCTGCGCGCGCGCTTTGGCAAGCAGCTGGAGGAACCCTATCCGCCGGGGGCGGGCAGCGAGGTGCTGATTGCGGCGCTGCAGTCCGGCAATGACGACGGGTTGCGCGACGTGCTCGAGCGTGCCGAGGAGGCAGGCATGGACAGCGAAGAGTTGGTGGCGCGGATTGCGGCGGGTGGCACGCGGAACTACGGCATGGCGCAGGACTGGGTCGAGCGCGACATGAATGCGGTGCTCGCGAAGGATGGCCTCAGCGTGGAGATCGCCAATGACGATCAGCTCGATCTCGCGCTCGAGAAGGTCGACGGGGTGATGGACGCGCTGATGGAGCGGGCTAAGGAACTGGGTGTCCAGATCGGTCGGACCCTCGCGGACGAGGAAGAGGCGACTCTTCCTCTCATCGACGAGGACTACCGGACGCCCAATCCCTACCTTCAGGACCTCGCCGACATGTTGCGGGACGGTAAGCTCACCGAGGAACAGGAAGAGACCGTCGAGCGGACCCTGCAATCCGAGCTCTTCAAGGAATTGGGCGAGGAGGGCTTGGCCGAGCTACGCCGTGGCAACTTCGAGGTGCTGGATGCGGCCTTGCCGAGCAAGCTCGACCAGATCACCGTCACCCAGGAGTTCCTGGAGATGACGTTTGAGGAGACCGGCGATCAGGTCTTCACCGATCGCGCTGCCGGGTTGCAGCAGGACAAGGCGACAGAGGTGGCGCGGCTGCGCGGCCAGCAGGAGGCGCAGGAGTTGGGGCGTGATCTTGCCCGAAACAAAACGCTAGACCGCGGTCTCGATGACGAGATGGAATTCTAAGGGGAGATGACCACCATGACCAAGACACTCCCCCTCTGGGCCGCGCTTCTTTTCGGTGTGATCTGCGGCGCCGTCATCGGCACCATCGTCGCTGCCTTCTACCTGACCTTGGCCCTGAAAACCGGCTTCGCCAATTTCGACATGCTGACCCTTTGGAAGGCGAGCGCCGCTACGCGTGCGGGGCACGCGCAAGCCTTCAAGGTGGGGTTTGGCGCTGTCGGGTTCGGGGCCATCGGCCTTGGCGCGCTCGCGCTGGCCTGGACCTGGAAGAAAGAGCGCGACGACTACGGATCGGCCCATTGGCAGACGAAAGCGGAGCTGAAGAAAAATGACATGCTGCTAGCGCCTGGCAAGGGCTTCGTCTGCGGCAAGCTTGGCGCGCCGAGTTCCAAGGCAGAGTTTATCTCCTCAACCACCATCCCCCATGTAATGATGGTGGCACCGACCCGCGCCGGTAAGGGCGTCGGCTTCGTGATCCCGAACCTTCTGAGCTTCGCGGGCTCGGTCGTGGTGCTCGACGTGAAGGGCGAGAACTTCGAGAAGACTGCGCGGCTTCGCGCACTGAACGGTGACGAGGTCTACCGCTTCAGCCCGTTTGACTGGGCCAATGCCACGCACCGCTACAACCCGCTTGCGCGGATCGCGAAGGCCCCGACCTTCGCGCAGCGCTTCACTGAGGTCTCGATCCTGGCCGACCTCTTCCTCGACAAGGACAACAAGACGCTCGACACCTTTTCCGAGGCCGGCAAGTCGATCTTCGTTGCGGCCTGTCTTTTGGCGATCCAACGCGGCACGCCGAACCTCGGCGAGGTGAACAAGATCGTCGCCGGGGGCGAATACAAGAACGCCCAATACAAGACATATGCCGATGAGGCCGAAGAGGACATCCTGCGCGAGCTGTGGACCAACGCCGCGTCGGCCTCGTCGCGACTTCTGACCTCGAACATCCAGGCGCTGATGACCGCCGGTCTCAAGCAATGGGACAACCCGGCGGTCCGCTCGGCCACCGAGGCGAGCGACTTCGATTTCTCGACCTTTCGGAAGACCCCGCAGTCGCTCTACATCGCCGTCTCCGAGGATCACATCGCGACCTTGGCGCCGCTCCTGCGCCTGATGTTCGCCGATCTCATCGCGTCGATCCGCCTCAATGAACCGGGTCCGGATGAGCCTTGGCCGGTCATGATGATGATCGACGAATTCCAGCAGATGGGGGCGATGCCCTATCTGGAGCGCGCGATCCATTCGCTGGCGAGCTATGGCGGTCGCGTCGCGATGATCGCGCAGTCACTGGCCTCGCTCGACCGGATCTACGGGCCCGAAGGCCGCGAGAGCCTCGAGAACGGGGCAGGGCTGAAGCTGTATATCACGCCCCGCGACCAGCGCACCGTGAAGGAGGTCTCGGCGGCCGTCGGCAGCACGACCCGCGAGGCGGTGACCCGTATGTATGGCCGCAACAAGGGCTTCCTCGGGGCGACTTCGACATCAGCGCGGCTGGAAGAGCGGCCGCTACTTTCGGAGACCGAAGCGCGCCTGATGGATCCTGACGAGGTGATCATCCTCGCGTCGCCCCAGCATCCGATCAAGGCGAGCCGGATCAAGTATTACGACGATCCGTTCTTCAAGGACATGCTCGCCCGCCAGGAGGGTAAGCCGTTCCCCTATCCGCCGAGCGTGCAGGGTGTGGGGCCTTGGAATGGAATAGCGGGCGGCGACGGTGGAGAAGAGACCGGTACAGACGAGCGGGTGAAACCAGCCGAACGCGCGCCGGTCCGGGATCGATCACAACGGCGCGAGGCGCGGGCGATGAGCGTGATGGCGATGGAGGCTGGAAGCGGGCAACCAGTGCCCGAGACGCTCGAGCGGGAAGCGGCGGTGCCGAAGGAATGGGAGGCGACGCTCGACCGACAGGAGGATTTCATCGAGGAACTGTTGGGTGGGTGAGGTTTCGTCTTGTGTCCTGGCCCGACGCAATCGGCACCCCTGATCTGTCTCAAAGAAAGAGGTGCACTTCGTATGGTTGTGGAGTAGGTCTAGCGTTGACATCATATCTCTCATCTATATCGTGTAGAGATTAAGCGATTGGCTGTTTGAGGACATCGCCAACGACCCACCAAAGCACATAGAAAAGAGCCTGACCGTCGTGGCGCAGTTAAAGTTTATTGACCTTTTTGCAGGCCTTGGCGGATTTCATCAGGCGTTGAGTGCGTCGGGCGCTGAGTGCGTCTTCGCCTCGGAGATCAACGCTGATCTGGCCTCATTGTATGAGAAGAACTACGGCACAAAGCCCCACGGCGATATCCGCAGCGTCGATATTCCTTCGATCCCAGATCATGATGTCCTGTGCGCAGGCTTTCCCTGCCAGCCGTTCTCCAAGGCTGGCGAGCAGAAAGGCCTGCAATGTCCCCAATGGGGCGACCTCATCGATTACGTGATCGACATTTTGCGTGTGAAGGAACCGCGCTTCTTCATCATCGAAAATGTGCCAAACCTTGTCCGCCATGACGGGGGCAGGACGTGGCAGAATATCTGCACCCGGCTGCGCGCGCTCGACTATGACGTCGATTTTGCGCGCTTGTCCCCGCATATGTTCGGGGTGCCGCAAAAGCGCGAACGCGCCTTCATCATAGGCGACCGCGAAGGGCTCGGCGGCTTTTCCTGGCCGGTGCCAGAAGACGCGGCGCAGCTTTCCATTTCGTCCGTCTTGGACGATAAACCCGAGGATGCTCTGCACCTAAGCCCAAACCATGTCCATTACCTGTCAATTTGGCAGGAATTCGTGGCGGCGTTCCCGAAAAATATGGAACTGCCGTCATTCCCGATTTGGGCGATGGAATTTGGCGCGGATTATCCCCTTGATGGCCTCACCCCGTATGAGCGCGGATATCGTCGGCTTGGCCGGTATAAGGGTGCATTCGGGCAGTCCTTGAAGGGGCTATCGCCCGAAGAGACTGAAGCTGCGCTTCCAGGTTATGCCCGCACCAAGCTTGAGCGCTTCCCGGCATGGAAGATCGATTTCATCGAAAAGAACCGCGCCTTCTACGCTGAGCACAGATCAATCATCGATCCTTGGATTGATCAGATAAAATCCTTCCCGCCCAGTTTTCAAAAGCTCGAATGGAACATCAAAGGTGGGGTGCGAGACATCTGGCAACATATAATTCAATTTCGGGCCAGCGGTATTCGGATTAAGAAGGCCGATACAGCTCCCGCGCTAATTTCCATGACAACGAGCCAAGTTCCCATCGTAAGCTGGGAGCGGCGGTATATGACGCCGCGCGAATGCAGCCGCCTGCAAAGCCTTGAGCTCACCCATTTGCCGAGCACCAAGAACGGTGCTTACAAAGCCTTTGGCAATGCCGTTAATGTTGAAGTTGTGAAGCGCATCTTCGCCGCCCTTGTCACCAGAGAAGATGCAGCGGAGTCCGCACAGCGGGCCGTTGCCGCAGAGTAACATGAGCCGCCTAAACACGGTCAATATCCGGCCCGGCGTAAACGTCCTTTCTGTACTGCCGCACCTTAACTACAAGGCGTGGTACGCCTTGGCCGAGTTCGTTGACAACTCGATCCAGAGCAGTATCTCGCGCCGCAAGGACTTGGAAGCCATCTCGGGCGGTTCCTACGTTTTGCGGGTCGATATCACCTTCGATGCGGACGACGGCCGGATCGTGGTTCTCGACAACGCTGCTGGGATTGCCTCATCCGACTATCAGCGCGCCTTCCGACCTGCCGAAATCCCGCCCGATGCAACGGGCCTGTCCGAGTTCGGCATGGGCATGAAGAGTGCGGCATGCTGGTTCGCGCCGAAATGGAGTGTCCGCTCCAGTGCACTTGGCGAAAGAGACGAGCGCACTGTATTCTTTGATATCGACCGCATTGTCCAT
>DDNW01000209.1:5345-6526 GCA_002341345.1 Erythrobacter sp. UBA2510
ATGACAGCATCGAAGAGTTGAATGTCGTCACTTCGGTTGCGTCCGAAGACAAGCACTACACGGAAATCCGGCTGGAAGACATTCGCCGATTTCCGAAGGGTCGGACCATAGGCAAGATCAAAGAGCATCTGGCCAGCATCTATCGCATCTTTCTGCGCTCTGGCGCGCTGGAGCTCTTCGTAGATGGTGAGCGGCTGCGATACGACGAGCCCAAGGTTTTGGTCACGCCATCCTACAAAGACCCCGATGGACCGCAGATCACTTGGAAGCGCGATATCGACATCGATCTCGGGCCAGGCAAATCAGCGACCGGCTTCGTTGCTATCCGGGAGAAGGCCGACACCCGCCTTGCTGGCCTAGCGCTCTTCCGGCGCAACAGACTGGTCCTTGGCAGCGCTGATGAAACTTACCGGCCAGCCGACATCTTCAAGCGGCCAAACAGCTATGAATCGCAGCGCATCTTTGGCGAAATCCACCTGAAGGGATTCAGTGTCTCGCACACCAAGGACGGTGTTCAGTGGGGCGAGCATGAAGACGAGTTTCTTCGCAAGCTCTACAAAATCTTGAACGCCGAAGACCTGCCGATCATCAAGCAGACACAAAAATACAGGGCCTTGGAGGACGCGCGGAACGCGCGCAAGGTCGCCCGAAGCGCCGCGCCCGCCGTGGCCAAGCAGTTCGATCACAGAGCCCTGGTTGCATCGCAGCAGACGTTTCCGAGCGTTGTATCGCCGAGCCCCGAGCCTTCGCCGGACGAGGACCTTCCCGATGTTGGGGAGCAGCTTGACGCGGTTGCGGAAGGTGAGCGCGATGATTTTCAGTTTGAGTTTTTGTTCCGGGGGACGCCTTGGATCGTGAAGCTCGAATTGTCCTATGCCGACAAGGAAAGCGACTGGCTTTCCATCCAGAGCAGACCAGCCATCACAGACCCGGATCCGCGCGAAGTGCTAATCCGGGTGGCCATGCTCCATCCGTTCATGGCGCAGTTTCCCAATCTCGACTCGGAAGGCTTCGCTGCAGTGCTGAACATCGCTGCTACCATGGCGCTGTCAGAAGTCATTGCCACAGAGCTCGCCTCGCATCACCCCAAAGCAATCCGGCAATACACCAATGAAATCCTCAAGAACCTTGTGACGAGGACTGTCCCCGATGAGTGACGAAGGTATTATCCAAATTCACAT
>DDNW01000209.1:6646-7740 GCA_002341345.1 Erythrobacter sp. UBA2510
CAAATTCACGAGCGCCAGACTTCCGGCAAGTGGAACCCGGCGCAAGGTCCGGCTCTGACACGCCTTCTTCAGTCAAACACATCACTTTCAGACACCGAGAAGACCCGGCTCGTCTCGGAAACCTTGTCGATCATGCGTCAATGCGCTGATCCAAAGAATCCCGGCGATCACAATACCGGTCTCATCATCGGCTATGTCCAAAGCGGCAAGACGCTTTCCTTCACAAGCTTGTCCGCGCTCGCGCACGACAACGACTATCAGATCGTCCTTCTTCTTGCTGGAACGACCAACAACTTGGTCGAGCAATCCTTCGAGCGTCTGAAGAAGGACTTAGAGGTAGAGAAGAACCGGAACTGGAAGCTGTTCTCGACCAGAGACAAAGGCTTCCAGGGGGCCGAGGTGGAGCGGGTCAAAAGCGAACTTGCGAAATGGCGCAAGGGGAGCACGCGCTCGCGCACAGTGCTGATCGTCTCCATGAAGGAGCATCGCCATCTCGATCATCTGGCCACACTGCTCACCGGGGTCGATCTGACGAACGTGCCGACGCTCATCATTGATGACGAAGGCGACCAGGCGGGGATGAATACCAAGGCCCTGCAACAGGAAGAGAGCACGACCTACGCGCGCATCACGGCGCTGCGCCGTCTTTTCCCGCATCACAGCTATCTTCTCTACACTGCCACGCCGCAAGCGCCGCTTCTGATCAGCCGCATCGACACGCTCTCGCCTGACTTCGGTGCGGTGCTGACACCCGGAGACGCCTATGTCGGCGGCAAGGAGTTCTTTGTGGACGGGCCGGACAAGTACATCGAACTCATCCCGCAAACCGATGTGCCGGACCGGGACGATCCGCCAGCCAGCCCGCCTGCCAGCATGCTAGAGGCCCTGAAAGACTTCTTCGTTGGCGTAGCCATCGGCCTGCGCGAAGAAGATGACCAGGGCGGCGGCAATCGCTCCATGATGATCCACCCGGCCATCCCGAAGGCCGATCATCTCATGTTTGCGAGATGGGCGCGGAACACGCGCGATGAATGGGCGGCCATCTTGGACGCCCCGGATCATCACAGCCATGACGACTTGCTGGCAGGTTTTCG
>DDNW01000209.1:7857-10164 GCA_002341345.1 Erythrobacter sp. UBA2510
ACGACTTGCTGGCAGGTTTTCGAACTGCCTTCGAACGGTTGAGCGAGACCTATGCCGTCAATTATGGCTTTGATCAGATCGAGCCGCTGCTTTTCGACGCCGTGTCGGAAACCGCCATCGCCGAGCTCAACACACGCGAGAAGACCAAGATACCCTCCATTGATTGGAAGGGTGATTATAGTTGGATACTTGTCGGCGGGATCGGCCTGGACCGTGGCTTCACCGTTGAAGGCCTGACAGTCTCCTACATGCCGAGGTCCATCGGGATCGGCAACGCCGACAACATCCAGCAGCGCGCTCGCTTCTTCGGCTACAAGAAGCGCTATCTTGGCCTCTGCCGCATCTATCTGACGACAGAGAACATCGAAGCGTTCCAAGACTACGTTTCCCACGAGGAATCGGTCCGCTCATCGATCTCCAAGCACATCAAAGATGGGGGCGGCCTGAAGGACTGGCGGCGCACCTGGTTCCTGAACCAGAGGCTTCAGCCGACACGACGCTCTGTCATCTTGCTCGACATGTACCAGTCGCGGGGGCGTGAAGGGTGGATTTACCCCGACTACCCCTATGAGGATACTGGCTTCGTTGCCGATAACCGGGAAGCGGTGAACCAGCTACTCGGCGCGTTCGACTTCTGGGAATACAAGCAGGACGGCTGGAACCAGCAGCAGACCATTCCGGCGTTCAGCGACGACATTCCGCTCAGCGAGATAATCCCCTTCATCGGGCAAATCCGCTACAAGAACCCCGGCGATAGCTTGCAGCACTCGGCCATCATGGTCGGCCACGAAAAGCTGGCTAGCGAAGACCCTGAGATGCGGTGCAGCGTCTTTGCCTTCTCCGGCCCATGGTCGGGCGTGGAAGCGCGCCGCAGTCTCGATACCAAAGACCCGCCTAAGATCAGAAACCTCTTTCAGGGTAGCAACGCGCGCACCAATTATCCCGGCGCGCGCCAAATCCGGGCTGACGACACGATCACCTTCCAGATTCATCGCTACCACTTAGAAAATGCGGCCAAGAACCGCGTGCTTCTGGAAGACTTGCCCGTGCTTACCGTGCACATCCCTGAGCGTTTGGCGGAGCGTGTTTGGGTGGAACGAGAGGACGATGCTGTTTGAGGCGTATCAGGAACTTGCCCGCCGTTTCCCGGATGCCTGCCAGCATCTCTTCGGGAGTAAGATCGATGGTGCCCACGGCCTCTGGCTTTCCTTGGATGCGCAAGGTCAGCCTTATTTGCTCTTCGAGATGGCCGAGGATGATGACCAGCCTGATCTGAAGCTGAAGGCCGTCGAGGTTCGCTTTGCGTGCCCCTGCGATATCCAGCTTCAGGATGGAAGCGCTCTTACCGGCACTTACACGTTAGTTTCCCTTGCGAATGACGATCCCGACATCATCCGTGTCTTCCTTCGCCTCTTAGAAGAGGCGTTCCTGGCGCCCGGGGCGGATCACTCCGCAGCGGCCGTCCGCGACCAAATCCTCGCGATTGCCGATATATTCACGCGGTTGAACGACGAACTAAACGACGTCGTTGGGCTTTGGGGTGAGCTGCACATCATCCGCACAGCTCAAGATTTGAACGCAGCAGTTAGGGCGTGGTCGTCGTCTGCACATGCCCGGTACGACTTTGTGACGGAGCATATTGCACTAGAGGTGAAGACGACTCTGAAGTCTTCCCGGCAGCATCGGTTTTCGCTTGAACAGCTTCGCCCTAATGCCGACATCCGGGTCTATATTGCATCCATCTTGCTGATTGAACTGCCTGGCGGTGAAATGGCATGCGAGTTGATTGATGAGATTTACGCTGCATTAGACGATCCTGTTGTCCGTGCTCAATTCTTTCGCCAGTGCCTCCGAAAAGGCGGAGCGGACATTTATGGATCGGACACGCGCTTTGCGACCTATCCTGATGGTGAATCTGTAGCAATGTTCCAAGCTGGAGATTTGCCAGTACCTGTTGTCGCCTTCGGGGATCCCATAGCTGAAGTGCGCTTTAGTTTGGACCTTACTGGAATGAGTGCTTCGCCGGACGGCTCGGTGTCATTATTTGGCTGAACTTCTCCAAGTTTATTTTCCAGGCAGATAGAACTCCGTAATCCCCCGCTTCCCCTCGGCCCGCCCCAGTTGGACGATCACATCAATGGATTTCCGGATATATTCCCGCACCTCGGCAAAGGTCAGCGGTGTGCCGGCCTGCAGCACCATGATCGCCAGCCGGTCGATGGCCAGTTCCGCGGTTTCGGCGTGGATGGTGGAGACCGACCCGCCATGGCCGGTGTTGATGGCTTCGAGATAGGTCAGGGCCTCGGC
>DDNW01000187.1:0-2276 GCA_002341345.1 Erythrobacter sp. UBA2510
CGGGAGGGGGAGCGGGCTGGCGCCGGGCGCAGCGAGCACGAAGTGCGAAGCTAACCGACGCCACCTGAATACCTTGACCCGAGGCCATCTCGACGCTAAGCGGCCCGCTTTCCGGTGCATGGGGCTTTTGTGAGTCTGCTGCGCCCGGTGTTTTTAGAGCACGCAGTGTTTTTCGAACACAGACCAGACATCAGACCAAGGTTGCCCGCAACGGCGACCCACCAGAACGCGAGACGAAAGTTTAAAACATGGCCAACACGCCGCAATCCAAGAAGCGCATTCGCCGCAATGCCAACCGCGCGCAGATCAACGGTGCGCGCATGAGCCGCATCCGCAGCTTCATCAAGAAGGTCGAAACTGCCTGTGCCAGCGGCGACAAGGAAGCTGCCGCCACCGCGCTCAAGTCCGCTCAGCCGGAAATGGCCAAGGGCGTTGCCAAGGGCGTGCTCCACAAGAACACTGCGGCCCGCAAGCTGAGCCGCCTGAGCAAGCGAGTCGCCTCGCTCTGATTCGCCGTTTCAGCTCCGCTTCGGCGGAACACAAAAAGAACGAGGCCGGTGGGTTTTCCACCGGCCTTTTTTGCATCTGCGAAGGGAATTGAGAAGCTGTGGTTAACGCTATGGCGTAACCCTAGGAAATTCCACGATTCGCAGCCTTGCCACAAATAAACCTTTGAAAAACAACACTATGAACGGAAGTCTGCGGCCTTCAGAGGTGTCAAGAAGGTATATTTCAATTTTTTTGCAGGGCGCCTCTTGCTCGAAATTCTGAGCCGTCCATAACAGCCAAACGGTCGCTGCTGATCGCGGCGATCTTTAACGGATGAGCCTTGCTTCGCAAAGCCGGAGGGCGTGTTTTCCACACGCCTCCCGGTTCGGGGAAGCTATTGCCTTCGCAAGGGTGGGACCTTGTGTGGCACAGGGGCTTTCGGGGTTTAGCAGGGCAGGCCATAATCTGACAGGAAGTTGGCGATGATCAGGATGGGACCGCATGGCGGGCGGGGCAACTCGGCGGGGCGAAAGGTTGATGACGTGAGTATGGAAGAACAGGAGGCAGTGGACCTCGCAGCAGACTGGTCGGACATCAGCCAGGGACTGCGCAAGGATCTGGGCCACCAGCTATTTGCGCAGTGGATTCGTCCGATTCAGGTGGGCACGTTCAACAAGCAGACCGGCACGCTGGAACTGTTCCTGCCGACCGAGTTTTCGGCCAACTGGGTGCGCGACCATCTGCACGACCGGTTGTCGCTGGCGTGGAAGATCGCCCGCAGCGAAGTGCGTCATGTCGCGATCAAGGTCCATCCCGGTCGCCGCAAGCTGGCCGATCTCGACCTGCGCGGCGAGGATGGCTTTGGCCACCGTGCTGCCAATGACGCGACCATGGCAATGGAATCGATCGGCGACGACGGGTTCACCTCCTCGGTCGGGCTCGACCCCTCGCTGACCTTTGCAGCCTTCGTAACGGGCACCACCAACGTGCTCGCCAAGAACGCGGCCGAGCGCATGGCCAAGCCCGAGCGCCCGCAGTTCTCCCCGCTCTATCTCAAGGCCGCGACCGGTCAGGGCAAGACGCACCTGCTGCACGCAATCGGCCACGAATATCTGCGTAGCTTCCCCCGCGCGCGAATCTTTTACTGCTCGGCCGAGCGCTTTATGGTCGAGTTCGTCCAGGCACTGAAGTCGAACGAGACGATCGAGTTCAAGGCGCGGCTGCGCGGTTTCGACCTGCTGCTGGTGGACGACATCCAGTTCATCATCGGCAAGGCCAGCGCGCAGGAGGAACTTCTCTATACGATTGATGCGCTGCTGGCCGAGGGCAAGCGGCTGGTCTTCGCCGCCGACCGCGCCCCGCAGGCTCTCGATGGGGTGGAGCCACGCCTCCTCTCGCGCCTGTCGATGGGCCTCGTCGCCGATATCCAGTCGGCCGATATCGAGCTGCGCCGCTCAATCCTCGAATCGAAGCTGACCCGCTTCGCCCCGCTCGAGGTTCCGGCCGACGTGATCGAGTTTCTCGCCCGGACAATCAGCCGCAATGTGCGCGAGCTGGTCGGCGGCCTCAACAAGCTGATCGCCTATGCCCAGCTGACCGGCCAGGAAGTCAGCCTGCAACTGGCCGAGGAACAGCTGACCGACATCCTGTCGGCAAACCGCCGCCGGATCACCATCGACGAGATTCAGCGCACCGTGTGCCAGTATTATCGCATCGACCGCTCCGAGATGTCCTCCAAGCGGCGCGCGCGCGCGGTGGTCCGCCCGCGGCAGGTGGCGATGTATCTG
>DDNW01000187.1:2411-2939 GCA_002341345.1 Erythrobacter sp. UBA2510
CTATCCGGAGATCGGGCGCAAGTTCGGCGGCCGCGATCACTCGACCGTGATCCACGCCGTGCGGCTGATCGAGGAACTGCGCCAGCGCGACGCCGACATGGACGGCGACGTGCGCAGCCTGCTGCGACAGCTGGACAATTAAGCGGACAGATTGGGGATTTGCGGCGGATCGCGCGGGAAACCGTGCCGCCGGCTTCCCAGCCTTTCCGCTGACTTTCCACCACCTGTGAACCTCTGACCCACAGACCTGTCCGCAGGTCTGTCGACAGGAATTCCACAGGCTGTGTCCACACGCTTCCCACCGCCTGTAAAGGTCGCGCAAACAGCTTGCACCCGTTCTTCACAGGCAGCGCATAGCTTGCCCACAGCTGCTGCACACTCTTGTCCACTGGCAGGCCGCACGGCTAGGGGGCGTGAATGGCGCTTTCCCCCGACAGGCTCGACCGTTTTGCCCGGCACCTCGTCCTGCCCGAGATTGGCGGGCCGGGCCAGGTCGCGCTGACACGCGCGCATGTGGTGCTGGTGGGC
>DDNW01000187.1:3037-10711 GCA_002341345.1 Erythrobacter sp. UBA2510
TGTGGTGCTGGTGGGGCTCGGCGGGATCGGCTCGCCAGTGCTGCAATATCTTGGCGGCGCGGGGATCGGACGCTTCACGCTGGTCGATAACGGCAAGGTCGAGGCCTCGAACCTCCAGCGCCAGACGATCTATGCGACCAGCGATCTGGGGGCGGACAAGACCGCCGCTGCCGCCAGCTGGCTCACGCGCTTCGACCCGGCCATTGCCGCAGAGCAACGCAATCTTTCGGTGACACCCGACAGCGCAGCCGAACTGGTCGCAGATGCCGATCTGGTGATCGACGGGACCGACAATTTCGCGACCCGGCTCGCCACCTCGGATGCCTGCGTGGCAGCGGGGGTTCCGCTGCTGTCTGCAGCCGTCGGTCGCTTTCAGGGTCAGGTCGGTGCCTTTGCGGGCCACCTGCCCGAGCAGCCCTGCTATCGCTGTTTCGTCGGCGATGCTTTCGACACCGACGACTGCGACACCTGCGCGGAAGACGGGATACTCGGCGCGATGGCAGGCTGGGTCGGCAGTTTCGCGGCGATGCAGGCGGTGCGCCTGCTGCTGGCCGACATCAGCGGTTTCGGAGACGCGCAATTCGGCAGGTTGCACATTCTCGATGGCCTGAAGCCAGGAATGCGCACGATTACAATTGCCCGCGACCCGGCCTGCAGAGCTTGCTCAGCTTAGGGCTTGGACTGGTCTTGCGGCCCGGTCAGTGCTGGCGGCTGAACAGCCGTGCAAAGAGGCCGGGCTGCTCCATCGGCTGGATCTTGCCATAGACCTGACGACGCAGGCTCGGATCGGACAGGCCGGACTTGCGCGCCATGGCCGAACTGGAAAGTGCCGAGGCTGTGCCCGATTGATAAAGCTGCTTTGACATAGCGATCTTCCACCCCTGGTCCGCGTACCGATCCTATGCCACGAAATGCCGCATTGCTCGACTGCTAGTTTTCCCCAGCCTTGTTCAAAAGGCTTATTTATCAGTTGTATAACAGTTATTTTTAGGAATGTCGCAGGCGCAGTTTCATCCAGACTGAAGCATTTCTGCCACCCATTGCGGGACCAACTCGCTCGCCGGACCGAGCCGGGTCTCGTCGAACAGGCGCGAACCCAGACTCGGTTCGAGGTTGAGTTCCAGCGTGCGCGCCCCGTTTTCGCGGGCATATTGGACGAAGCCCGCCGCCGGATAGACCGCACCCGAAGTGCCGATCGAAACGAACAGATCGGCACGGCCCAGCGCGCCGAAAATCTCGTCCATCCGATAGGGCATCTCGCCGAACCATACGATGTCCGGGCGCAATCCAGCCGCCCCGCAGGACGGACACGGCGGATTGCCCGACAGCGGCTCGACCCAGTGCTGGCGCGCGTCGCAAATGGTGCACCACACGCTCAGCGCCTCGCCATGCATATGGAGCACATCCGTGGCCCCGCCCCGCTCATGCAGATCGTCGATATTCTGCGTCACCAGCAACAGCTCGCCGCGCGCCTCTTCGCGCCAAACCCGGTCCAGTTGGCCCAGCGCCTGATGCGCCGGATTGGGCATGGCCGCCAGCACACCGGCACGGCGCTGATCGTAGAAACGCTGCACCAGTGCCGGGTCGGCGGCAAAGCCTTCTGGCGTCGCGACCTGTTCCACGGGGTGGTCCTCCCACAGCCCGTCCTCGGCGCGAAAGGTCCTGAGACCGCTTTCTGCGCTAATCCCGGCGCCAGTGAGGATGACGATATTTTGCACAAATGGCCTCCTGCCGTTCGCCCCGGCTTGTCGAAGGGCGGCCTTTACCTTTAACGCCCCATTGCAGAAATAGCGGGGCTTCGACAGGCTCAGCCCGAACGGGGAAACGAGTATATGGCACGGATCGGGATCATCGGCAGCGAAGGGCGCATGGGCCGGGCTCTGGTCGAGGCGGTGCAGGCCGCCGGACACGAGGTCGCAGGCGGCGCGGACAAGGGGGCGGACGTTGCCAGCCTTGCCGATGCGAGCGACGCACTGGTCGATTTCTCTGCGCCCCCGGCGGTGCAGAACAACCTCCATGCCGCGATCGGCGCGGGCATCCCGATCCTGATCGGCACGACCGGCCTGGGCGACGCCCACCACCTCGCAATCGACCATGCGGCGCAGGCCGTGGCGGTGCTCCAGACGGGCAATACCTCGCTCGGCGTGACGCTGCTCGCGCATCTGGTGGGAGAGGCGGCCAAGCGGCTCGGGCCGGACTGGGATATCGAGGTGCTGGAAATGCACCATCGGATGAAGGTCGATGCTCCCTCGGGCACGGCACTGCTGCTGGGCGAGGCGGCGGCCCTTGCGCGCGGCGCCCATCTGGCGGCGGTCGCCGATAGCGGGCGCGACGGGATTTGCGGCCCGCGCGACGAGGGCGCGATCGGCTTTGCCTCGCTGAGGGGCGGCACCGTGGCGGGCGAGCATTCGGTCATCTTCGCCGGCGAACACGAGCGGCTGGTACTGAGCCATGTAGCCGAGGACCGCACGATCTTCGCCAATGGCGCGGTCAAGGGTGCCGAATGGCTGATCGGCAAGGCACCGGGGCGCTACACGATGCAGGACGTGCTGGGGCTGTAGGTTACCTCCCTTGACCAAGGACCAGATCTTCGAATTCTTCCGCCGTCTGGCCGAGGACAACCCCTCGCCCCAGACCGAGCTGGAGTTCGGCAATTGCTACCAATTACTCGTCGCCGTGGCACTCAGCGCGCAGGCGACCGATGTCGGCGTCAACAAGGCCACGCGCGCGCTGTTCGCGCGAGTTCAGACACCGCAGCAGATGCTCGACCTGGGCGAAGAGGGGCTGAAGGAGCACATCAAGACCATCGGCCTGTTCAACTCCAAGGCGAAGAACGTGATGGAGCTAAGCCGCATTCTGGTCGAGCAATATGGCGGCGAAGTCCCCGACAATCGCGAGGCACTAGTCACGCTGCCCGGCGTCGGGCGCAAGACCGCCAATGTCGTGCTCAATTGCTGGTTTGGGCAGGAAACCTTCGCGGTCGACACGCATATCTTCCGCGTCGGCAACCGCACCGGCCTCGCCAAGGGCAAGACGCCCGAGCAGGTCGAGGCGAAGCTGGAAAAGCGCGTGCCCGCCCCCTTTCGCGTGGGCGCGCATCACTGGCTGATCTTGCATGGCCGCTATGTCTGCAAGGCACGCACACCCGAATGCTGGCGGTGCAAGGTCGCGGACCTGTGCAGCTTTCGGAAGAAGGTGCTGGAGAAACCGAAGGGGCGGTGATGGAATGTCCGCTGTCGACCCAATTGCGGAAATCAGCTGATGACGGATTGCGGGCAGTGTCCCATTGGTCGTAAAGACTATTTTTCCGACTGTGCTTGGTTAGGTTATCGAAATTCGGAGTTTCTGTGCAGTTTTTCAATCACCGTGATACAGCGCTCTCCTTGATTCATAACCGCAGAAAGCTTCCGCCGCATATCGATCTGGTAGTCGGTGTACCACGTAGCGGAATGATCCCAGCATCAATGCTGGCAACACAGTTGAACGTTCCACTTGTGGATGTGGATGGCTTTATTGAGGGGCGTATTTATCGCCACGGATCGACCAAGAGTGCGCCAGATATCAACCGCGCACTTTCAGACGATCGCACAGTTGTGATTTTAGATGACATGGTCGGTTCCGGTCGCGCCATTCGCGAGTTGAAGGCCACAATCGCCGACAGAGGAATTAAGGGGCACATCTTCTATTGCGCTGTCTGGGGCACGGTGCGTTCGCATCCCGATGTCGATTGCGTTCTACAAAAGACCGATGAAGATCCGATCTTCCCATGGAACCTGATGCACCACGTTATTCTCGCGCAGTCATGCGTCGATATTGACGGTGTCCTTTGCGCAAATCCGCAGGAGCATGAAAGTTTTGAGGGTCGCAGTTACGACCAGTTTCTAGAAAGCGCGATCAGCCTTCATCGGACGTCTGGCAAGATCGGTTGGCTCGTAACATCTCGCCTAGAGAAACATCGCGAGGTCACTGAGAAATGGCTGGCCGCCCATGGGGTCGACTACGAAAATCTTGTCATGGCCACCCCAGAGGACAAAATGAACGCGCCTGCCTACAAGGCGCGCATCTATGCGAAAACGGGTGCCCGAATGTTTATTGAGAGCGAGGAGGCCGAGGCAGCGATTATTTCGAAACTTTCCAAGCGACCGGTCATATGCATCGGTTCGCTCGAAATGGTTTATCCCGACGACGTTGACAGCATCGAAGAATACCGCCGTCAGGAGATTTCTAGCTGGCAACGGCGCAAAGCTGTGATGAAATTGAAGGCGCGAAGCGTCATGGGCGACGGCATATATTATGCGTTGAAGGATATCCTTCGCCGGCGCTAGATTTTTGTGTGACAGCCGCTCCTTGCCCATAAGGAATGTCCGCCCCTCGCCCAATATCAGACGTTACACATCGTCCGCGCTGATCATCTCCTCGCGGTCGATCTCACCCGTCATCACCGCCACCGTCGTCGCCACTGCGGCGTCGCCGCTGACATTGGTGGTGGTGCGCATCATGTCCATGATCCGGTCGACGCCCGCAACGAAGGCAATCGTCTCCAGCGGGACGCCAACCGCACCGAAGACCAGCGCCATCATGATCAGGCCCGCGCCGGGGATGCCCGCCGCGCCGACCGCGCCCAGCGTGGCGAGGATCGAGATGAGGAAATAGTCGCCCATCGACAGGTCGACGCCGAAGATCTGCGCGCCGAACAGGGTCGCTAGGCCCAGATACATCGCGGTCCCGTTCATATTGACCGTCGCGCCCAGAGAGATGACGAAGGCCGCCACCGAGTTCGAGACGCCAAGGTTGCGCTCCGCACAGCGCAGCGTGACCGGCAGCGTCGCATTGGAGCTGGCGGTCGAATAACTGACTGCCATCGCGTCGATAATGCCGCGGAAGAAGTCCTTCACCGGCAGCTTGGCGAGGAACTTGATCATCGCCGAATAGAGCACGAAAATGATCAGCATGCAGCCGATGTAATTGAGCGCGACCAGTTGCGCGAGCGCCGACAGCGCATCCAGCCCCAGCGTGCCGGCCACCCACGCCATCAGCGCGAAGACGCCGAACGGGGTCAACTCCATCACCAGCATGGTGACCTTCTGCATGATCACCGACCCGCTATCGAAGATCTTCTGAACCGGGGTGCCCTCTTCCTTGGCCATCAATATGCCGATGCCGATCAGCAGCGAGAAGACAATCAGCGGCAATACCGCGACATCGGCCATGACCTGAACCGGGCTTTCCGGCACGATCGAGAGGACCATGTCGACCGCCGTGGTCGGATTTGGCTCGGGTGTAGCGCCACGATCGATTGCGGTAGTATCGACCCCGCTGCCCGGCGCGAAGAAAGTGCCCAGCGCCAGCCCCAGCCACACCGCGATCTGGCCGGTGACGACGAACAGCAGCATCGCTCGCCCGCCGACCGCGCCCAGTTTTCTGAGGTCGCCAATCGCGGCGACGCCCGAAACGAGGCTGAAGAAGATCAGTGGGACTACCAGCATCTTGATCGACTTGATGAAGAAGTCGCCGATCCACTTGATGCTTTCCGCATCCGGGCCCCAGACCATACCCGTGATGACACCGAGTATCAGGGCGGCGATAACCCGCTGCCAGAGGGGGATTGCGAACCAGGTTTTCATCTCAAATTCCCCTTGTCATCGCCGGGTTTCACACAGGAAACGGCGATCCCTGACCAGAAATACCGGCTACTTGCCCTGTCGACTGATGGATTCCCTAATCACGCTCGCAATGAAGCGCGCGCAGGTCAAGCGGATAGCGCTGCGAGCGCGATCCGGCGGTAAATGGCCGAGAGCGTGACCAGATCGTCAACCGCCACCGCCTCGTCAGCCTTGTGCATCGTCGCATTGACGAGACCGAACTCGATCACCGGTGCCAAGGCTTTCAGGAACCGCGCATCCGACGTGCCGCCACTGGTCGAAGCTTCGGGCGCGATGCCGGTCTCCGCCTCCACCGCCTCGGCGACGATGCGCGAAAACGCGCCCGGCTCTGTCAGGAAAGGTTCGCCCGAGATACGCGCATCGACCGTGACTGAGTGGCGCGCGGCAATTTCCTCGACCATCTGCACGAGGCTCGCGCCGGAATGCAGGTCGTTGAAGCGGATCGAGATACGCGCTTCACCGGAGGCCGGGATCACATTGGTCGCCGGGTTGGGCGCGCTGATCTGGGTGATCTCGAGATTGCTCGGCTGGAACCACGCGGTCCCTTCGTCCAGCACCAGTGCATCCAGCTCGGCCAGCATCGCCACCAGCCGCGGCAGTGGATTATCGGCGAGGTGCGGATAGGCGACATGGCCCTGAACACCCTCGGCCCGCAGCACCATATTGACCGAGCCGCGCCGCCCGATCTTCATCATGTCGCCGAGGCGGTTCACGCTGGTCGGCTCGCCTACCAGGATAAGATCGGGAATTTCGCCCCGTTCATGCATCAACTCGATCAGTGCAGTCGTACCGTGCAGCGCCGGGCCTTCCTCGTCACCGGTGATGATGAAACCGAGCGTCCCCGCCTCGGCCGGGATTTCCGCAGCCGCGGCGACCATGGCCGCGATGGAGCCCTTCATGTCGACGGCGCCGCGCCCGTGGAGCAAATCGCCCCGGATTTCCGGTTCGAAAGCGTCGCTGGCCCAACCTCCGCCGGGCGGCACCACGTCGACATGGCCGGCATAGGCGAAATAGGGTGTTCCCTCCGGCCCCTTGCGGATGGCGAGAAGGTTCTCGACCGGTGCCTCGTCGCTGCCTTCCGGCCCATCGCCCGCCACGAAGCGCGTGACTGCAAAACCAAGGGGGGCGAGCATCCCCTCCAGAGCGTCAAACACGGTGCCGCGCGCCGGCGTAACGCTCTCGCAGGCGATCAGCCGCGCGGCGAGGTCGACGACGTTTGCGCTCACGCCTCTTCCGCCAGTTCGAATTGCGAGATCGTCCATTCCTCGGCATCCGCTGCAGCAACCCATTGCTGCATCCAGTCATGCTCCCAGATCGCCTGCATATAGGCCTGCGCGAAACCGGGGACCGGCACCTGATAGCTGATGAAGCGCGAGACCACCGGGGCGTAGAAGATGTCAGCAGCACTGAAAGTGCCGAACAGGAACGGTCCGCCCTTGCCGAAGCGTGCCCGCGCCTCTGCCCACAGGCCAAGGATGCGCACGATATCGGCCTGCGTTTCCTCGGACAGCTGGATGGCATAACGGCTGCGCACGTTCATCGGGCATTGGCGGCGTAGCGCCGGGTAGGCGCAATGCATTTCCGCCACCATCGCGCGCGCCATGCCGCGTGCCGCGTCGTCCTTGGGCCAGAAGCGGTCGCGCCCGACCTTGTCGGCCAGATATTCGAGGATGGCGAGGCTGTCCCACACGACCACATCGCCGTCCCACAGCACGGGTACCTTACCGTTGGAGGGCGCGAAATCGCCGTCCTCGCGCTTGGTCGCCTCCCAGTCCTCGCCATAGAGCGGAACTGTCAGTTCCTCGAACTGCAGGCCCGATTGCCTGGCCGCCAGCCAGCCCCTCAAAGACCAGCTCGAATAGTTCTTGTTGCCGATGATCAGCTTCATGTATGCACCCACCTTGCGTGGGGCGGCGGTAGAGACCCCGCCGGGCACTGTCGAGGCTGAACAGGCAAGGCCGCCCGGCCCCGGTTCGTCATTCCCGCGCAGGCGGGAATCTATGGCGTGCGT
>DDNW01000187.1:10737-19494 GCA_002341345.1 Erythrobacter sp. UBA2510
AGTTGCCGATGATCAGCTTCATCGAGAAATCCCTGTTGGCCGAAACCGGCTGCGCGCAGGAACTAAGCGTTCACACAAAGTCTGTCGAGCGTGAACAAGGCAGAGCAGGCAGTAACCATCACGGTGCCCGCTCTGCAATTAGCGCGCGCGTTGTCAGACCTTTGTTTACCATCGTATGTCAAAGAAAGAGCCGAGTAACGGACGGGTCGACGACACAGGGTAAACGGAAATAAGGATTAATGCCCAAAAAACGGGAACATAGCGAGGCGATCGAAAGGTTTCGCCAGGCCGGATGGTCTGGCCTGATCGCACTCGTTCTATGCGTTTTGACGGTTAATGCCCTGATCGACCAGTTCATCTGGATGACCCAGAAGTCATTCATTTCCTATCCGGCATCCGGTGAAATAGCCTTTGTCGGCACCGGCGACGATATCGCGAACCCCGAATTCCCTCAGCAGCGGGAACAGCTTGCCGAACTCCTCGACGACATGCGCGAGGCTGGCGTGAATGAAGTTTATGTCGACGTCGTTTTTGATAAGTCCAGCACTCCTGAAGCTGATGCCCGCCTGAACACTGCACTCCACGACTGGGACGGGCATGGTTTCCTCTCGAGCAATTATACGGCTGGGCTGGACGGTATCGACCGGTTCAAAGCATCCATACCTGCCATCCGAGAAGGTGTGCCAGAAGTCGGCACCGACCTGTGGCAAAACTACCTCCGGGTTGTCTGGTTCGTTCCTTACATTGTCAGTGATGGTAAAACTGAATTGCCGAGCATGTCGACTAAACTTGCGGACACAAACCTTTATCGGAATGCCATCCATCCGATCGATTATCTTTTCGACCTGACTTCAATCCCGACCTACGAATTGTCCGAACTACAGGCCAACAGAACGCTGATCCAGAGTTTGCGCGGGAAGAAAGTCGTTATCGGTCTTTCGACGCGTGATGAAAAAAATACGTTTACCATCCCGGGGCAGACCAACATTGCCCGCTCGATCATCAATATCTTCGCTGCCGAAACGCTCAAGGCCGGGCACACCAGTTCCATCAACCCTTACGCGGTACTGTTTGTCGCCATGCTGGCGATCGCGCTTGTTACCTGGATCAGGTCGAGCCGGCTGCGCTATGCCGGATATGCAATCGTTACCCTGCTCTTGCCGGTGGCGATATACGCATCGGGTCTGGCGGGCATCAAAATCAATGCTGCAAGCGCCATCTTGTTATTAATTACTTTCGCGCTCTGGCGCTTACGGTCGCGTTGGAAGAGAAGCTTCCGCCTCATCGATGCGGATACCAATCTGCCCAGCTTCGTTGCGCTGGAAAAAGATCGCGCAATTGCCTTGGATGCGCCTGCAATTATCGTCGCGCGCATCCACCGTTTCGAAGAGGTCCGCAAGACCCTCGCCGCAGAACTGCATACCGAATATCAGCTTCGCATTGTCGACCGCCTGAAGGCGGCGGAGCCGGATGCCATCATCTATGTCGGACCGGGGCACCTCATCGCGTGGACGTTCGCCGAGAAGGAACCTGCCCTGATCCGCGAACACCTTGAGGGTCTAAGGGCGCTGTTCTCGGCGCCGCTGCAGGTGGGGAACGCACAGGTCGACGTCGGCATCACTTTCGGCGTGGATATTACGCCCAATCCGAATGTTACCCGACGCCTTGCCGCTGCCGTCTCTGCGGCCGAGCGCACCAACGAGACCTACGACCCGATCGAAATCACCGAACTGGGCAGCGACGAGGACCTGTACTGGAACATCTCGCTGCAGGCGCGCATTGACGCCGCGCTCGACAATGGCGAGATCTTCCTCGTCTACCAACCCAAGATCCTGGTCCAGACCGGCGAATTGATCGGGGTCGAGGCCCTCGTGCGATGGTGCGACCCTACGCGAGGCATGATCCCGCCCGACCATTTCATCAAGCAATGCGAGAGCGCCGGACGAATGGCGCATATCACCCGCTATGTCCTGCGCGCCGCCTGCGAAGCCAGCGTTGCCTTCGAGGAACATGGCAGGCAGGTCCCGGTCGCCGTCAATATCTCCGCCACCCTCGTCCATGAATTCGCCATCGTCACCATGGTGCGCGAGGTGCTGGAAGAAACCGGGATGAATCCGCAGTGCCTGACGCTGGAGATTACCGAGACCTATCGTATCTCCAATTTCGAGCGGGCCGGCGCGATCCTGTCCGAACTCGCCGCGCTCGGCCCCAAGATTTCGATGGACGATTTTGGCGTCGGGGCCGCCAGCCTCGAGGCGCTGCAGCGCCTGCCGTTTAACGAGTTGAAGATCGACCGCACTTTTACGTCAGCAATCAAGAACAACCCCAAGGCGGCCGGGATCGTCCGCAGCGTCCTGCAAATGGGCCGCGAATTGCGAATCATCGTGGTCGCAGAGGGCGTGGAAGACGAATCGACCTTAACCATATTGCGCGATTCGGGCTGCGTCGTAGCCCAGGGATATGCCATTTCGCGCCCCGTGCCATTCGATGAAATTCTTAATTTCCAGATGGATAGCAAAGCTGAACCGTTAAAAAAATTGGTTTAGACTTTACAAACAAGCATGGTTAACGCATTACGAATCCAAGCAATTGGAGGTCGACAAATGCGTGATATTCTTAACACCATCATTGGCGGTTCGCGTTAAGGCGAACTGCTAAATTCAGTTTTCAAAGGGCGCCGCAAGGCGCCCTTTCTCGTTGTGGAGCCTAATTTTTCCTGATTGGCGCCGCGCTCAGGCGGTCACATCGGCCAGGATCGCCGTCCGTAGCTCGGCAATCCCCATCCCCTTTTCAGCACTGGTGACGTGCAACTGCGGATAGGCAGCGGGGTGCTTGCGCGCTTCCGCCTCGGTCGCCTCGCGAACCTTCTCCAGCTCGCTCGCCTTGACCTTGTCCGCCTTGGTCAGCACCAGCCGGTAGCCGACAGCCGCTTCGTCCAGCATCTTCATCATCTCGCGGTCGCTGTCCTTCAGCCCATGGCGGCTGTCGACCAGCACCAGCGTGCGCTTGAGCGGGACGCGCCCACGCAGAAATGTCCGCACGAGGCTGCGCCAGCGCTCCACGACTTTCAGCGGCGCCTTGGCAAAGCCATAGCCGGGCATGTCCACCAGCCGCAGCTGGGTGGGGTCGCCAACCTCGAAGAAGTTGAGCTCCTGCGTGCGCCCCGGCGTTACCGAGGCACGTGCAATCGCCTTGCGGCCCGTGACCGCGTTGATCAGCGAGCTCTTGCCGACGTTCGACCGCCCGCAAAACGCCACTTCTGGATAATCCGGCTCGGGCAGGAATTTGAGCTGCGGGGCGGAGAGCAAAAACTCCACTCGCCCCGCGAACAAACGCCGCGCCTCTTCGGCCAGCGCGCCCTCCTGTTCTTCAGGTTGCTCGCTCACTCTGTTGTGCCAGACTTGTCACGCTCGGCCGCGCGAGCCCGGTCGGCCGCCTCTTTCTCCGCTTGCGCCCGCAATTGCGGATGACGCGAATAGAGGAAGCGCTGCTGCGCCAGCGTCAGCAGGTTGGAGGTGATCCAGTAGATCAGCAGGCCCGCGGCAAAGGGCGCCATCACGAACATCAGCACCCAAGGCATGATCATGAAAATCTGCTGCTGCATCGGGTCCATCGCCGCCGGGTTGAGCTTGAACTGCAGCCACATGGTCAGGCCCAGCACCACGGCGAGCGGGCCGATGGCAAGAAAGCCCGGAGGCGTGAAATCGAGCAACCCGAACAGGTTCAGGAAGTGCAGAGGATCGGGCGCGGAGAGGTCACGGATCCACAACACGAAAGGCTGGTGGCGCATTTCGATCGCCAGCAGCAGCGCCTTGTAAAGACCGAAAAAGATCGGGATCTGCAGGAAGATCGGCAGACAGCCCGCCAGCGGATTGACCTTCTCCTCCTTGTAGAGCTTGGCCATTTCCTGCTGGAGTTGCGGCTTGTCGTCCTTGTAGCGTTCCTGCAGCGCCTTCATCTTGGGCTGGACCGCGCGCATCTGCGCCATGCTGGCGAACTGCTTCTGCGCGACCGGGAACATCAGCCCGCGCACGATCACCGTCAGGCAGATTATCGCGACGCCGAAATTACCAACCAGGTCGAACAAAAGGATCAGCACCTGCCACAAGGGCCAGGCGATGAAGCGGAACCAGCCCCAGTCGATCGCGAGGCCGAACTTGGGCACGCCCGCATCTTCGTAGTCGTCGAGGACCGCGCTTTCCTTGGCACCCGCAAAAAGGCGCGTGCTCCGGGTCAGCGTGTCGCCCGCATTGACCACCACCGGTTCGTACAGCAGGTCGGCGCGATAGGTATCGGCGCCCGTCGCGCGGAAGGCACCGGTCGCGGGCACGCCCTGTTCGCCGATCACCGCCGACATCCAGTAGATATCGGTAAACCCGATCCAGTCGGTATTGCCCTCCAGTGTGACCGGGCCATCCTCTTCGATTTCGTCGTAGTCCCAGTCGAAATTGACCGAATCCCCGCCCTCGGCGATCGGGCCGGAATGAACGGTGAAGGTGCTCGGGCTGGCGGTCGCCGAGGTACGGCTGACCAGCGCATAGGGCCTGAGGCCAACCGCGCCTTCGCCGCTATTCGTGACCTCCTGCCGGACGGTGAGCATGTAATGATCGTCCACACTGAAGGTCAGGACGAACATCTGGCCCGCGCCATTGTCCCAGCGCATCGTCAGCGGTGTCGCCTCGGTCAGCGCCTCACCCTCGACCTCCCAAACGGTTGAGGCGTCCGGCACGGCCACACCCTCGCCCACCCAACCGAACTGGGCATATTGCTCGACCGGGGTTCCGGCCGGCGCGAACAGGCGGATCGGGCCGCTGTTCTTTTCCACGGTCTGGCGATGGGTGGTCAGGTCGATATCGTCGACCCGCGCACCAACCGGGTTGAGCGAACCGACGATCTCGCTCGCGCGGATCGGCACGCGGCCTTCGGCAGCCAGCGCGGTTTCAATGTCGAGCGGCTGGCCTGCCGCTGACATTGGCGCACCCTGCGCAGCGGCGGCAATCGCGGCGCGCTCGGCCGGCGTGTCCGCGCGGCTGGCGACCTCGGTCACCGGGGTGATGACGTCCTGCTCGGGATAGAGGCGGCTCATCACGACGTCCCAGCCGAGAAGCAGAGCGGCGCACAGCACCACGGCGAGAATTAAGTTACGCTGGTTGTCCAATGGTCTTTTTCCGTGTGGCCTGCCCCGAAAGGCGCTTCCAATATTGCTTCTTACGGCACCGGGTCGAATCCGTGCCCCCCCCAGGGATGGCAGCGCATTAGCCGCTTCATTGCCAACCATCCACCCTTCACCGCACCATATTTGCCCAACGCATCGATCGCATACTGGCTGCAGGATGGCTGATAGCGGCATGTCGGCGGTAAAATGCGCGACGGGCCCCACTGCCATGCCTTCGCCACGAGGATGAGGACCTGCTTCATTTGCGGCCTCCCCTGAAGGGCCGCGGCCGGTCACCCTTACCAGCGGCGGCGCGTGCCAGCGCCTCGGCCAGTTCGCGGTTCATTGTGGCGAAGTCACGCTCCACGCCCCCGGCGCGCCCGATCAGCACATGGTCATGGTCGGCCAGCCCCTGTTCGGGTAATTGCGCACGCAGGATCTCGCGAAAGCGGCGCTTCATCCGGTTTCTGACTACCGCATTGCCGATCTTCTTGGTGACGGTGATACCGAAGCGTTTGCCCAACCCCTCGTTCGGGCGGGTTAGCAACACGAAACCGGGCCGCGCGACGCGCAGGCCCTTGTTGGCGGCGAGGAAATCGCCACGCTTGGTGAGCACCGAAATTGTCACGCCGACATCGATAGATGCAAAAACGGTCCGCGACCAGCGGACCGCAAGGGCGCGGGCTCAAGTAGCCGTCTGGCGATAGCCCGACGGTGGTGCCCGCCCGCAGGCGCCCAGCAGTCCGAAGGACGGAGGGAATTGCGCCGAGGACGCTCACGCGGATGCGTGAGCGAAATGCCAATCAGGCGCAGAGGTTCTTGCGGCCACGCTTGCGGCGGGCGCGCAGCACCTTGCGGCCACCAACGGTTGCCTTGCGGGCGAAAAAGCCGTGGCGGCGCGCGCGCACGAGATTGCTCGGCTGGAAAGTGCGCTTCATCGTCGAAATCCTCAAAATCACAAACGAAAAGAGCCGCCCGCTAGGGCGGCCTTCTGGATAGCGCGCGAGTTATAGGCAGGGGCCGCCCAAGTCAAGCGTGGCGATTCCTCGAATCGCCCCCTCCATGCGCTCGACATATAAGAGATATCGCCTAATACGCTGAGCCAAAGGGGATCTTCGCTTGGTAGCACTGGTTTCGACGGTCGCTTATCTCGGTCTTGAGGCGCGCAGCGTCGAGGTCCAGTGCCAGGTCGCCGCCGGGATGCCGCGCTTCGCCATTGTCGGTTTGCCTGACAAGGCGGTGGGCGAAAGCCGAGAGCGGGTGCAGTCCGCGCTCGCCGCCATGGGCCTTTCGCTCCCGCCCAAGCGCATCACCATCAATCTGTCGCCGGCTGACCTGCCCAAAGAGGGGAGCCACTACGATCTGCCGATCGCGCTCGCTTTGCTGGGCGCAATGGGCATTGCCGATGCCGAGCAACTCGCCGATTTCGTCGCTGTCGGCGAGCTGGCGCTCGACGGGCGCATCGTAGGTTCGCCCGGCGTACTGCTCGCCGCGCTCCACGCCAGCGAGCAAGAAAAGGGGCTGATCTGCCCCGCTTCGCAAGGCTCGGAGGCATGCTGGGCAAGCGGTGTGCCGGTGCTTGCCGCGCCCGATCTCCTCAGTCTGCTCGGCCATTTGAAGGGTGATAGCCGCCTGTCAGATCCGCCCGCGGGTGAGGTCGAGGAAGCCGTATACGGCCCGGACCTGAGGCAGGTGAAGGGCCAGGAAAGCGCCAAGCGGGCGATCGAGATCGCTGCTGCCGGTGGCCACAATCTGCTGATGTCGGGCCCTCCTGGCGCGGGTAAAAGCCTGCTCGCCGCCTGTCTGCCCGGCATCCTCCCGCCGCTCACGCCTGCCGAGGCGCTGGAGGTAAGCATGATAGCCTCGGTCGCCGGAACGCTGGAAGGCGGCAGGATCAGCCGCGCCCGCCCATTCCGTGCACCGCACCATTCCGCCAGCATGGCGGCGCTGACCGGCGGCGGTGACAAAAGTCAGGAAAAACGAGATTCCTTGCCAAAAACGGTGAGATTCTCATTGTTCATGGCAAACGATTCAGGCAATTTAGTAGTTTTCTAAATGACTTATATCAACTTTCGATAGCACGCCCCATTTTTTTACCAAAGACAAACTCTGGGCCGGGAGTAGACGGTCGGCTTTTGGTAGCCCCGGCGCGAATGACTGACTTTCGGTAAACGTGCCCGATCGAGACGTTCGAAATCCACCCGAACAGATTTTACTTCCAGTGGCCGCGCCTGTCGCTATCTCCTCGGCATGATCACTATGGTAACGGACAAAGACGATGCGAATAAAGGCTATTTTCGGTCTTATTCGCATGCACTCTGTCGAAGCCGAATGCGAAACTCTCTCACAATATCAGTATCTTGCTTTTTCACAGGCTGGAATCGAAAATTTTCGTTTGCCAAGCGGCTTTTGAGATGACGGCGAACGCGGCCTCTGTCGGGTTCCAAGGGTTCAGAGCTCGTCATGTGGATGTCGAGTGTTCGCTCCGTCCAGGCCTGTCATCTTTTGAAATCAAGGGCCTGCCAGGTTCATTGGCCACTGGCGCGAAGGCCCGGATTTTGTCCGCGTTCAACGCTGTCGGCCTCGCGCTACCCGCGCAGCGAATAGTGGTGGACATGGTTTGCGCAAAAACTGTGATTTTAGGCCCACATTGTGACCTTGCAATCGCCACAGCTCTTCTTTGCGAACTCGAGCTTGTCGACCGAGAGACAGCCTCTGAATTCCTGTTTGTCGGACAATTTAGCAACGATGGAGGAGTTAAACCTGTTGTTGGTACGGTGTTGGCGGCATTGCATGCGGAAGAGCGGGAACTCTCCTTAGTAGTGGCATCAGAGCAGATGGGAGTGCTGCAACATGTCCCAAACGTTCGGATAATCCCGGTGCATTCGTGCCACGAGCTAATCAGCTTCCTGAAAACCGGGCGATCTAGTGAATTCGAGACAAATCACGCTGACGTGCGACCTTTGCCCCAACTCACAGAGACGAGCTATGACCCGCCTTGGAACGGCATCAATTTGCTGGAAACCGAGATCATCGCGCATCTCAAAGAGCGAAGAGAGCGCTAGTTGCACCAGAGAAGCATGGAAACATGATGCAAACGTGCCATCGCAACGATCATAAAAAAGTAGGCAGCAACTCCATCAACAGCCAACTCGAAAACGAACACAGCAACATTGGCAATAGCGACATCGAATGCTACATTGAAAACATGTCAAGAAACGCAACCAATGGACGCTTCGTCACGACAATGAGAGATCCCTCGTCGCAGGAAGCTGCGTCGAAATTCGCGGAAGGCGCCAAGGCGCTTTCGGCGAAGCACACCACATCGAAGGAATCTGCCCGCGCAGTTCTTTCTGAGGTGCTGTCAGTCTAACGCGAACTCGTCTCCGTTGGGCAGAGAGCACCCTGCCCTCGCCAATATCTCAAGCCATGAGGTTTTACCACTCAGCCAGGGCGGCTGAGCGGTTGGTCTTGTAGGTTCGTCTGTCAGTGAGATAGCGGTCTTGGTTGAAATGGTTGTGGACGTTGGCGTGAACTGAAGCGAATTTCTGAAGTGACTTCATTCGCCGAAATCGCTGCATTGTCCGTCGTCAGAACATTCG
>DDNW01000206.1:0-7028 GCA_002341345.1 Erythrobacter sp. UBA2510
ACCTCGAACAACGAGAAGGAATTACCTGACGCCTTTCTGCGTCGCTGCTTCTTCCACTATATAAAGTTTCCCGATCGCGAGACGATGCAGGCGATCATCGACGTGCATTTTCCCGGCATCCAGCAGCGCCTCGTCAGCAAGGCGATGGATATCTTCTATGAACTGCGCGAGGTGCCTGGCCTCAAGAAAAAGCCCTCGACAAGCGAATTGCTCGACTGGCTCAAACTGCTCTTGAACGAGGATATGCCGCTCGAAACCCTGCAGGAACGCGACCCGACCAAGGCGATTCCGCCGCTCCACGGTGCGTTGCTCAAGAATGAGCAGGACGTGATGATGTTCGAACGGCTCGCCTTCATGGCGCGCGGCGAGCGACGATAGAGGGACCAGCGATGGCACATACCGGCCAGTGTCTGTGCGGACAGGTGACCTACCGGATCGATGCTGAACCGGTCGGAGCGCGCTATTGCTGGTGTCGCGATTGCCAGAAGATAGCCAGCGGATCGGCGACGGTGAACGTGCTATTCCCGGAAAGTGCGGTAGAATATTCGGGCGAGATCACCACCATCAGGATGATTGCTGACAGCGGCAACACGGTCGAGCGCGGCTTCTGCCCCCAATGCGGCTCGCAAATGTATTCGCGCACGGTGGAGCCGGCCGACAGCATGCCGATGCGCGTGCGCGCCGGGACGCTCGACAATCCCGAACTGATGCCCCCCAGCGCGATCATCTGGGCCGACAGCGCGCCGGGCTGGGCCGTTCTCAACCCTGACCTGCCGCGCTTTCCCCAAGGCCCGCAGGTCAGCTAGTTTCCGGTACGCACAGATGTTCTTCAACTTCGTCGACGAATTGCGCAGCGCAGGCATTCCCGCCAGCTTCAAGGAGCACCTCGTGCTGCTCGAAGCGCTCGACAAGGACGTGATCGAGCGCTCTCCCGAAGCTTTTTATTACCTCGCGCGCGCGACTTTCGTGAAGGACGAGGGGCTCATCGACCGCTTCGATCAGGCCTTCCAAAAGGTCTTCAAAGGGATTTTCACCGACTATGGCGAGCAGGAATTCGCTATCCCCGAAGAATGGCTGCGCGCCGTCGCCGAGAAATACCTGACGCCAGAAGAGATGGAGAAGATCAAGTCGCTGGGCGACTGGGACGAGATCATGGAGACGCTGAAGAAACGTCTCGAAGAGCAGCAGGGCCGGCACGAGGGCGGCAACAAGTGGATCGGCACCGGCGGCACCAGTCCCTTCGGCCATTCGGGCTATAACCCGGAAGGCGTGCGGATCGGCGGCAAGAGCAAGCATCGCCGGGCGGTGAAGGTCTGGGAAAAGCGCGAATTTGCCGATTTCGACAATGCACGGGACCTGGGCACCCGCAACATCAAGATGGCGCTCAAGCGGTTACGGCGCTTCGCCCGCGAAGGGGCCGCCGACCAGCTCGACATGGACGCGACCATTGACGGCACCGCGCGGCAGGGCTGGCTCGACATCCGCATGCGGCCCGAACGGCGCAATGCGGTCAAGCTGTTGCTGTTCCTCGATGTCGGCGGGTCGATGGACGACCACATCCGCGAGGTCGAAGAGCTGTTCAGCGCCGCCACGTCCGAGTTCAAGAATCTCGAATTCTTCTACTTCCACAATTGCCTCTACGAAGGTGTGTGGAAGGAAAACCGGCGGCGCTGGCAGGAGCGCACGCCGACCTGGGACGTGCTCCACAAATTCGGCCACGACTACAAGGTCGTGATGGTCGGAGATGCGTCGATGAGTCCTTACGAGATCACGCATCCGGGCGGCAGCGTGGAGCACATGAACGAGGAGCCGGGATCGGTCTGGCTGGAGCGACTCACGCATACCTATCCTGCGGCTGTCTGGCTCAATCCCGTCCGCAAGGATTTGTGGCGCTATTCTCAGTCGACGACGATCATAAAGCGCCTGATGGATGACCGGATGTATCCGCTGACGCTGGAGGGGCTGGACGAGGCAATGCGCGAACTCAGCCGCAAGCATTGATGGGTGCGTTGACCGCCTAGTAGAGCAGCAGGCCGGCCACTTCTTCGCGCCACTTCGCCTCGTCAGGCGCAGCGATGGCTTCGAGGTCACCCGGCAGCGCCGCAGCGTTATCGACCCATTCGCGCAAGCCCGGACCGCCATTGATGACGTCGATCGCCAGCCGGTCGAACTCATATTCGTAAGGAAAGTCGCGCCAGATTTCGTAGTCGGGATAGAGCCGCCGGATCGCCTTGAAGGCCAGCGCCTGCAGGCGCCATGGGCGGAAAGCCTCGTGGTCGTAGAATGGTCCCTCGGCATGGACCATCAGCCCGTTGCACAGTTCGCCCGCATGTTTGTGGAAGGTCGGGGTGAACCAGCACTCTCGCAGTGCGCAACCGGCCAGCCATTCGGGTGCAAAACTGCGCATTTCGGCCAGCACCGCTTTGGCATCAATATCGGGCGCGCCGAACAGCACCTCCAGCGCGCGGGTCGTGCCCCTGCCCTCGCTCAAGGTCGCGCCCTCGATCATCACCGTGCCCGCATAGGCACGCGCCATGTTGAGCGTGGCGGCATTGGGCGACGGGTTAATCCAGATGCGATCTGTCGGCCAGCCATAGCCGGGGGCAGCCTCGGGCAGCCAGTCGTGCATGGTAACGACGCGATATTCGACGTCGAGATTGAAATGGCGGATGAACCACTGGCCCATCTCGCCCATCGTCAGGCCGTGGCGCATTGGCATGGGTGCAGCGCCGACGAAACTCTCCTGCCCCGGCACAAGCAGCGTCCCTTCGACCGGGCGACCGGCAGGATTGGGCCGGTCCAGCACCCACACAGCCTTGCCTGCTTTTGCTGCCTCTTCCAGCAGATAGAGCAGCGTCGTCACGAAGGTGTAGATGCGGCAGCCGAGATCCTGCAGGTCGAACAGGAAGACATCGGCGCTGGCCATCATTTCGGGGCTCGGGCGGCGCACCTCGCCATAGAGGCTGAATACGGGGATCTTGTAGACCGGATCGAGTTCGTCTTTGGTCTCGACCATATTGTCCTGCTTGTCGCCCTTCAGCCCATGTTGCGGGCCAAAGGCGCTGGTGACGTTAACGCCTGCCGCGATCAGCGCGTCGAGACTATGCGTCAGGTCCAGCGTGACCGAGGCCGGATGCGCGATCAGCGCGACGCGCTTGCCATTAAGGGCTTTGCGCAGGTCAGGCTCTGCAAGGAGGCGATCGATCCCGAATTTCATGTATTTTCTGGTGGCGCAAGGATGGCAGTGAAGCAAGACGGATCGTGGAAATCAGGCTGGTCTGAACCATGCTTGAGAGCCCAGTAGCTCATGTGTCCGCCTTCCTCCTCGATCACTGCAGTCAGTCCTGCCCGAGCCGGAAACGGCGTGAGCGCGGAAGTGGGGATCGCCGCATCGAAAATTGCAAAGGCACTGCCCGCCCGCCAGGTGCAGGCCGGTGCGAACGGCATTGCCCGCTCTGCCATGCCCTCGCGCGGTGAGGTAAAATCATAAGCTGCCCATTGCTCTGACGGGGAGAGATTGAACTCGGCATAAGACGGCCCGCTGCCCTGCATCACGAACAATTCGAAACAGGTGGTACGCCACAAGCCATCATTCCTAACTCGCCCGGCGAGCTTCGGCACCGCGACGTCAGCCGACTTGTCCACCCGAAAGCGCAGGGTCAGCCAGTGCGGCTTGCACCCGACACTTACCGAGACGCCGGAGACACTGAGCGGAGGATGGGCCGGGTGCGGTTCCAGCATATGCGTTTGCATTGACATGACCGCGTGCTACCCGCGCGCCGCATCAAAGACGAGAGCTGCATGTCCGAATATTCCTCTGACCTTCTGCGCCTGCTTTCCGAGCGCGGCTATATCCACCAGGTAACCGACGCGGGGGCACTCGACGCGCTGGCGAAGAAGCAGGTCGTGCCCGGCTATATCGGCTTCGACGCCACTGCGCCAAGCCTGCATGTCGGCTCACTCGTGCAAATCATGATGTTGCGACGGTTGCAGCAGACCGGGCACAAGCCGATCTGCGTCATGGGCGGCGGCACGACCAAGGTCGGTGACCCCTCGGGCAAGGACGAAAGTCGCAAGATGCTCACGCCTGCCGATATCGATGCCAACATCGCCTCGATCCGCACGGTCTTCGAGAAGCTGCTCACCTTCGGGGACGGCCCGACCGATGCGATCATGGTCAACAACGACGACTGGCTCTCTACGCTGGGCTATATTGACCTGCTGCGCGATGTCGGCCCGCATTTCACGATCAACCGCATGCTGACCTTCGATTCGGTCAAGCTGCGGCTCGACCGCGAGCAGCCGCTGACCTTCCTCGAATTCAACTACATGATCCTGCAGGCCTACGATTTCCGCGAACTGTCGTTGCGCCATGCCTGCCGCTTGCAGATGGGCGGCAGCGACCAGTGGGGCAATATCGTCAACGGGATCGAGCTGGGACGGCGCATGGACGGGGTTGAGCTGTTCGGCCTCACCACCCCGCTCCTGACCACGGCAGATGGCGCCAAGATGGGCAAGACCGCTGCGGGGGCCGTGTGGCTTAATGAGGACCAACTGGCCGCCTATGATTTCTGGCAGTACTGGCGCAACACCGATGACCGCGACGTGGGCCGCTTCCTGCGGCTGTTCACCGACCTGCCGCTGGACGAGATTGCCCGGCTGGAAGCGCTCGAAGGTGCAGAGATCAACGCGGCCAAGATCGTACTCGCCAACGAGGTAACGGCGCTGGTGCGCGGGCCTGAGGCGGCGGCTTCCGCTGAAGCGACGGCCCACGAGACCTTTGCGGGCAGCGGAGCCGGAGCGGATCTGCCGGTACTCGAGATTCCGACCGAGGGCATGCGTGTGGGCGCAGCCTGTACCGCGCTGGGCTTCACCGCCTCGAACGGCGAGGCCAAGCGCAAGGTTGCCGAAGGTGCGGTCAAGATTGACGATGAGACAGTCGACGATGCCGGTTTCCTGATCGTGCTGGCCGCAGGCGAGGAGAAACGCCTCAGCCTCGGTCGCAAGCGCCACGCCCTGCTTAAGGGCGCGTGACGGCCTCCATCAGTATTCCTCGCCATTAACACTTACAACGCGGTTACCTTTACCGTTTATCCAGCTTTTCCTGTCATTCGTCTCCTACGACAGACAAGAAAGAAGGATCGCAGGTCATGGGTAACGGGGCGCAGCTGTCCGTAACCGATATGCGGCGCTCTACGCGCCACCCGGTCGATTACCCGGTAATCGCCGAGCATCGTGTCGAAGGCGACATGAAGCTGCATATCTGCAATATCTCGGCCCATGGCTTCATGATCGACGGCGCGCCGGAAATGTCGCGCGGCGACCGCATGATCATTCGCCTGCCGCATGTCGGTCGGATCGAGGCCTATTGCATCTGGACCACCGAGGATCGGGCCGGCTTCCAGTTCGAGCGGATCATCCGGTTGGACGATTTCATGGCGATGATCGGCGAATTGCAGCCCAATCCCGCACTGCGCCGCCGCGGCTGATCGTTTCACGGAATGTGCGGGGAGCCGATCCGGCTCTTGGCAAGACCTGCTGAAAACGCCATTGGGCGCAGGTGAGCGCCCAGCAGCACCCCTTAAGCATCGCCAATTTCCGCTATTTCTGGCTTGCTCGTCTGGCCAGTACGCTGGGCCAATATGCGATGCTGCTGATCATCGGCTGGCAGACCTATAATCTCGCCCGCGAAGGCGGCATGAGCGTTGCGGAAGCATCGGGCCAGCTGGCGCTGATCGGCCTTTTGCAATTCGCGCCACTCTTCGTGCTGACACCCGTTTCAGGCCTCGTCGCCGACCGGTATGAGCGGAAGAAAATCGCGCAATTGATGATCGGTCTGCAGGGATTGTGCGCACTGGCATTGGCGGTGCTGACCTATCAGGACGTCATCGCGGTCTGGATGTTGTTCGTCATCTCGATCGTACTGGGCACGGTGCGCGCTTTTTCCGGCCCCGCCTTGTCGGCTCTCTCGCCGAACCTCGTGCCGCGCGCGATCCTGCCCAATGCGATCGCGCTATCCTCGATCGCGCACCAATCCGGCAATATCGTCGGTCCGGCGCTGGGCGGCCTGCTATATGAGGTAGTGCCCGCCCTGCCCTATGTCTTTGCGGCCACGACATTCACACTCTCGGTGGTACTGCTGGGCTTCATCGGCAAGGTCCCGCGCTCACAAAAACCGGTTTCACGCCACCCGATCAAGGAAATCCACGAGGGGCTGGTCTATGTCTGGCAGAACAAGATGGTGTTCAGCACCATCACGCTTGACCTGTTCGCGGTGTTTCTCGCCGGGGCGACGGCGCTGTTCCCGGTTTATGCGCGCGATATCCTTCAGGTCGGCGCGACCGGGCTGAGCCAGCTGGCCATGGCGCCTGCGATTGGCGCGGCGGTGACTGCCGCATGGTTCTCGTTCAGCCCGCTCAAGCACAATGTCGGTCCCAAGATGCTGATTTCAGTAGCTGTTTTTGGCATAGCGACGATTGTCTTCGGTCTTTCACGCTCGATGCCGCTCAGCCTCGTGATGCTCGCAATCGTAGGCGCGGCAGACATGTTCTCGGTCTATATCCGCCAGTCGCTGATCCAGCTGCACACGCCCGATGACAAGCGCGGGCGCGTCTCGGCTGTGTCGCAAATGACGATTTCCGCTTCTAACGAGTTCGGCGATTTCTTCTCCGGCTCGCTGGCTTATCTGTTCGGGCCGGTCATCGCCGTGGTGGCTGGTGGCGCGGGGGCGATCCTTACGGTTGCAGCCTGGACGGGCATTTATCCGGTCTTACGGCAAACAAAGACCTTCGATCAGCCCGACCATCTGCTAGAGGAAGAGCAGAACAATGATCCGAAGGCGCGCGGCGACGCGTGACTTGAACAGGAATATTCGTGAACAGGAGGCCAGAGATGAAAGCGCAATCCATCCTCGAGACGATCGGCAACACCCCCCATATCCGCCTGGCGCGCCTGTTTCCCAATCACGAAGTCTGGATCAAGAACGAGCGTGCTAATCCCGGCGGATCGATCAAGGACCGGATCGGACT
>DDNW01000206.1:7059-14987 GCA_002341345.1 Erythrobacter sp. UBA2510
TGATCGAGGCCGCCGAAGCTTCCGGCGCGCTCAAGCCGGGTGGAACGATTATCGAGCCGACCAGCGGCAACACCGGCATCGGCCTTGCCATGGTTGCTGCGGTCAAGGGCTACAAGCTGATCCTAGTCATGCCCGAGAGCATGAGCATCGAGCGGCGGCGGCTGATGCTGGCCTATGGGGCCAGTTTCGACCTCACACCCAAGGAGCTTGGCGTGAAGGGCGCGATTGCCCGGGCCGAGGAGCTGCTTGCCTCGACCGAAAACAGCTGGATGCCCCAGCAGTTCGAAAATCCCGCCAATGTCGAAATCCACGCGAAAACGACCGCGCAGGAAATCATCGCCGACTTCGCCGATGCGCCGCCAGCCCTCCTGATCACCGGCGTCGGCACGGGCGGTCACCTGACCGGTTGCGCTGAAACGCTGAAAGCGAAATGGCCTGAGCTGAAGGCCTATGCGGTCGAGCCGGCACTCTCTCCGGTGATTTCGGGCGGTCAGCCCGGCCCGCACCCGATTCAGGGGATCGGCGCGGGCTTCATTCCGGATAACCTCCACACCAAGGCGATCGACGGGGCGATTCCGGTCGATGCCGAGGCGGCAAAGGACATGGCCCGCCGGGCGGCCTGCGAAGAAGGCATGTTGGTCGGAATCTCGTCGGGCGCGACGCTGGCGGCGATTGCCCAGAAACTCGGCGAGCTGGAACCAGGAACGCGGGTGCTCGGATTCAACTACGATACTGGCGAGCGCTATCTTTCAGTGCCAGATTTTTTGCCGACCGAGCCTGCCTGACCTTCACAAATCGGGATGAATTCCCACCTATTGCAACCGGATCGGTCCGTTGGCGAAGGTGTTGCATGTCTTCCACAGCTTATACACAAGCTATTCAGCAGACCTCTCGCAACGCAACAAATGGGTAGCCAAATCGCGCTTTGATCGCCAATGGGCCATCACAAAAATTAACAGTTCTGGACACCGAGCTAATGGCGACTTCCGCCCAAATGGAAAATCAGGCGTTGAGCACGGGACAGGCTGACAGCCCGCCCGATCGCTCGCTCATGTTCCGCTGGCTGCAGGCAAACCGGCACAAGCTGAACGATTTTGCATCCAACTATTCGCAGATCCCGAACGATCCGGTGCTTGATCCGGCACTGTTCGACTGGGCCGGTGAACTCGCCGCCAACTGGGAAACGATCCGCGACGAGGCGCTGGCGATCTACCGCCACAAGGACGCCATTCCGCCGATCCGCGAAATTTCGCCCGATCACAAGGGAATTGTCGCCGATGATAGCTGGCGCAGTTTCTTTCTGGTTGGCTATCGAAACGAGGTTCCGGAGAACATCGCCCGCGCCCCGCGTACCGCAGAGCTGGTGCGCAAGATTCCGAACCTCAACTCGGCCTTCTTCTCGATCCTCGCGCCGGGGGCGCATCTGTCGCGTCACCGCGGCGTCGCGAAGGCATTGATCACCGCGCATCTGGGCCTCGTCATCCCGACCCAGTCGCACAAGTGCCGGATGGAAGTCGACGACCAGATGCTCCACTGGAAGCCGGGCGAATGGACGATATTCGACGACACTTACGAGCACGAAGTGTGGAACGATTCGGACGAGGCGCGGATCATCCTGCTGTGTCAGGTCGATCGTCCGCTGCGTGCGCCTGCCTCGTGGCTGGCCGCTGCGCTAATGGCCTATATCCGACACAGCCCCTTCGTCAGCGACGTGAAGAACCGCATGGCCGACTGGGAAGTGATTTTCGCCGACGCGGAAGGGCGCGGCGAGATGAACGAGGCGTAATCGGATACGCACCCGGCGCCGCTCAGCCGAGCGGTTCGAGCTGGCTTTCCCCTTCGGCGGTATTCAGCACACGATAGAAACAGCTCCGCGCACCGGTGTGACATGCCGGGCCTTCTGGCCGCGCGCGCATCACCAGTGCGTCCTGATCGCAATCGACGCGAATTTCCACGACCCTTAGACGATTGCCCGAGGTCTCCCCCTTCATCCATTGCTTGCCACGGCTGCGTGACCAGAAATGCGCGAAACCGGTGTTCAGCGTTGCAGCCACTGCCTCGGCATTCATGAAGGCCACCATCAGCACTTCGCCCGACTCAGCATCCTGCACCACGCCTGTCAGGAGCCCCGCTGCATCGAATTTTGGCTGAAATTCTTGGCCGCTCTCGCGCTGGTTTGCGTCACTTTCGTTCATATTAGCCGCTATTGACCTTCTGTAATGTTACAAGGTGTCATCTGGGTCACCCTTTTGTTGCACGATAACCACATCGCATGGGCAAAATCCATCACCGGCGGACACGGATGTTTGTATTCGTGCCTTTCGATGAGATGAATGCACTGCGGCTTGACGGAGCCGCCTGCCATGCAGGCAAAACCATTATAGGTAAGCGCCAAGGTGTGGGGGGTTTCGGTACCGGGTTTAAAACCGGGCCGGTTCATGAGGGTCTGGAGCAGCGCGTCCTGGGGGGGTCGATGCTGCGCTCCATCAGATTTCGTCACGCTAACGCCCGGGGCCGCAAACCCCGGGCGTTTTGCATTTTGCACCTTAGCTAAGGCAGGGGGTCGAGCACGCGCGCGAAGCATGCGATATACACTTTCGACGCCCCGCCTCGTTTCAATACGTCGATACATTCACCAGTCGTGGCGCCGCTCGTCAAAACGTCGTCGACCAGCAAGATGCGTGCACCGTCGATTTGCTTGCGCCGCGCCGGGTTCACCTCAATGGCACCGTGCAGCGCCTTCGCCCGCTCCGACCGGCCAAGACCGCCAAGGCTCGGCGTTGCGCGTTTCCTGACCAATCCGTCGATCAGCAAGCTTGTTCCTTCGCGTTTGGCCAATTCGCGCGTCAGCAGCGCCGCCTGGTTGTACCCGCGTTGCCACAGCCGTGAACGATGCAGTGGCACCGGGATGAGCAGGTAGGGCGGCTCGATCGCCGAAAGGCGCGCCGCGACGAGCCGTCCAAGCATTTCAGAAAGGGCAATCTTCCCGCCATGTTTGAACGCCAGCACCAGCTTGCGGGAAGCGTCGTTGTAGATCGTGCCGGCATAGATGCCGTCATGACGCGGTTTTTGCACTGCACAGGCCCCGCATATCGCTCCTGAGACGCCAACTGCATTGCCAAACGGGCGCTGGCACAGCGTACAAGATGGATTACCCGGCAATTCCAGCGTGGACCAGCAATCCGCACACAGGCCGGTCTGTACCGCAATGCCTGTGCCGCACAGTGGACAGCGGGGCGGGTAGACGAAATCTACCACCGGGGAGAGGGCTTGCCAGAACATCCATCGCAGCCTGCCCTTCCCGACCGATCCTCGCAAGATTTGCATGCGGGCGCGCGACGCGGCAGGGAGCGGCGATGGCCACCCGACCGCCCCCTCCTCCCAAGATCTTTTCCGACAAGCGTCGCCTGGCGCGCCGGCAGCGCATGCTGGCGGTGACGGAACGCCCGAGCTTCCTGGCTGACCTGATGGCTGAGGAGATCATCGAGCGCCTCGCTTTTCTGCGCCACGAACCGGGAAATCCACTCGTGATTGGCGATGCTGGCCATGCGCTGGCACGGACGCTGCCCCCAAGCGCAGAATATCGGGATATTAGCGGGCCGGACCCCATCGATCTTGAGCGCCCCCTGCCCAGCGACGTTCACGATCTGATTGCCGTCTTCGGCCTGCTCGATACCGTCAACGATCTGCCCGGTGCGCTGATCCACCTGAAGAATGCTCTCGTCCCCGGTGGGCTCATCATCGCCAGCTTTCCCGGTGCGGGGAGCCTGCCCAGGCTGCGGCAGATCATGCTCGCCGCCGATGGTGATCGCCCCGCGGCGCGGATACACCCGCTGGTCGACAATCGCGCGGCTGCGGGCCTGCTGCAACGCGCAGGCTGGGCCGATCCGGTGGTCGACAGCTACACGCTAAGGCTGCGCTACAGCTCGCTGATGGCGCTAGTGCGCGATGTGCGTGCTCTCGGGCTCGGCAATGTGCTCGCGAACACGCCACCTCCGCTCGGCAAGGCCGCGCTGGCCCGTGCCGAGACAGCCTTTACCGAACTGGCCGATAAGGACGGCAGATTGACCGAAACGCTCGAAATCCTGACCCTGACCGGGCGCAGAAAGTGATAAACGCGGTCAGGTCTTCATTAGCGCCGCTTGCGCCGCTGCGAGACGGGCAATCGGCACGCGGTACGGCGAAGCGCTGACGTAATCGAGCCCGACCTGCTGGCAGAAAGCGATCGATGCCGGATCGCCGCCATGCTCGCCGCAAATGCCCAGCTTGATGTCCGGACGGGTCGCCCGGCCACGCTCGGCCGCGATCTCGACCAGCTGGCCGACGCCCTCGATATCGAGGCTGACAAAGGGGTCACGGGGATAGATGCCCTTGTCGACATATGGAGCAAGGAATCGCCCTGCGTCGTCACGGCTCACCCCCAGCGCGGTCTGCGTCAGATCGTTGGTGCCAAAGCTGAAGAAACGCGCTTCCTCGGCGATCTCACCTGCCATCAGCGCGGCGCGCGGCAGTTCGATCATCGTGCCAACCATGTAATCAAGCGTGGCGCCCTTCTCGGCGAAAACCTGCTCAGCCACACGGTCGACGAGGGCGCGCAGTATCTCCAGCTCCTTCTTCGTGGCGACCAGCGGGATCATGATCTCGGGGACGACAGGGTCGCCACCCTCGGCAGTAACCGTCAGCGCCGCCTCAAAGATGGCGCGCGCCTGCATCTCGTATATCTCGGGGAAGGTGATGCCGAGGCGACAGCCGCGATGGCCGAGCATCGGGTTGAACTCGTGCAACTCGCCCGCGCGGCGCTTGAGATGCTCGACGCCGACGCCGATCGCCTCGGACAGTTCGGCAAACTCCTCGTCGCCATGCGGCAGGAACTCGTGCAGCGGCGGATCGAGCAGGCGGATCGTGCATGGCAGACCGGCCATTGTGCGGAAGATCTCGGCAAAGTCGCCGCGCTGCTCTGGTAGCAGCTTTTCGAGCGCCTTGCGCCGACCGCGCTCGTCATCGGCGAGGATCATCTCGCGCACGGCCGAAATGCGGCTCGCATCGAAGAACATGTGCTCGGTCCGGCACAGGCCAATGCCCTCGGCACCGAACTGGCGCGCCATGCGGCAGTCGAGCGGCGTTTCGGCATTGGTCCGGACACGCATCGTGCGATGCGCATCGGCCCATTCCATCAGCGTGCCGAAATCGCCGACCAGCTCGGGCTCGATCGTCGGCACTTCACCCGCCATGACCTGACCGGTGGTTCCGTCGATGGTGATGACATCGCCCTGCCTGAGCTCGCGCGAGCCGATCCTTAGCGTACCCGCGCCGATATTGATCGACACTGCGGAGGCGCCCGAAACGCACGGACGGCCCATGCCGCGTGCCACCACGGCCGCGTGGCTGGTCATTCCGCCACGCGCGGTCAGGATGCCGCGCGCCGCATGCATGCCGTGAATGTCCTCCGGCGAGGTCTCGACGCGCACCAGGATGACCTTTTCGCCGCGTCCGGCCCATTGCTCGGCCGTTTCGGAATCGAGCGCAATCTTGCCCGAAGCAGCGCCCGGCGAGGCAGGCAGCGCGCTGGTCAGCACATCGCGCGGTGCCTTGGGATCGAGCGTCGGGTGGAGCAGCTGGTCGAGCGCCATCGGATCGACGCGGGTGATCGCGGTAACCTCGTCGATCAGCCCTTCGTCGACCATCTCCACGGCCATGCGCAGCGCGGCCTTGGCCGTCCGCTTGCCGCTGCGGGTCTGTAGCATCCACAGCTTGCCCTGCTGCACGGTGAATTCGATGTCCTGCATGTCGCGGTAATGCTTTTCGAGCAGCTCGAACACCGCCGCCAGTTCGGCAAAGGCTTCGGGCATGGCCTCTTCCATGCTCGGCATTTCCGCCCCTGCCGCCACGCGGCGGGCCTTGGTCAGATATTGCGGCGTGCGGATGCCCGCAACGACGTCTTCGCCCTGCGCATTGACCAGCCATTCGCCGTAATATTGCTTCTCGCCGGTCGCGGGGTCACGGGTAAAGGCGACGCCGGTGGCGCTGGTTTCGCCCATATTGCCGAACACCATGGCCTGCACGTTGACCGCAGTACCCCAGTCGGCGGGAATGTCGTTCAACCGACGATAGACTTTGGCGCGGTCCGAATCCCAGGAATCGAACACCGCGGCGATTGCACCCCAAAGCTGTTCGTTGACATCCTGCGGGAAGGGCTTGCCCAACTCCGCCTCGACGATCTGCATGTACTCGGCGACCAGTTCGCGCCAATCGTCCTCTTCCATCTCGGTATCGGTGAAATAGCCCTTGTCTTCCTTGGCGATTTCCAGCGCTTCTTCGAACAGGCCATGGTCAAGGCCGAGCACGACGTCCGAATACATCTGGATGAAGCGACGATAGCTGTCCCAGGCGAAACGCGGATGGCCAGAGGTGGCGGCAAGCCCCTCGACCGTCTCGTCGTTGAGGCCGAGGTTGAGAACGGTGTCCATCATGCCGGGCATCGAGACGCGCGCGCCCGAGCGAACCGAGACCAGCAGCGGATCGGCGGCGTCGCCGAACGACTTGCCCACGCTCTGCTCGATATGAACGAGTGCCTCGGCAACATCGGCGCGCAGGACGTCGGAAAAGTCCGAACCTCCCGCCAGATAGCTGATGCACTCCTCGGTCGAGATGGTGAAACCGGGTGGCACCGGCAGCCCGATGCCCGCCATTTCGGCCAAATTGGCGCCCTTGCCGCCGGTGACCGTCTTGTCCTTCTGTCTTAGGTCGATGGCAGAGCCGTCCGCTCCTGCCGCGCCGCCGAAGGTGAAGACTGTCTTGGTCATAGAAATTCCCGTATTCCTGTCTGTGCCGGGTGAGTGGTTCGGTATGACGCAAACCGGTGGCAATTTGTCCGCTAAGTCACTGCAAATCAAACAAGACCTTGGTTGTGTCCGCAAGCGACACAGGACGCGAAAACATGCACTTGTTCAGCCCTCGATCCGTGAGAAGTCGGCGACTTTGTGCACTGCAGCACGGAACCTTGCAAGCAGGTCAAGCCGGCTGCTGCGTTTTGCGGGCTCTTCGTCGTTGACGGTGACGTCTTCGAAGAAGCGATCGATCGGCGCGCGCAAGGATGCAAGCGCCGACATGGCGGCGGCGAATTCCTCAGCCTCGATGGCGGTGGCGGCTTGTGGTTCGGCGGCGTCGAGCGCGGCGATCAGTGCGGCTTCGGCGGGTTCGGGCGTGTAGGAGAGCGTGGCGGCCTCAGCATAGATTTCGCGCATGCCCGGAGCATCTACATTCTCGAGAGGGTCCTCGTCGCCGGTCTGGGCGATCTCGCCCTCGATGCCGTGCCAGTCCTCTTTCTTGAGGATATTGGCGGCGCGCTTGTAGCCTGCGAGCAGGTTTGCGCCGTCCTCGGTTGTGATGAAGGCCTGGAGCGCGTGGACGCGGGCGAGCAGGCGGACGAGATCATCCTCGCCACCAAGCGCGAACACCGCATCGATCAGGTCGTGGCGGACGCCAGCTTCCTTCTGCTGGACCTTGAGACGGTCAGCGAAGAAGTCGAGGAGATTATTTGCTAGGGCGTCATCTTTCAAAGAGTCGACAATCTTGCGTGCCAAGGTGTCGTCAGTAGCTTTGACATTCACAGAGTCGTAATAGCCTAAGACCCGACGAATGGTTTCGTCACCGCCTTCAAGCCTACCATATGTCTCTGCAGTCTTTAGGATATCTTTGCCCACGGCTTCTTTGACAATTGACTGTGCCAGCAGCTCCTCGGTTGCAACAACGAGTAACGGAATTAGCGCAACTTTCACCGCCAAAACGAATGGGACACGAAGTCCATTGTGAGTGAACAACTGAAGGACTGAGATCGCTGCGCGACGCAATGCAAACGGGTCTTTTGAACCTGTTGGCTTCTCATCAATTGCGAAAAACCCGACGAGCGTATCCAGCTTGTCCGCCAG
>DDNW01000206.1:15125-15431 GCA_002341345.1 Erythrobacter sp. UBA2510
CGTATCCAGCTTGTCCGCCAGCGATACCGCCACTGTGACCGGCGCGGTGGGAACCTCATCGCCCTGCCCGACGGGCTTGTAGTGATCGCGGATCGCGTCGGCGACCGCATCGTCCAGACCTTCAGCGCGGGCGTAATATCCGCCCATAAGCCCCTGTAGTTCGGGGAATTCTCCGACCATCTCGGTGACGAGATCGGCCTTGCACAATTCCGCCGCCTGACGCGCCAGTGCCGGGTCGCAATCGGGCACGATGCCTTCGGTCGCAAGCCATTCGGCCAGCTTCGCCACCCGCTCGACCTTGTCGGC
>DDNW01000076.1:0-151 GCA_002341345.1 Erythrobacter sp. UBA2510
CGTGGCGCACCAGCACATGGGGCACCGCCGCCGCCTTGAACAGGGCGTCGTAGATATGCAGCACAGCGCCGCCGGGGTAACCAAAGATATATTCAACGCCCTCGTCTTCGAGGGCCCGGGCGATCATTTCGCCCCCGGACAGCATTTCTGC
>DDNW01000076.1:343-811 GCA_002341345.1 Erythrobacter sp. UBA2510
GAAACAGTTCGCGCTCCGCGGAGCGGGCGCCACTAATCCGTCGACCACAGGATGCATCGACCGCAGAAATACAGGGAGAACAAGCACGAAGAGGCCCCGTGTCGTTGTCGCCTGCGCGGTAACGCAGTGTGGACTGCTCCGGGCGGGTTCCCTGAGGAAGCCGGCACCCATCGCCGACGGGACGCAAGCACAGCCCGGGCGGATAATCGCACCGCCAAGGTGGGTCAGAGGCAGAGGGTACTCTGCGTGGCCGTTGCCATATTTGCGACGGGCGAAGTGTGGGCAGCGGCGGCGCTAAAGTCAACGCCAGGATCGGGCAATACTGCCACCCCTCCCTTCCCCATCGCGATGGCACAACAGCGGTAGCGCACCCCCGCGCTGAATCACGTCCGCCCCCATACTGTGACCCCCGTCGGGGAACCGGCAAATGACACCGGGGAATGAATTGCGCTGCCCGCGGTGCTTGGG
>DDNW01000076.1:963-1430 GCA_002341345.1 Erythrobacter sp. UBA2510
CAATCAATCAGCGGAGAATTCCGTGAAAAAACTGCGCAATAGAGTCGACGCTGGCACCGCCTCGGTGAATCGCCCGGTATCTCCTGCCTGGACCCTCGCCCTGGCCGTATTCATGACCGCCGCTCTGGTGATGGATATGCCCGCAGCCAGCGCCGCCGACACCTATTACCGCTGGAAGGACGAGCAAGGCAAACTCGTGGTCAGCGATCGCCCGCCCACCGTGGACATCGAATACGAAGTGGTTTCCCAGCGTTCATCGCTGGTGCGACGGGTCAAGCCAGGCGAAGGCGCTGTTCCCGCCGAGGTCACCCCCCGCCCCGGAAATCAATTCCTGCAGACCGATACGCGCAACGAACAACTCGAAGCCGTGACGCGCAACCCCGAGAGCTGCGCCCGGGCCAAGGCCAATCTAGAAACGCTGAATACAACTGCACGAATCCGCATCCGCGACCAGGAAACGGGCGAAG
>DDNW01000076.1:1512-1862 GCA_002341345.1 Erythrobacter sp. UBA2510
AACTCTCCGAAGACGAAAAAGAAACGCAACGACAAAAAGCCCGGGACATTATCCGCGTTCACTGCGAATAAGCCCGGGCTTGCTCCGTCCGGGCCGGCAGCACTGCCGACCCGAGTCCTCATCAGGCAGCGCTGAACACCGCCTGCCCATCCTGCCAGTCTGCGGTGATCGCATCGCCGGGGGCGAATTCTCCCGCCAGCAAACGCTGAGCCAGCGCATTCTCCAGCTGTTGCTGGATCGCCCGCTTCAGCGGACGTGCGCCGTACACCGGATCGAAGCCCGCCTCGACCAGTTGGTCCAGAAAAGCATCAGTGACCGTAAGCGTCATTTCCCGATCGGCAAGGCGCGCC
>DDNW01000076.1:2075-6852 GCA_002341345.1 Erythrobacter sp. UBA2510
TCCACCCGGTTGATGAACTCCGGCCGGAAGTGGGACGACACCACACCCATCACCGCCGCCTTCATCGCATCGTAGTTCTCGTCACCAGCCAGCTCCTGGATCAGGTCCGATCCCAGGTTCGAGGTCATCACGATCACCGTATTGCGGAAGTCCACGGTACGTCCCTGGCCATCCGTGAGGCGCCCGTCTTCGAGCACCTGCAGCAGGATGTTGAAGACGTCGGGGTGAGCCTTCTCCACCTCGTCCAGAAGCAGCAGGGAATAGGGACGGCGGCGCACGGCCTCGGTGAGGTAACCGCCCTCCTCGTAGCCCACATAGCCCGGAGGTGCACCGATGAGTCGGGCGACGGAGTGTTTCTCCATGAATTCCGACATGTCGATGCGCACCATGGCCTGTTCGCTGTCGAACAGGAAGTTCGCCAGGGCCTTGCACAGTTCCGTCTTGCCCACGCCCGTGGGGCCGAGGAACAGGAAAGAACCGAGCGGCCGGTTCGGGTCTTGTAACCCTGCACGCGCGCGGCGCACGGCCTTGGACACGGCCTTCACAGCATCCTCTTGCCCGATGACGCGCTGGCCGAGCACCTCCTCCATCCTGAGGAGTTTCTCGCGCTCTCCTTCCAGCATCCGGTCCATCGGAATGCCGGTCCAGCGCGACACGACATTGGCGATGTCGTCCTCGGTCACTTCCTCGCGCAACAACGCATTCTCGGTCTGGCCCGCGGCCTCGACGAGCTGCTTTTCGAGTTGCGGAATCTTGCCGTAGGACAGCTCGCCCGCCTTCGCGAGATCGCCCGCGCGCTGCGCCTGCTCCAGTTCGATCCGCGCCTGGTCGAGCTCCTCTTTCAGCCGCGCCTCGGCATGGATCTTGTCGCGCTCGTTCTGCCAGCGGGTGGTCAGTTCGGAACTGCGCTGTTCAAGATTGGCGAGCTCTTCGCGCAGGGTCGCAAGCCGGTCCTTCGACGCGGCATCGCTTTCCTTGGTCAGCGCCTGCTCTTCGATCTTGAGCTGGATGATGCGCCGGTCGAGCCCTTCGATCTCTTCGGGCTTGCTCTCCACTTCCATGCGGATGCGACTGGCGGCCTCGTCCATCAGGTCGATCGCCTTGTCGGGCAGGAAACGGTCCGCGATGTAGCGTTCGCTGAGCTGCGCCGCTGCCACGATCGCCGCATCGGTGATGCGCACGCCGTGATGCAGCTCGTACTTTTCCTTGATGCCGCGCAGGATCGAGATCGTGTCCTCGACGCTCGGCTCGTCCACGAAGACGGGCTGGAAGCGCCGCTGGAGGGCCGCGTCCTTCTCGACATATTTCTGGTATTCGTCGAGCGTCGTCGCGCCGATGCAATGCAGCTCGCCGCGCGCAAGGGCCGGCTTGAGCAGGTTGGAGGCATCCATACTGCCTTCGCTCGCGCCCGCACCGACCAGCGTATGCATTTCGTCGATGAACAGGATGATTTGCCCGTCCGAACCCTTCACCTCGTCGAGCACGGCCTTCAAACGCTCTTCGAATTCGCCGCGATATTTCGCGCCAGCGATCAGCGCGCCCATGTCGAGCGCCATCAGATCGCGGTCCTTCAGGCTGTCGGGCACATCGCCATTGGCGATGCGCAGCGCCAGCCCTTCGGCAATGGCGGTCTTGCCGGTGCCGGGCTCACCGATCAGGACGGGATTGTTCTTCGTCCGGCGGGCGAGGATCTGCACCGTGCGGCGGATTTCCTCGTCGCGCCCGATGACGGGATCGAGCTTGCCGTCGCGCGCCGCCTCGGTCAGGTCGCGCGCATATTTCTTCATCGCCTCATAGGCGTTTTCCGCGCCCGCGCTATCGGCAGAGCGACCGCCGGTAACCGCCTGGATCGCGGCCTCAAGCGATTTGGCGTCGACCCCGGCTGCCTTGAGCGCCTTGCCCGCTGCCGTGTCCGAGATCGCCAGCGCCTGCAGCAGCCGCTGCACCGGCACGAAGCTGTCGCCCGCCTTCTCGGCCAGCTTCTCTGCCTGGTCGAGCACGCGCACGGAATCATTATCAAGACCCGGGGTCTGTTGCGCCCCGCCGCCCGACACTGCCGGAATCTTGCTCAGCGCCATGTCGACATCATTGAGCGCCACGCCGGGATTCCCGCCCGCGCGCTGGATCAGCTGCGTCGCCATGCCTTCTTCGTCCTCGAGCAGCGCCTTCAGCAGGTGCTCGGGGGAAATCCGCTGGTGGCTCATACGGATAGCGACCGTCTGCGCGGACTGGAGAAAGCCCTTGGCGCGGTCGGTGAACTTTTCGATATTCATCGGCAAACCCTCACTAGATTACTCATGCGAGATAGTGTTGTATTTTAGCAACACAAGGGGTGGCAGAAGTAATTTTCACCCTTCATCTGGCCGCATTATGAAAGTGGGATATTGGGTCTGCATTGATCGCTCGCAAGTTCCGGCAAGCGATTGGAGACAAGGCTCTAGAGCGGCGTCGTGCAAAGCTCGTCGATCGCCAGCTTGAAGCGGGCTGCCGTGTGGCCGTCCATGCCGGTCACGTGACGGTCGAGCCATTCGCCGGTCGGCTCAGCGCCTATCCTGGGATTATCCAGCGCCATTTCGAGCGCGCGCATGGCCTCCACGGTATTCTCTGCGACCGCGCCGCCCACGTCGGTCGGGTCGTTCATCCATGCCGCCTCGGCCCGCGACCAAAGGCGAATGCCAAAGCGTCTGGTCAGCATCAGCCGTCGCTCGATTGTCTTCATGCCCCGCGCCACGGGCAGGATATGCACGGCTGGCCGCCGCAGGACGTAGAAATAGGTGAGAAAGGACGACAGGTTCGAGATCATCACATCGGCGACGAGCAGATCGGTGAGATTGTCGGGATGCTCGTCCTTGAAGCGCAGCTCGACGAAATCGTGCGGCGCGGTCACCTGCTCCAGCGCGCTGATAAAACCCGCCTCGAACCGTTTGCGCTCATGCAGGCAGATCAGCAAATTGGCGCCCTTCGCCTGTACGGTCTCGATCATGCGCTGGAGGAAATCGAGGTTCGCCGGATCGATCGTATCATCCTTCGCCAGCCCCTTCAGCGTCCGCCCGGCAGAGCCCGCTTGCGCGAAGATGCCGCCGTAGTGCCAGGTAATCGACAGCAGCACGGTCGGACGCGTCTGCGTGTCGATCCGGTAATGCCCGGCGAGCGATGCCCGGTCATAGGGCGGATCGAGCAACAGGTCGGAGAAAGTCATGCCAATCATGGCGCAGTTTTCCGGCGCGAGCCCCCAGTTATCGATCCGCCAGTCGCGGTCGGGCGGGCCGTAGCATTGCGCCATGAAGCGCGGGTTCGGGCGGCGCGGATCGATGCCGGTCAGGCGTTTCACACGCGCATAGAACACCTTGAGATCGATCTTTCCGCGCGCCTTCCAGCCAAGTCCATGCCACATGTAGAACAGGCGTGGCGCAAGGCCCGGTGGTGGCAGGTGATTGTCGGCAATGACGACGTCGGCAAAGAAGGCCTGTGCCCGCGCCAGCGTCGCGCGATCATCGCGGTCGAGCAGCGGCGCCTTCAGCGGTCGCGCCTTCGCAATCGGTTCGGACAGATAGGTCGCGACGCCCGGCGTCACCACCATCAGTTCGACATCCTCGCAAGCGTCAAGATGCAGCGCGAGCGCCAGGATATCGGTCTGCAGATGCGTCGCCCAGATCAGCACCCGGTTCATTCGTGCGCTTCCCGCTCGAGGATTTCCTCCGCCGCCTCAACTTCGCGCTGCTTCGCCCGCATCCCGCCGAGCGAGGTCGCGACGATCACCACCAGATGCAGCACCTGGTAAAGCGCGCCGGTCGTGATCAACAGGCCAGCCACTTCTGCACGCGGCAGGTCGAGCGAGCCGGTCATGGCAATAGCGATGGAGATGAACAGCAGGTCGCGATTGGGGACGAAGGGAATACGCGACACCAGCATCTGCACCGTCAACAGCGCAATCAGCGCGCCAAGGCCGAGGTCGGGCAGCTCGACATGCCACTGCCCGAGCAAGGACGCCTGTGCGATGGCGAAACGCAATGTGTGGATGGCCAGCACCACCAGCGCGACGCCCGTGCCTAGCATCATGAAATGGCGCCGGAACAGGAAACCGACCGGTGTCAGCGCGGCAATGAACACGGTGATGATTGCCCAGATGGCAAAGCCGGTGCCTGCCGCCTCCCAGAACGTGCCGCGAAACAGCAGGTAAATTATGAGCGCGGCCGTGACGAAGTTGGAGACGACTGCGGAGAGAATGTTGGTGTCCTTGATCTCATGTGCCAGTTCGCGGTCGCTCTTCGCCACGCGGCTGCGCGCCCAGATCAGCATGAAGACCTCGCCCGAATAGCCGACCAGCGCGCTGTTGTAGATACGCTTGCGCATGCACACAGCCAGCAGCGAACCGAACGGAACATGCCCCCACAAGCGGCGATAGATCAGCGCATCGGCGACCGGCAGGTTGAGGTAGGCGATCGCGACGAGCAGGTAAAAGGCGGACGAAGTCGGGCGACTTTCCCAGATTTCGGCCCAGCCGATCCCGTTCAGCTGGAGCGCGAGCCAGACCACGACGCCACCGACGAACAGCCAGTTGAGCACCGCCCGCAGGCGCGCGCGTTCGTCCGCGCCGAACCAGTCGGCCAGCGAGCGTGAGGCGGTGACGATCTTGTGCCACATGGGCGCGTATCCGTTCGGGTTCAGGGCACTCCCGGCTTGCGCCCAAGCGAACCCGCAAAATCTTGGGGCCGCCCCCTAACAGAGCCCGCATGACAGGTCGACAAGGATAGGGTCAGGACCAATTAATTGCATG
>DDNW01000076.1:6969-7512 GCA_002341345.1 Erythrobacter sp. UBA2510
GGTCAGGACCAATTAATTGCATGAGCCCTGACGCTAGCAGGGCATCGTTCGGACATGCACCGGTCATGCGAATGTCGCGCCCGCGCAATGATGCCCGCTTAGTCTGAATGCCCTATGGCAAGTATCGCAAGTTTCGCGCCGCCGCGTGTCTCCGTCGCCGCCCGCCCGCCGCGCTGGTCGGCGGTGGTGCCGGTGTTCAACGAACGTGAATATCTGCCCGCGACGCTCGCCTCGCTGATCGCGCAGAATACGCCGTTCCACCTGATCGTCGTCGACAACGACTCGACCGACGGCTGCATCGCCGCCGCGCGCAGGCAGCTGGCCGACAGTGGCATCTCGCACGAAATTCTCCACGAACCACGCCCCGGACAGGTCCATGCCCTGGCCGCCGGGATCGCACGGGCCGACAGCCCCTTTATCGCGATCTGCGATGCCGACACCTATTATCCGCCCGATTATCTTGCCGCCGCAGAGCAGGTCTTTGCGACGCGCGGGGATAAATGCGTGATGGCCAATGCGTGGCTCCGGCCCGAAGGTGCCGAA
>DDNW01000076.1:7710-15906 GCA_002341345.1 Erythrobacter sp. UBA2510
CCGACGAGGCGCGCGCCACACGGGCGCGCAGGCATCGGCTGGCGGTGGCGAAGATATGGCCGCGCCAGAACCACACCAGCGGGGCAGCGCAATGCTTCCGTACTGACGCGCTGAAGCGTGCGGGCGGCTATGACGCGAAACAGTGGCCCTATGTCCTGAAAGATCACGAGCTGGCGCACCGGGTCATGAAACAGGGCTTCGCCGCAATGGACGCACGGCTATGGTGCACCTCTTCCGCGCGACGCGCCAACCGGACCGGAGTGCGCTGGACGCTGTTCGAGCGGCTGATGTATCATTTCACGCCCCAGGCGGCGAAGGACTGGTTCTTCTATACCTTCCTCGCGGGACGGTTCACCACGCGCGGGCTGAAAGACACCGTGCTGCGCCAACGCGCATGGGAGCCGGATACCGAACCCACCGCTGCTGTTTAAGGCGCGCTGACATATGGCGGTCATTCGAGCGTCTCACGCCCGCAATCATCGCGATTCATAGCCCATTGCTTATGGCAAGCAGAGCAATGACCGCCGATCTGGGAACCGCCGCCGTCGCGGCCGCCTATGATCGCTGGGCCCCGATCTACGACCTCGTCTTCGGCAAGGTATTCACGCAAGGCCGCCGCGACGCGATCCTGGCCGCCGAATCCACAATTACGCCCGGCGACAATCGCGTGCTGGAGGTGGGCGTCGGTACCGGCATTTCACTGCCCCAATATGCCCGCACCACGCAGCTGACCGGGATCGACATTTCCGATGCGATGCTGGCCAAGGCCCGCGCGCGCAAGGCGCGGCTTGGCCTCGACAATGTCGAGGAACTGGCGGTCATGGACGCCGAGGCGATGAACTTCGCTGATGCCAGCTTCGATGTCGTCGTCGCGCAATATGTCATAACGGCCGTCCCCGACCCGGAGGCGGCGCTCGACGAATTCGTGCGCGTCCTGAAGCCCGGTGGCGAGATCGTTATCACCACCCGCATCGGCGCCAATATCGGGCTGCGTGGAGCGATCGAAAAAGCGCTCATGCCGCTCACCACGCGGCTGGGTTTTCGCACAGAATTCCCGGTTGCGCGCTACGAGAGCTGGGCACGGACCAACGGCGAGGTCGCGCTGATCGAAAACCGGCCGCTGCCGCCGCTCGGTCACTTTTCCTTGCTGCGTTACCGCAAGAAACTCGCCTGACAGGCACACACACGCTGCCCGCCGGTAGAGCCCGGGCAGCCTTTTGGACGGAGTATTGAGATGGGCCGTTTTCGTGAGCAATTGGCCGAACAGCGCTGGGACGACCACCGCTATTATCACCACTCGATCGTCAACCAGGCGCTGCATTTCTTCAGCGCCTGCACCTTCGTGCTGAGCTACGCGCTGGTGTGGAATTATCCGTGGCTGGCCGCGCTGCTGGCATGGGGCTTTGCCATGACCAGTCGGCAGGCAGGGCACTTCTTCTTCGAGCCCAAGGGCTACGATTACGAGAACGAGGCGACCCACGAATACAAGGAAGAGATCAAGGTCGGCTACAACCTGGCGCGCAAGGTGGTGCTGATGGGTCTGTGGGGACTCGCCCCGCTCGTGCTGTATCTGAACCCCAGTTTCTTCGGCGTCTTCTCCGAACCCTTTACCGGTCTCAGGATGTATCTGGAAGACCTCGGCATGATCTGGCTGGCGCTGGGCGTTGGCGCATTGCTGTTCCGGACAATCCAGCTGTTCTTCATCCGCGATGTGGAGACCGGCCTCGTCTGGGCGGCGAAGATCATCACCGACCCGTTCCACGATATGAAGATGTATTTCCGTGCGCCGGGAGAGTGTGCTAGGGCGGCGAAAGCATGGCGTCCGGCGCGGCGCGGCTGACGAGAGTTTCTACCGGTTGGAGAGGGAGGCGGGGCAGCCAAGGCTGCTCCGCCCGTTACCAATCTGGGTCAGTATAATTGCCGGCTCGGTTTGGGGAACGGGCTATCCCCTCAGATCAGTGTACCAGCGCCTGATATTCTTCGCGCGTAACGGTCAGCGTATCGCCAGCTTCGCTGGTCACATCGACCGTGTCGCCGATCTCGATCGACGCAGGCGCCTCCCAGCAGACCTGCCCTTCGTCGGTCATGGCGCTGGTAAAGCAGTGCTTGCCGTCGAGCAGTTCATAGGTGCCGTGGTCGTAATGGACGCCGTCTTCATCGACGAGGTAGTCGCCATTGGCATCGATCGATTCAATATAGAACTTGTCGTCGCGGGTGAAGGTCCAGGTCGTGTCGGTGAGCGGGGCGACCTCGACCACCTCATCCGTCTCAACGACCGGTGCCTCAGTCTCTTCGGCCTCGGGCGCGCCACAGGCGGAAAGAGCGGCTATGGCGGCGAGGACGACGAGCTTTTTCATCGGATCGGATTCCCCTGATTTCCAGCACGAGCGCGGGCTCATGAAATGGTTGACCGGTACAGTCTGGGCAGTCGCATTGTGCAATGCAACACAAAATTCCTGCGGGAGAGGGCTTGTCGGCTTACTCGCCTAATGAGCCATCTTCTGGCCCTTCCCCCTCGGCCGCGACCATCGCATCCCAGCTATCCCAATCGATCGCGCGGCCCGGCCAGGCGACATTGGCAAAGGGCCACTCGCTTGCCACCCATTCCTGCGCCCAGGCATAGAGTTTCTCGTCAAAGCCTGCGTCGTAATCGGCCTTGGTGACCCACATCATCACGACTGCGTCATAGCCCTCTACCGGGCTCGGGCGGACATAAAGACTGCCGAGTTCGCGGGTGCCATCGGGCGATAGGACTCCATAGGCAAAGCTCTCGCGCGCCAAGAACCTTCCCTGCTCCGTCTCCATGTCGAGCATCGCCTCTTCATCGGTGATGCCCTCGCGCGGCCAGCTGGTGCTGCGGGTGAAGGTCTGCTGGAGATGCTCGATCGAGGACATGTAGGCCGCGTAATCGATGTCCACGAGATCGGGGCCGAGCGGGACGAGCTTGAAGCCATCGCCCTCGACCAGCACCGGCACCTCGAAATCGGCGGGGACGAAAGTGCCTGCCGTTTCGACTGCCGCCGTTTCTTCGGTCGCCGGTTCTTCCGCCGCCGGGGAACAGGCCATCAGCGCCGTCGCCAGAACCACACTCGTACCCGCGATCTTCAGAATCATCATGCTACCCCCTGTTTGCCGGGGCCAGATTACACAAACCGGCTGTGCCCTCTACCCGAACCTTCGCCCCAGCATCTCTTTCAGCACCTGCCGCTTGAGCGCCTTGTCGGTGGTGCCCTCTTGGCCCCAGGCCCAGCCATCGGCCTCGAAGGCGCGTACCGCGGCCATGAAGCGATCCGCGACTTCGGCAAACTCCGCATCGCCATAAGCGAAGCTGAAGATAAAGCGCCCGGTGCCCGTCCAGCCGAGCGCCAGCCCCTCAGCGCGGCAATAATATTGCAGCATCCAGTTATAGCGAGAGGGGCGCGCATAGCTGACCGTCCAGACGGTGCCGAGATTGGCGATGCGAGGGGACAGACTTTCGCTCTCCAGCCGTGCATTGAGGTCCGCCGAGCGGGCATTCCAGCGTTCGTCCACGCCGTCATAGGCCGCGTCGGCTTCCGCGCTGCCATGCCAATTAAGAAACGCGTCCATCGCCCCCATCACATAGGGGTGCGAGTTGAAGGTGCCGCGCGCAAAGCAGATGTCGGCGGGCCGGTCTTCGCGGTAACGCTTCATCAGGTCCGCGCGTCCGCACAGCACGCCCACGGGCAGGCCGCCGCCCAGCGTCTTGCCGTAAGTGACCATATCGGGCGTGACGCCGAAATATTCGCATGCGCCGCGCCGCGCGAGACGGAAGCCGGTGAACACCTCGTCCACGATCATCACCACGCCAGCCTTCGTGCAGACTTCGCGCAATTGCGCCAGCCACGCCGAGTATGCTTCGCGGTCGACCCCGGCCTTGCGGCTCGAATCCACCAGCGCGCTGTCGCCCGGCGCGCTCACATTGGGGTGCATGGCCTGCAGCGGATTGACGAGCACGCAGGCGATATCCTTGCAGCTGGCAAGCACCGCCAGCGTGCGCTCGCTCATGTCCGCCAGCGTCAGCGTCCGGTCCGCCGACACCGGGTTGCCGATGCCCGGCTGCACGTCACCCCACCAGCCGTGATAGGCCCCGGCAAAGCGCACGATCCGCTCCCGCCCGGTGTGATATTGCGCCAGCCGCACCGCCTGCATCACCGCCTCGGTGCCCGACATGTGGAAGCTGACCGCATCCATCCCGCTGATGCTTTTCAGCCGCGCGACATTGTCCGCGACTACCGGGTGTAGGCCACCCAGCACCGGGCCGAGCGCGGCAGTGCTGGCAATGCCCTGCTTTACCATGGATTTGTAGCTGTCCGTCCCCAGCAGGTTCACGCCGTAGGAGCCGGTGAGGTCGTAGAATGAATTGCCATCGAGATCGGTCAGCATGACTCCTTCGCTTGACTGCCAGAAGGAGCCGGAGGGCAATGCCTCACGCACCACGCGGCTAAACTGGAACGGCACGCGGTAGGTACCGGTGAAGGCAATGTCGGGGATAGAGTCTCGCACCTCGGCGCTTTTCGCGGCCGTATGCGGAAAGCGCTCGTGATAGAGCGCCGACAGCCTTGCAAAGCCCGCTTCGCGCGCTGCTACGACGTCATCAGGTGCACCATCGACGCGGAAGAATTGGTCGCGGTCAAAATCGTAAAAGGGGATGAGCTTGCTGACCCGCTTGGCCATCCGCACATGGCCCGCCAGCCCCTTGTGCTTGGCACGGCTCAGCCGCAACCGGTCACGCGCCAGCTTCGCTGTCACCACGGCACCTGCCGCTCCCGCCAGCCACTTCGCAGCCTTCCAAGTCCTGTTTGGCACTACCGCCGATGTCATACGCCTGTCCGAATCCCGTCGCTAAAGAGCGCGCCATGGCGCTCGGTACCTCCCTTCGGACACTTTTGAGTCAGGAGGATGTCAATTTCCTCCTCAGCAACCGGATTCCGCGCCATGCGCTCACCCGCTTTATGGGCTGGTTTTCGAAGGTCGAGTTCGCGCCGGTGCGCGCCGCCAGCATCGCGGCGTGGAAATTCTTCTGCGACGTCGACATGTCAGACGCGAAGGAGGCGCGCTTCAGGAGCCTTCATGCCGCTTTCATCCGCGAGTTGCGCGAGGGCGCGCGTCGGGTCGACCCCGACCCTCGCGTTATCGCCAGCCCTTCTGACGCTATCGTCGGTGCCTTCGGGCGCGTCGAAAACGGCACCGCGCTCCAGATCAAGGGCGCCCCCTACCCGCTCGCAGACCTGTTCGGCTCGGGCGAGGAGGCAGAGGCCTATGAAGGCGGCTGGTACGTCACTCTACGCCTGACCGCAGGCATGTATCACCGCTTCCACGCACCGCACGACCTGAGCGTCAAGCAGCTACGCTATATTGCGGGCGATACGTGGAATGTGAACCCGATTGCGCTGAGACGGATCGAGCAGCTGTTTTGCAAGAACGAGCGCGCACCGATTACAATAGAGCTGGAGGCAAGTGGGCACCGCCTTGTGCTGGTCCCCGTCGCCGCCGTGCTGGTCGCCAGTATCCGCATGCCGTGGTACGATGCCGATGCCAATGTCCGCACGAAAGGCGAGCGGGTCGAACCACTCGACAGGCATTTTGCGAAGGGCGAGGAGATGGGCTGGTTCGAGCACGGATCGACCATCATCCTCGTCGCCCCACCTGATTGCCGCCCGGTCGATAACCTCGAAACGGGCAGGCATATCCAAATGGGCGAAGCGTTGTTGGTGATCGACCAAAGTTGAACGGCTCGGCTGGCCTCTGGCAAAAGCTTTGGTAGAAGGCACCATGCGCTTCTCTCGCTTCAGCTTCACCGCCATCGCATCGCTGCTGCTCGCAGCCTGCGCCGCCCCGCTCGCCACTGCTCCCGTCGCCGATACAACAGCGTCTGCTCCCGCGAGCGCAAATGCGGACCTTGTCGCGCTGGTCGACAATATTGACCTCGATTACGAGCGGTTTACCCTCCCCAACGGCCTCACCACCATCGTCCATACCGACCGCAAGGCGCCGGTCGTGGGCGTCACGCTCTATTACCGCGTCGGGTCCAAGAACGAACCGCGCGGCCGAACCGGCTTTGCCCATCTGTTCGAGCACCTTATGTTCGGGGGCAGCGAAAACGTGCCCGCCTTCGACGAATTGCTCGAAAATGCCGGCTCGACCACTACCAATGGCTCGACCTCATACGACCGTACCAATTATGTCGTGACCGTGCCAACCGGCGCGCTCGACCTGGCGCTGTTCGCCGAGAGCGACCGCATGGGGCACCTGCTCGGCGCGGTCACGCAGGAGCGGCTCGATAATCAGCGCGGCGTCGTCCAGAACGAAAAGCGCCAGGGTGACAACAATCCCTATGGCCTCGTCAGCTACATCGTGAACGAGGAGCTGTTCCCGGTCGGCCACCCCTATCGTCATTCACTGATCGGCTCGATGGCGGACCTCAATGCCGCCTCGCTGGAGGACGTGCAGAACTGGTTCACCGACAAATACGGACCCAACAATGTCGTGCTGGCGCTGACCGGCGATATCGATGCCGCGACCGCGCGCCCGATGGTCGAGCGCTGGTTCGGCGACATTCCCGCCGGGCCCGAGGTCACGCTGGCACCCGCCGGGCCGGTCACGCTGGCAGAGCCGGTCACCCGCGAGATTACCGATCAGGTCCCCGCTACACGCATCTATCGCTACTGGTCGGGCCCCGGCATGGAAGACCCTGATGCACTGCCGCTCGAAGTAGGCATGCACGTGCTGGGCGGCCTCGCCTCCTCGCGGCTCGACAACGAACTGGTCCGGGGCAAGGAGATCGCCACCCGCGTGGTCGGCTATTTCTACGCCTATGAGCAGATCGGTTATGCGACCGCCTATATGGACATTGCGCCGGGCCAGGATCGCGCCGCCGCCGAGGCGGATTTCTACGCGGTGATCGATCGCATGCTGGCCGAGGGCCCGACGCAGGACGAACTGCGCCGCACCGCCACGCAGATGATTGCCGAGACGGTCAAAGGCATGGAGGAGGTCGGGCAGTTCGGCGGCAAGGGCGCGGTGCTGGCCGAGGGGCAGCTTTATACCGGCGATCCGCATTTCGAGCTGGCCAAGCTGCGGCGCCTCGCCACGCTGACTCCCGCCGAGGTTCAGGCAGCGATGCAAAGGTGGCTCACGCGCCCGCCACTCACCCTTGCCGTGGTGCCGGGCGAGCGGACGCTAGACGGCGGCCCGATGGGCGGCTGGGGCGACGAGGACACGGTCCCCCCGCCCGAACCCGATACCGGCGGCGGCGTTGCGCATGCACAGGGCGGAGGCCCGCGCACCGCGCCCGCCGTGGCGCCCGTCAGCGACCTCGAACTGCCTCCGATCGAAACCGCGACGCTGACCAACGGGATCGAGGTGACGCTCGCGCGGCGCACCGCCATCCCCGCCGTGGCGCTGTCGATGATTTTCGATGCGGGTTCTGCCGCCGATGCGCCTGATGAAGCAGGTCGGCACGAGATGATGATGGACATGCTGGCCGAGGGGACTGCCACCCGCTCCGCGCAGGACATCGCCGCCGAGACCGAGAGCCTCGGCGCCTCGCTGACGGCCAGCTCGGGAATCGATACCAGCACGGTCTACCTCAACGCGCTGACCGCCAACCTGATGCCCTCGCTCGAGCTGATGGCCGACCTTGTGCAAAACCCCGCCTTCGCCGAAGGAGACCTCGCCCGCCTGCAGACCCAGCGGCTCGCGCGGATCGAACAGGACCGTGCCTCGCCCGGCCCGCTCGCGATCCGGGCAATCTACCCGATGCTGTTTGGCGAGGAGCATCCCTATGCGCATGCCGCCTCCAGCGGCAACCCGGCAGTGATCGCCGCGCTGACGCCCGCAGACATGCGCGCCGAGCACGATGCCTGGATCAGGCCGTCGAACGCGCGCATCAATGCGGTGGGCGATGTGACAATGGCCGATCTGGTCGCCGCGCTGGAAGCCAGCTTCGGCAGCTGGCAGGAACCTGCCGGACCGGTCGGAACCAAGCCGATGGACGCGCCCGTCCCGCCACAGAAACAGCGGCTGGTCGTGGTCGACCGGCCCAACTCGCCGTCGAGCTATATCGTCATGGGGCGAGTGCTGCCGCTGACCGGCGTCGAAGGCTCGGCAGAAGACCTGCAGCTGGCCAACCAGGTGCTGGGTGAAGGCTTCCTGTCGCGGCTGATGGACGACCTG
>DDNW01000076.1:15942-16566 GCA_002341345.1 Erythrobacter sp. UBA2510
TCCAAGGGCTGGACCTACGGCATCTACTCTTTCACACCGACACGAGAGGGGCCGCGCCCCTTCCTCGTCGCCTCGCAGGTGCAGGCCGACCGCACGGCCGATTCGATCGCGGCGATTATCGAGATCATGCAGGCTTTTCCGGCGACCGCGCCGCTGACGGACAGCGAGCTGGCACGCGTGACCGACGGTAATGTCCGCAGCCTGCCGATCGGGTTCGAAACCAACAACCAGGTGCTGACCGCCATTAATGCCAACCAGCTGCTTGGCCGCCCAGCCGACTATGCCGAGCGCTTGCCCGATATCTATCGCTCGATGACGGCGGAGCAGATCGAGGCGGCAGCATCGCGCTACCTGCGGCCGGACGACTTGACGATCGTGGTGGTCGGCGACCGCGCGGTGATCGACGAACAGCTCGCCGGTATCGAAATGGAGGTCGACTATCTCGACGCCGACGAGCTGTAGCGTCGGACCGAAACGGTCCGAACTCAAATATCGACCTGACCTTTAAGTAACTGCCCCCGTCTGGGGCTAGCGTCAGCCTTGGTCGAGCTTTTCGCGCAGGACGGTATTGACGACTGCCGGGTTGCCCTTGCCTTGCATGGCCTTCATCGTCTGGCCGACGAA
>DDNW01000076.1:16656-24849 GCA_002341345.1 Erythrobacter sp. UBA2510
TTCATCGTCTGGCCGACGAAGAATCCGAACAGCTTGTCCTTGCCTCCCCTATATTCAGCCACCTTTTCGGCGTTATCGGCAAGTATTTTGTCAACCACTACCTCTATTGCCCCACTGTCGGAGGTCTGTTTGAGGCCTTCGGTTTCGGCGATTTCAGCCGGATCGCGCCCGGTTTTCATCACGATTTCAAATAATTCCTTGGCCTGTCCGCCCGAAATCTCGCCATCGACCTGCATCTTGAGGATTCTGGCCTGCGCAGAGGCCGTGGCATGGGCCGGATCGCCCTCGTCCCCCAGCGCCTTGATCACGCCCGGCGCGACGGAGAGCGACCAATTGGCGACCTGCGTCGCGACATCGGCCTCGGATTTGCCCAGCGCGGCGGCGGTTTCGGCAAGCAGCGTTTCGAAGCGCGCGAAGGTCTCGACCTCGGCGGTCAGTTCGTGCGCGTTGTAAGGCGTCAGGCCCAGCTGCTCGATATAGCGGCGGCGCTTGGCATCGGGCAGTTCGGGCAGGCTGGCGCGGCATTCGTCCAGAAAGCCCTGATCGAGTTCGAGTGGCAGCAGGTCAGGGTCGGGGAAATAGCGGTAGTCGTGCGCGTCCTCTTTCGAACGCATCGAGCGGGTCGTGCCGGTATTGGGATCAAACAGCCGCGTTTCCTGCACGACCTTGCCACCATCCTCGATCAGATCGACCTGGCGGCGGACCTCGTACTCGATCGCCTGCATGACGAAGCGCACCGAATTGACGTTCTTGGTTTCGGTCCGCGTGCCCAGCTCGGTATCGCCGACCTTGCGCACGCTGACATTGACGTCGGCCCGCATCGAGCCCTCTTCCATGTTGCCGTCGCACGATCCGACATAGCGCAGGATCGAGCGCAGCTTCCTGACATAGGCCCCGGCCTCCGCCGGTGAGGTCATGTCCGGACGGCTGACAATCTCCATCAGCGCCACGCCCACGCGGTTGAGGTCGACATAGGACATGGTCGGATGCTGGTCGTGCATGAGCTTGCCCGCATCCTGCTCGACATGGATGCGCTCGATCCCGATAATCTTGTCTTCCGGGATGCCGGCCTTTTCATCGGCCTCAATCAGCAGTTTCCCCTCGCCCACCAGCGGGTGATAGAGCTGGCTGATCTGGTATCCCTGCGGCAAATCGGCATAGAAGTAGTTCTTGCGGTCGAACCGGCTCCATGCATTGATCTGCGCCTCGATCGCCATGCCGGTGCGCACCGCCTGGCGGATGCATTCGCGGTTGGGCACGGGCAGCATGCCGGGCATGGCCGCATCGACGAGGCTGACCTGCGCATTGGGCTCTGCCCCGAAGGCAGTCGCCGCACCGGAAAACAGCTTGGCCTTGCTGGTCACCTGCGCATGGACTTCGAGGCCGATCACGACCTCCCATTCGCCGGTTGCGCCCTGAATACGATAATTGCTCATGCGTCTGCCTGAAAATGCTAGTGTTAGATGCCGGTTGTCTCGCATCCCAAAAGCACATTCGCGGCCGGACTTCCATCATCTGCGATCAAAAGTGCCTCGAATTGCCGCTCCACCTCGCTTTCGATGGCAGCATAATCGATCCCCTCGACCACCTCGGCCGGGGTCTGGCGCAATTTGTCGAAGCTGATGTCGAACTCGCCCTCGATCTCTTCGCGCAGGCTCGTGTCTTCGGCAACCTGGTTCAGCGTGAAGTCAATCTCCGCCGTCTGCACACCGCTGCGAAAGCTGGCGAGCCACGACAGGTAGAACAGCGCATAGACCCGTTCGAGCGAGAGCTGTGCGGCGAACAACCGCCCGACGCGCAGCATTGCCAGCCGCGAGCGGTCGGGAATGCGGTTGATGATCATGCGCATCCCATTGGCGCGCCACGACGAGCTCAGCGCGTTGACGATCGGCGCCAGCGGGCGCGAGAGCAGCAGCTGTGCCATCGTGCCGGGGATGAAATAGCGATTGTCCTCGGTCCAGCCGTAGGAGCGGAACTGCTCACGCGGGTCGCGCCAGAGATAGATGTTCTTGCCGCGGAACAGCCCGTCCCATGACTGATGCTGCAGGCCCGAACGGCAGAAACCGAAGAACGGCACCTGCCCCGACGATCTCGATATCCTGGCTGCAGCGAGCAGGTATTCGTTACATTCCTCGCTCGCCTCGTTGTAGACGTTGCGGAAGGCCGAGGCCGGATCGTAGAGGTTGCCAAGCACCTCGTCGGTCTTGGGATCGCGTTCCTTGTAGATATCGATCAGCGAGGTGGCCATTTCCGGATGGCGCATCTCTTTCAGGCGCTTCTTCTGCTCTTCCGGATTCGTTTCTATGTGCTCGGCATCGGCGATATTTTCGTGCAGCGGTTCGTAGAACAGCTCGTATTTGGGCGCGGTCGCAAACAGGTTGGCAAGATAAGTGCTGCCCGTGCGCCACATCGAATTGGCGATAACCGCCTTTTCGCGGGTGCTCTTGGTTGGATGCGCGGCAGAGGTCTCGGTCGTCTTGCTGCCTTCGGGGGGGCTGCTGCCGGCAGGGGAAACTAGCAAAGCGCGACTCCTTTTAAAGGTAACCTTCCGGCGAATCTGCGCCCGGTCCCCTGTTTTTATTGCAAAAGTCTACGTACGACCTGCGACCAAGGCAAGCACAGTCGGCCTGATCAAGATCGGCGTCTCGCATCCGTACAACATGTTGGCGGATAACCGACGGCAGGCCAGTCGCACGGTCTGAACTGACGCGATTCCAGCCGCGGAGGGACAGAGGTGGGGCCCGGCGATCATATCACGCACGGTCTGAACCCTTGTGTCATCGCCTTGCGCTTGGCCAACCCCGGCATGGTGTTGCTGAACCCGTCGAACGAATAGCCAAGTTCGCGGATGCTGTCCCCATAGATGGATTCGACCATGTCGATCATCTCGTTGGTATAGACGTCGCGATAGCCCTGCTTGCGGGTCGCTCTGGTCTTGTTCAGATGTGTCAGTCGGGCATGCGGGTTGACGTATTTGCGGACCTTTTCGAAATCCTCGCGAAAGGTCTCATACCGACCGATGAAATCGAACGGATACATGCCTCCGTCGCGGGCGCGCAGGTAATACAGGCTGGATCGGAAATGCAGTTTCTCGCGCGCCTCGGGCCGGGGCAGGATTTCCAGCACGAATTGCTCGAAGCTGTCGCACTCCTTCAGGAAGGTCTCGGCATAATCGGCATCGTATTCGGGCCAGCCGCCAGCCTTGAGGAAGCGATAGGCCGAATAGACGCGGTCCCACGGATTGCGCACGAAGGTGAAGGTGAAGATGTGTTTCAGTGCCTCGTCACGGAAGATGTCCTGATAGACGCTCATCGGGCGATGGCCGTAGCCGAGATTTCCGTAAAGCGCTTGCGCGACCGAGACACCGGCAGCCTTGGGAATATGGACGAACAGGCTCTTTGTCTGGACGAAACCGGTTAGCGAATAGACCCGCTCGCCGCGCCGCACGCGGGCCGAGGAGAGCAGGCGTATCGCCGCCTTGGCCCCGAAACGGCGGACCATCCCGGCAAGGTTGACCGAGAAGGCCGCCTGCCCGGGGATCACGACGCGCTGCCCCGCGCGGCGGTTTTTTCGACGAGGAATATGGTCTGACGCATGGGAGACTCCCATTGGTGTTAAAGGACCAGCTATCGCGACCCCAACACACATCCAGCCCTGGGTAAGCTCGTCGGATTCTTGCCCTTTTCGGGGCCTGCGAGCATGTGGATAAATTTATAACAGAAACTGTCATTAACCATAGCTACCCACTCTGCTTACCCCTTCCGGCTAGGGCTGTTCGTTGCGCCCATGCGTGGAGCAGCCGGACCGGGGCCGCCCGAAGACCAAGTATAGTTTAGAGATTCAAGGGTTTGACCGATCCTGATGAGAACCGGTCACAACAGCGGCGTCTAAGGTAAGAAAGCCGCCTGCGGGCCATGCGCGCGCCCAGTGGGACCGATGAGCGGCGGCTCAGCGGACATGACAGCGGAAAGCGAGGGACCGATTTGCCCGAGTCGCAGGCGCAAATTCCTCAGGCGGGTGCTACCACCACTTCTCCGGTTGCGCAGTGAACCCGGCGCGTTGCTCAATGGCGAGGCCCGCATTGAGTACCGCCTGCTCGCCGAAGGCCGGTCCGACGATCTGCAGGCCCAGCGGCAGTCCGGCAGAGTTCAGCCCTGCCGGGACGCTCATCGCGGGGAGGCCAGCGAGGCTGGCCGGGACCGAGAACACGTCGTTCAGATACATTGCCAGCGGGTCGTCCAGCTTGTCGCCCAGGGGAAAGCTGGCCGTAGGCGTGGTCGGGGCGAGGATGACCTCGCATTCGCCGAACGCATTGTCGAAATCCTGTCGGATCAGCGTGCGCACCTTCATCGCCTGCGTGTAATAGGCATCGTAGAAACCGGCGCTCAGCACATAGGTGCCGATCAGGATGCGGCGCTTGACCTCATCGCCGAAGCCTGCCGCGCGAGTCGCCGCGTACATGTCCTGCAGGCCCGCGCCATCGGGCAAGTCGCGCAATCCGTAGCGCACGCCGTCATAACGGGCGAGGTTGCTCGACGCCTCGGCAGGCGCGACGATGTAATAGGCGGGCAGCGCATATTTTGTGTGGGGCAGGCTGATGTCGACAACCTCGGCCCCGGCATCCTTCAGCCAGGCGATACCCTGATCCCAGCTCTTGAGGATTTCCTCGTCTGTCCCCTCCATCCGGTATTCGCGCGGAATGCCGACCTTCTTGCCGCGCAGATCTGCATCGAGCGAGGCCGTCCAGTTCGGCACCGGCAGGTCGAGGCTGGTCGAATCCTTCGGGTCGAAACCCGCCATCGCCTCCAGCATGATCGCGCAATCTTCCACGCTGCGCGCCATCGGCCCGGCCTGGTCGAGCGAGCTGGCAAAGGCGACGATGCCCCAGCGCGAACAGCGGCCATAGGTCGGCTTGATCCCGCAAATGCCAGTGAAGGCGGCAGGCTGGCGGATCGAGCCGCCGGTGTCGGTGCCGGTCGCAGCGGGCGCAATGCGCGCCGATACCGCCGCAGATGAACCGCCCGAGGAACCGCCCGGCGCCAGCGCCGCATTGCTGTCCTTGGATTTCCACGGGGAGATGACATTGCCGAAATAGCTCGTCTCGTTCGAGGAGCCCATCGCGAACTGGTCGAGGTTGAGCTTGCCCAGCATGCCCGCCCCTGCATCCCACAGCTTCTGGCTGACGGTGCTTTCGTATTGCGGCTCGAAACCTTCGAGGATGTGGCTCGCCGCCGTGGTCTGCACGCCCTTGGTGGCGAACAGATCCTTCATGCCGATCGGCACGCCTGCCATCGGCCCGAGGTCATCACCCGCTCCGCGCGCTGCATCGACCGCTTCGGCGGCGGCCAGCGCATGATCGGGGGTGGCAACGATGAAGGCGTTGAGCTGTGCCGCTCCGGCAACAGCCGCGTTGAAGGCTTCCGCCACTTCCTTCGCGGTGAAGTCGCCCGCGGCTACGCCGTCGCGGATCGCCTTGACGCCAAGCTGGGTGAGGTCGGTCATGCCTGCCTCCGTTCGCCCTGAGCCTGTCGAAGGGCGAATTCGTGCTTCGACAAGCTCAGCACGAACGGGAATCCTACAATTACAGACACTATTCGATCACCTTTGGAACGCCGAAAAAGCCATGCTCGGCAGCTGGCGCATTGGCCAGCACTGCATCGCGCTTGCCCCCGCCGGTTAGCGGGTCGGCATCGACCACATCGTCGCGCAGGCGCAGCTTCTGCTCGATGACCGCGGTCATCGGCTCGACTGACGAGGTATCGACCTCGCCCAGCTGCTCCACCCAGGCGAGGATGGCGTTGAATTCGGGGACCATGTGATCGAGCGCGGCGTCATCCATGCGGATGCGGGCGAGCGCGGCGATCTTGGCGACTTCTTCGCGGGTGACTGACATGGATCGCGCGTTAGCGGGGCGCGGGGCGCGCTTCAAGCTATTCGCTAGGCGGCGCGTTTAACGCATTGCCGATGTCCTGCCGCGGCCCCGAATCGTCGAGCGGCGCACCGACCGGCTGCCCGTCGATGAAGACATAGCGTTTCTCCACCCTCCGGACTTCGACTGAGGAATCTGGTCCGAGCGACGGCAATTCGCTTGCCCCGCCATAATATTCGGAAATCGTGCCATCTTCGGCCTGCGCCAGTTCCTGGACCTGGCTTCCCTGGACCAGCGCCAAGCGCTTCCGTTCGCCTTCGCCGCCAAGATCAAGGACCACGCAGCGCTGCTCGCAGTGATAGGGACGCGCGCGCAGGTAAGCCATCATAGCGGCGCGCAGATCAGCATCTTCGGGACGTATTTCCAGATCGAAATCCGTATCTCTCCGGGCCACGCGGGCCCAGCCATAGGGCCTGACCTGCTGGTCGAGCGCGATCTGTGCGAGTTCGCCCTGCTTGCCTTCGCCCGCCGCCAGCTGCGCCAGTGCCTCGCGCCCGGCATCGCCGAAATCCCAGCGCAGCGCCGCATAGTCGAACTCGTCGACGCTGACCGCGCCCGTTTCCAGCCGCACCAGCTGGTTGCGCGTCGAGACCGCGCCGAAGTCAAAAATCGGCAGCGCGAGGACCAGTGCCAGCACGCACACCCCGACTGCGAGGTTCAGATTGGCCGCACGTAGCTGGTCCGATCATCCCGCTCGCCTTCCTCGTGCGAGGCCCACCCAGTAAGCCAGGCCATACGCCACTGCGACGGCGATCGCGACCAGCGCCCACAGCCTTTCCGGCGCGAGGCCGTATTGATCTATGCGGATCCCCATGCTGATCGCGGCGAACATCCCCAGCGGCAGGACTCCGGCGCAGAGCACCACGGCGGCGCCGACCATGATCGCATTGCCCGAGCGCGCCGCGTCGCTGTCGCGAAACACAGCATTGGCAAAGACGAAGGCCCCGGCGGCACAGGTCAGCAGGATCGGCGTCGCGTCGTCGGTTGCATCCCACAGCGCCGATCCGCCAGAGAGCAGCAACGCCACCAGGAACACCAGCAAGGCAGCCGCCAGCGGCACGGCTAGCAGCGCCAGCACCAGCATCACCACCGCTTGCAACGAGCCGATGATTTTCTGCTGGTTGCGCAGCACCCCCATCGCCGCGCCGAAGCTGGCCCCGCTCCACATCAGACCGAACCAGTCCTCGTCGATGAGGTCCTTGATGATCTCGATACCGACCAGGCTCAGCAGCAGGTGGACCAGCCACAAAAGAGCCCATGAAATGCCGGTGAAGGCCAGCGCGCCCGCGCCCGACACCGCATCGTTCCAGACATGGTAATGCGTTTCGGCATAGGGCGTGGCAAAGCGGCGGCGGTGAAAGCCCGCCTGAAACAGCGGTACAGCGAGCAGGCTGGCGAAGATCCCGGCGGCAAAGGCGAATTCCTCGCCCGCCAGCCGGTCGCCGACCCACAGCGCGTGCCATGCAAGTCCGCCCAGCACTGCACCAATACCAAGTGAAAAGACGCTCGCCTCGACCCAGTTCTCCCGGTCGAGCGTCAAAGCCAGCGACAGGCTGCCAAATGTGCAGAACGCCGCGCCTGCAACGCGCCAGGGCACATCGTCGCCATCGCCATCGAGCAGGAAAAAGACCAGCAGGCCGGCAAGCGCGCCGACCATGCCAAGCACCCATGGGCGCAGCGGCCAGTCTGCGGGTGCCTCGGCGCTGCCCGATGCGGTCCCGCTCATGCCCTTGTTACTGGACCGGAACCTCAGGCGCGCCCATCGGCGGGCCCATCTCGCCCATCGCCTGCAGCATCGCGGTATAGCGCGTATCGGCCTCTTCGCGGGACATGAAGTCAACCAGCGTCATCTCGAAATTGAGGTCGGCGCCAGGCGGAATCTTCGAGCCCGGGGCCGGGCTGTCGCCATAGGCCAATTCCGAGGGGATGTGCACGTTGTAGGTGCCGCCCTTCTGCATCTTCACCAGCGCATCGGCGAAACCGGGGATGACCCCGTCAAGCGTCATCGGCGTCGCATCGGGCAGGATGCCCGGAACCGGCCAGCCCGGCGCGGGCGATTCGTCGAATACCGTGCCGTCGTCCAGTCTGCCGACATAGGTGACAAAAGCGACATCGTCCTGCGTCGGGCTCGGGCCGCTGCCAGCCGTGATCTCGTCCACGATCACGACCACGGGCTGCGGCGTCAGCCAGGCGGCGAGCGCAGCCAGCGCGGCGAGCACGGCCAGGCCGATCCACAGACGGGACAGCGAACCGCTGGCGATGGG